>JAIOPE010000027.1 GCA_021414065.1 Planctomycetota bacterium
TCGAAGCGCGTTCGAGCCACGACACACCGTCCTGGACGAGATCTGCGGAGCTGACCGCAAGGCGGGACCCGCAGCGTGGGCTTCATCAAGCCACGCAAGGGTCCCAACGCAGCGGGCGGCCCGCAGGCTCGTCCAGGCGCAAACCCTCGTGAATTGTCCGGGTTAGTGGCCGTCCGAGAATAACTGACACACTTGGTCACGCGGCTTGCGGTCGCAGAGTCGCGAACGCGCGATGCATGAGAGTGCAAGCCGCGCGCCGGCTTCGCCGCTGCTACTCCCGCGGCCTGCTGCTGCGTTGGGCTCGGCGCGCAACTCGCTCCGTGGAGTTGGCCCGCCTCGCCCGCCTTGCAGCCGGCTCGCTGGAGCGCAGCCAAGTGCGCCACTTATTCTCGGACAGCCACTTACTGATTCACGCGTGCCGCTTCGAGGTCGCCGGACGTGCGGATCGTGCCCTTCAGCTTCAGGCCGCCGCGGATCGTTCCGCTGAACACGATCTTGCCCTTGAAGAGCTTCTTCACGCCGCCGGTCGTCTGGCGACCGCTGAACGTGGCCTTCGCCTTCGTCAGCACGGGCGTCTCGTCGAACGTGCTGGTGATGATGTTCAGGACCGCCGACTTCAGTCCGTCGGTTCCCTTGTCCACGATTGCGACCGAGCGCCCGCCGTGCACCTTGGCGGTGCCGGAGAACGAACCGATGCCGCTGAGGGTGACGTCGTACGTGCCGGTGAGCCCGCCGATCGTGACCGTGGTCGGGATCGTGGTCGAGCCCGCGAGCTTCACCGGTTTGGCCGCCTGCGACTTACTCGGTCTCGCGCCCACCACGAGCATGAGCGTGTCGGCGATGACGTCCGCCGGGGCGCTGCTCTTCGGGAAGCACCCGGGGAGGATGAGCGGCGCGGCGACGAGTGCGAGCAGGGCGACGTGACGGCGGGAGACGTGCATGAAACCTCCGGATTGCCGGTTCTGCGCGACCGGACCGGCGGAGCCTACCACGCGGGTGGGGGATTGAGAAGGGGGCTGGAGACTCGAATCACACTGCGGCAATCGGGTCGCGCGGTCGCCGGTAGGGCACGTACGCCGGTTCCCACACCTCGTCGGCGATGCGCGTGCGCAACGCGTCGTCGGTCTGCGGAGCGGCCACGCCGTCGTCCATCGCCCGCCGCGCCACCGCAAATGCGACCTCGCGGGAGACGAGCCGAATGTCGCGGATCGGCGGGTAGAGGCTCCCGCCGTCGGAGATGGGTGCCATCGCCGCGAGCGTCTCGGCGGCGGCGCGGACCATCGCGTCGGTCACACGCGAAGCGTCGCACGCCGTCACGCCGAGACCGATGCCGGGGAAGATGTAGACGTTGTTGCACTGCGAGGTGCCGGGGAACGGACTCCCCGTGGCGACGATCGCGCGCCCCCCGGTCCACTCGCGCGCCTGGTCCGGCGTGCACTCGACGCACGACGTCGGGTTGGAGAGCGGGAAGACCATCGGCCGCGGTCCGTCCATCGCGGAGACCATCTCCTGCGTGAAGGTGCCCGCCTTGCCCGTGACGCCGATCAGCACGTGCGGGCGCACGCGCACGGCGGCTTCCGCCAGCGTCGCCGGGGCGTCGTCAACAGCGAACGGGCGCTGCTCAGGGACCAGGTTCGCGCGTGACGTCGTGAGGAGTCCGTCCACGTCGCACATCCAGATGCGCGCCCCGCGGAGCGCCCGTGCGATCCCGATCCCGGCGCCCCCGGCGCCCGCGATCAGCACGCGCAGGTCCTCCATCTTCTGACCCGTGAGTCGCAGTCCCGCGAGGACGCCCGCGGCCGTGACTGCGCCGGTGCCCTGGATGTCGTCGTTGAAGCAGCAGAAGTCCGAGCGGTAGCGGTCGAGCAATCGGAGCGCGTTGCCCATCGCGAAGTCCTCGAATTGGATCATCGCCTTCGGCCACCGCTCGCGGATGCCGTGAACGAAGGCGTCCACGAGGGCGTCGTAGGCGTCGCCGCGCACACGCTCCCGCTTCGTGCCGAGGTACAGCGGGTCGTCGAGCAGTCGCGCGTTGTTCGTCCCGACGTCGAGGCAGACCGGAAGCGTGCGGGCCGGGTGGATGCCGGCGCCCGCCACGTAGAGCGAGATCTTGCCGATCGAGATGCCCATGCCGCCCGCGCCGAGGTCGCCGAGTCCGAGCACGCGTTCGCCGTCGGTCACCACGACCACGCGGACGTCGGAGTACCGCCACCGGCGGAGGATGCGGTCCACCGCGATCGTCGTCTCCGGCGTGAAGTAGACGCCGCGCCCGCGGCGGTAGAGACGTCCGAACTGCTGGCACGCCTGACCGACCGTCGGCGTATAGACGATCGGAAGCATCTCCTCCAGATGGTCCACGAGCAGCCGGTAGTAGAGAGTCTCGTTGCGGTCCATGAGGGCCTGCAACGCCGCGTACCGCGCGAGGTCGGTGGTCTGGGCGCGGTAGTTCGCGAAGACGCGCTCCGATTGCTCGCCCATCGTCACGCACCGCGGCGGGAGGAGTCCCGTCAGGCCGAACGCGTCGCGCTCGTCCTGCGAGAAGCCGGTTCCCTTGTTCAGGATCGGCGCGTTCTCCAGGTCCGCTCCTTCGAGCGAACACTCGATCCACCGGTCGCCGGTCGTCGGGTCGCGGCGCAGTCTGAAGCCGGGGGCGAGGTCGTGGTCCATGGCGGCCAAGGTTCCCGCGGCAGCGACGGCGGCGCAACGTCTCCAGTCACGCGGTGTGCGCGGCGGTCGGGCCGACTGCGCGGGTGCTCCAGCCACATCCGGGTCGCACGCGCGGTTTCCTCGTCTTCCAACGGTCTCGGGAACGTATGTGAGAGGATCCGATTTCGCGAGGGTGCGAAGGCGGAGGAGGAGTTCCAGCTTGGCGAGTCTGTCCGTCACATCCACTTTCGAACCGAACGATGTTGCGTCGCGACTCGTTGGGACACGGGCGTAGCCGTGGATCCCTCACTCGAGATCCCGCTCGCGATCGTCGCCCCGTTCGCGCTGCTTCTGCTCTCCATCGCGACGCTCCCGCTCGTCGCGCACCACTGGTGGGAGAACAACCGGAACCGCGGCATCGTCGCCGCCGTGTTTGCCCTGCCCGTTGCGATCTGGTGCGTCGCCACCGGCCGCCTGACCGATCTCGGGCACGCGGCGCACGAGTACCAGCAGTTCATCGTGCTGCTCGGGTCGCTCTTCGTCATCTCCGGCGGGATCTTCGTCGGCGGCGACCTGCGCGCCACGCCGCGCGTCAACACGGGGTTCCTCGCGCTGGGGGCGGTGCTCGCGAGCGTGATCGGAACCACCGGCGCGTCGATGGTGCTCATCCGCCCGCTCCTGCGCACCAACAGTGAGCGTCAGCACGTCGTCCACACGGTCGTGTTCTTCATCCTGATCGTGAGCAACTGCGGCGGCCTCCTCACGCCGCTCGGGGATCCGCCGTTGTTCATGGGCTACCTCCGCGGCGTGCCGTTCACGTGGACGTTCGGCCTCTGGCCCCAGTGGCTCGGCATCAACGCAGCGCTGCTCCTCACGTACTTCATCTGGGACTCCCGCGCGGCGAAGACCGAGACCCCCGCTGCGCTCCGTTTCGATCGCGAACACGTCGAACCCGTGCACGTCGCCGGGAAGGCGAACCTCGTCCTGCTCGCCGTCGTAGTGGCCGCGGTCGCGCTGGTCACGAAGAACTCGCTTCTCCGCGACGGCATCCTGGTCGCGTGCACGTTGGTGTCGCTGTTCTTCCTGCCGAAGGCGCCCCGCGAACGCAACGTGTTCACCTGGGGACCGATCGTCGAGGTGGCGGTGCTGTTCGCCGGCATCTTCGTCACGATGATCCCCGCGCTTCGCTATCTGGAAGGCCACGGCGCCGAACTGGGCGTACACACTCCGCGCCAGTTCCTGTGGGTGACCGGGTCTCTGTCGGCGTTCCTCGACAATGCGCCGACGTACCTGACGTTCACGTCGGTCGCGGCCAGTCATCTCAACGGGGTTGACCCCGCAGCTAACGTGACGTCCGAAAACCTACGCACGCTGCTCGCAGCCGAAGGCGGCCCGGCCATCCTCACGGGTATCTCGCTTGGCGCGGTTTTGATGGGCGCGATCACCTACATCGGGAACGGCCCGAACTTCATGGTGAAGGCGGTCGCCGAGTCGGCGGGCGTGCGGATGCCCGGCTTCTTCGGATACATGGTCTACAGCGTTGCGGTGCTCGTTCCGATGCTCCTCGTGGTGTCGTACTTCCTCGTGTGACGTCGCCGGCGCCGCGGCGTCGGGAATCGTCCGCGTGTTCGTGTAGAATCCGTCTCTACAGACCGCAGTGCGCCTCAGTGTTTCGGCGTGGTGTACGCACCCCCGGGTGACCGACGCCGCCGAGAGTCCCGAACGCGCTGCGGAGGAAGGCCCCGGCCCACCGTGTCAGTCGCGCCCAAGTCCGCCGCCGCGAAGGCCGCTGCTCCGGCGGTTCCGTTCCCGCCCGACCCGAGCGTCTTCTCGTCGCACTGTCCGACGCAGAAGGTGCTCGAGCGCATCGCCGACAAGTGGGCCACCATCCTCGTCTATGCGCTCTCCGACCGCACGATGCGGTTCAGCGAGTTGCGCCGCCGCGTGGACGGCGTGTCGCAGAAGATGCTGACGCAGACCCTTCGGAACCTGGAGCGCGACGGGCTCGTCGATCGCCGCGTCTACGCCGTCGTGCCGCCGCGGGTCGAGTACCGGCTCACGCCCCTCGGGAAGACTCTGCTCGGTCCGCTCCGCGCCGTCTGCCACTGGGCCGAGAAGCACCTTCCGGAGGTCGAGGCCGCGCAACTGCGCTACGCCGAACGCCGCGCCGCGGAGGACGAGTGATGCCGGGCGACGTTCCCCCGATCTCGTACCCGCTCGGCCGCCCGGGCCACGGCATCCTCGGCACGAGCGAGGGCGTCCGCGCGGTGCTGCACAAGATCGCCGTCTACGGCCCGGCCGACGCGCCGGTGCTCGTCACGGGCGAGACGGGGACGGGCAAGGAACTCGTCGCCCGCGCGATCCACGCGGAAAGCGTGCGGCGCAACCGTCCGCTCCTCGCGATGAACTGCTCGGCCGTGGGCGAAGAGCTGTTCGAGTCGGAGCTCTTCGGCCACGAGCGCGGCGCGTTCACCGGCGCCGTCGGCGCGCACCGCGGACGCTTCGAGCGGGCCGACGGCGGGACGCTGTTCCTCGACGAGATCGGCGACATGCCGCTGCGCGTGCAGGCGAAGCTGCTGCGAGTGCTCGAGGACGGCACGTTCGAGCGGGTCGGCGGCGAGAAGGAACTGCGGGCCGACGTTCGGATCGTCGCCGCGACGAACGCGTCGCTCGAACGCGGCATCGCCGAGGGCTGGTTCCGCGAGGACCTCTTCCACCGCGTCGCCGTGCTCCGCATCCACACACCGCCGCTCCGCGATCGTCGAGAAGACCTGCCCGTACTCGTCGAGCACTTCCTCGCGTCGTTCAACGCGCGGTACGGCCGGGCCGTCGGCCGCGTGTCGCCCGAGGCGATGCGCGCGTTGCAGGACTACGCGTGGCCCGGCAACGTCCGCGAGCTCCGGAACGTGCTCGAGCGTCTCTACGTCGAGGCGACGTCGGAGGTCATCCCGCGGAGCGCGCTCCTCGAGTGGGAGGCCGAACGCGGCGACTTCGCTGCCGGCGCCTGGAACGTGGACCTGCGCGAGGACCAGCAGGCCGGCCGCGCGCCGATCCTGATCCCGCCGACGACGCTCGCGCCCGCCGCACCGTCACGTTCGCCGCTCCGCGCCGCGCCGCGCGTCGTGGACATGCGCGCCGCCCCCGACGGTTGGACCGCCGCGGGTTCCGGTCGCCTGGCGGGAAACGTGATTGACGTTCCGAATCCCGGCCGGACCGTGCGCACGGCGCGTCGTCCGAAGGCGCTGAGCGACGAGGCCGTGCGCGAGGCGTTCCGCGCCGCCGAGGGGAACCTGACGCAGGCTGCGGCGATCCTCGGCGTCCACAAGACGACGCTCTACCGCCAGATGAAGCGTCTCAAGCTCGACCGCGGCGGGCTCGAGGGGGCGACGCCGCAGTAGCCCTCACCGCGCGCGCAGCGCCGTGTGCTCCTCGAACACCGACGCCGCGAACCTGTGCTCCGTGCCGTCGGCGTCGCGCGCGACGAGGCAGCGCTTCAGCGCGTAGTCGAAGACGATCGGATTGAAGTCGTAGATCTCGTTCAGCGCGTCGCGCTCCGCGTCCGTCAGGAAGCCCTTCCGCGCGAGCTTCCGCGTGGAGATCACCACGTTCACCGCGGGCAGCGGGTAGTCGCTTCCGTTGACGAGGCGCGCGTGCAGGTCCTCGCGGCGCAGCAGAGTGCCGAGCGGCTCGGGCGTGCGGTTCGCCTGCGTGGCGGCCGAGATGTCCGCGAAGAGCAGGTCCGTCCACCGCGGGTCTTCCATCATCCGAAGCAACAGCCGCCACGACGCCACGCGCGGCCGCGCCGGATCGTCGAGATCGTCGTCGTCGCCAAGCCCCGCGAAGTGCGCGCAGATCACCTTCACGCCGACGTCGAGCGCGGCGCGGAGCAGCAGCGGGTTGCCGAGCTTCTGGTCCTCGGCTGCGTCCACCGCCGCTTCTTCGCCGCCGTGCGAGAGCAGGATCATGCCGTGCTTCCGCATCCGCTCGTAGAAGGGCAGGCAGCGCGGGTCCGACGGATCGATCCCCATCGCGTTCGGGAGCCACTTCACGATGCGCGCGCCCGCCGCGGCGCAGCGGTCGAGTTCGTCGAGCGCGTCGGGCCGAAGCGGATGCACCGACACTGCGGCGACGAGAAGGTCCGGGTGCTCCGCTGCGACGCGCAACGCGTACGTGCTCGGGACGTGGAACTCCGTCTTCTCCGGCACGACGCGACCCGCGCCGTCGCGGTTCTCGTCGAACGCGAGCACGAGGAACCGTCCGCGGTGCCCGCGCGCCAGTTCCACGAGTCGCGCGAGGAACTCCGACTCCGCGTGCTCCTCGTTGCGGATCCGCCCGGCGCTCCTGTACGCGAGGAACTTCACGCGATCCACCGGGTGCGCCCACGTCCGCATGTGCGGGTTGACGTAGCACCCGCTGCCGCCCTCGCCGAGCCCGACCACGTGGACGTGGTAGTCGAGCAGTCGCGACGGATCGACGTCGGCATACACCCGCGCCACGAGCGCCCGTGCCGCCGGCGACAGCTCCGACTCCATCTTCGACGCATCCCGCGACGACGCCCCCGCGAGCCGGTCGAGCACGCAGGCGCAACCGCTCGCCGCAAGGAGCGCAAACGCCGCCGCCGCCCAGGGGACGATCGTCGCAAGCGGCAGCATCGACTCAGCGCGCGGCCAGGCGTCGGGGGTCGGCATGGGGGGAGAGGATAACGCCGACGCGGCGGGGCACTGCATCGCGGAGCTCACGTCGGCCTTGATTCACGGGTTGAGACTGACGGGAGGCGTGGTCGCCCGGGCTCTTGTCGAGATCGGAAAGGATCGGAAAGTTCTGCCAAAACTTTCCGATCATCTCCGGGCCGGATCTAGTCTGACCCCGGAGGTTTCACTGGATGCGCCCGCCTGACGAACCGCCATCGCCCTCGGACGTGATGAAGCTCATCGGAACCGCCGCTGCGCTCAGCAAGATCATCGAGGCTGTCGCCCACGCGCCCACGTCGAAGGACCGGTACTTCCACTGGGCGGATCTCCGTCGTCGAACGCCGCCGGCGGGCCTGACTCGTGAAGAGTGGTGGGCAGGGATGAAGCTCGCGAGGCAGGCGGCCTCTCGCATGCTCCCGTTCCGGGACACCGCATCGCGGCCGTTCAGGATCGCGCTGCCCGACGTGTTGCTGAGGCAACTCTCCGAGATCGACAGGAGCCTGAGCGGGCGCGCCCAGGTGAGCGATGAACTGACCAACCCGGGAACGCGCGACCGCTACATCATGAGCGCGCTCATCGAGGAGGCGATTGCGTCGAGCCAACTGGAGGGCGCGGCGACGACGCGCGAGGTGGCGAGCGACATGCTTCGCTCGGGTCGTCCGCCTCGCGACAAGAGCGAGCGCATGATCGTCAACAACTTCAACGCGATGCGCTTCATCCGCACGAAGGTGAAGGAGCCGCTGACGCCGGCGCTGGTCCTCTCGATCCACCGGGAAGTGACGGATCGCACACTCGATCCTCAGTTCGCTGGGCAGTTCCGGAAGTCAAACGACGTCAAGGTCGTGAGTCAGAGGACCGGCGAGGTCGTCCACTCGCCGCCGGATTTCAAAGAGTTGCCGGGTCGCATGAAAGCTATGTGCGACTTCGCCAACGCCGGCGACGACGAGCCGTGGTTTCATCCGATCCTGCGCGCAGTTCTGCTGCACTTCTGGTTGGCCTACGACCACCCGTTCGTGGACGGGAATGGCCGCACCGCGCGGGCGTTGTTCTACTGGTCGATGCTGAAGTCGGACTACCGGCTCTGCGAGTTCATCTCGATCTCGCAGATCGTCAGGAAGGCCCCGAGCGAGTACGCGAAGGCGTACGTCTACACCGAGAGCGACGAGAACGACGCGACGTACTTCGCGCTCTACCACCTCGGCGTGCTCAAGCGAGCCGTCGATCAACTGCATGCGTACGTCGCCCAGAAGGTGAGCGTCGCTCAAGACACGCACAAGGCGCTGAAGCTGTGCGGCGAGTTCAACGATCGGCAGATCGCGCTCCTTGGGCACGCGCTGCGGAACCCGGATCACGCATACTCGGCCGCATCGCACGCACGAAGTCACATGGTGACCCGACCCACGGCGCGCAAGGACCTCGCTGAGCTCGCGAAACGCGGGTTCCTGATCGAGGTTCAGACGCGCAAGGCCCTCATCTACTACGTCAAGCCCGAGCTTGAAGCCATCGTCGAGAAGTTTGGGAGGAAGAAGGGCCTCCGGAGCTGACCCGACTCCCCCGGTCCGACCCGACTCCAGGCCCGGTGCCGCACGACGACTTGAACGCACACTCTGACGCCGCGCCGAAGAACGGCGCCCGGTGTCGTAGATTCCCCAGTCATGCGCCTCGCCCGCCTTGTCCTTCCGGTTCGTCATCTCCTGCCGCCGCTCCTGCTCGTCGGGTTCGTGGGGGTGCTGGTCGCTCGCGCGTGCGGGGTTCCGGCGGCGCCACTGCCGACACCGACACCGACATCGACGCCGACGTCTGTGCCGACGTCGGTTCCGAGCGCGCGCGGCCCGATCGGCGCGTCGCCGGCGGTGGTCTCCGGCGCGGATGAAGCGGCGGTGATCGCGCTGTTCGAACGGGCGTCGCCATCGGTGGTCCACGTCACGAACCTGGTGATGGTGCAGCGCAGCCGGACGGAGGTTCCGACGGAGGTGCCGCAGGGCTCGGGGACCGGGTTCGTGTGGGACGTCGAGGGGCACATCGTCACGAACTTCCACGTGGTCGAGGGCGGCAACGACTTCGTGGTGACGCTCACGGATCGCACGCAGCGCCACGCCACACTTGTGGGCACCGCGCCGTCGTACGACCTCGCGGTGCTCGAAATGGAGGACGTGGCGGACCTCCCACGGCCGCTCGTGGCGCTGCCGCTCGGCGACTCGTCGAATCTGCGCGTGGGGCAGACGGTCTTCGCGATCGGCAATCCGTTCGGGCTCGACCAGACGCTCACGCACGGCATCCTGAGCGGTCTCGGACGCGAGGTGCAGTCGCCGACCGGGCGGCCGATTTACGACGTGATCCAGACCGACGCCTCGATCAACCCCGGCAACTCAGGCGGGCCGCTGCTCGACAGTTCCGGGCGCGTCATCGGGGTCAACTCGCAGATCGCGAGTCCGTCGGGCGGGTCGGCGGGGATCGGCTTCGCGATCCCGGTCGGGACCGTGACGCGCGTCGTGCCGGAGCTGATCCGGTCCGGCGGCTTCTACCGTCGCCCGGTGCTCGGCGTGCAGGTGGCGCTGGACGGCGATCCGCGCGCGGTGCAGGCCGACGGAGCGCTCGTGGACCAGGTCGTCCGCCAGAGCGGCGCGGCGTCGGCCGGGATCGCGCCGAACGACGTCATCGTGCGCGTCGGCACGCAGGCCGTCCGCGGGCGGATCGACCTCTACCGCGCGATCGACGCACGCCGCGTCGGTGAGAAAGTGCCCGTCACCTTCCTGCGCGACGGCAAGGAGACCACGGTGGACGTGGAAC
Organism: Planctomycetota bacterium; assembly: GCA_021414065.1. GTDB lineage: Bacteria > Planctomycetota > JAJSAM01 > JAJSAM01 > JAJVHW01 > JAIOPE01. Next base: position 10,128 of record JAIOPE010000027.1, read on the forward strand.
TGGCGGGCACCGAACGTTGACCCCGACGGGGGATGCCTAACGCGCGATCCGTTTCACGTCGCGCATTCGCGGAGCAGAGCGGCCGGGCCGGACCGAGGAGAAGGGGACTCGGCACTCGCAGTGAGGTCCCCGACGTGGTAGGCCCGAGTCGCGGACGATACAACGCCGGACCGAGGAGACAGCGACCCGGCGCTCGCAGTGATGTCCCCGACGAGGTAGGCCCGAGTCGCGGACGACATCAATCCGATGGAAGCTCGTCCTCGTCGTCGTCGTCCGCGACATCGGCCCGGGGCGCGAACACGGCCTCGGTCGCCCCAGCCTTCTTCGGGAGGCGGCGCCACTTCAGGCGCTTGCAGTCGCCCCACAGGTTCTCGAGGTCGTAGTAGCCGCGCGCCTTCTTGCTGAAGACGTGCAGCACGACCGCGCCGAAGTCGAGGAGGACCCAGTTCTCGTCGTCCAGGGCGCTTCCGCCCATGCGATAGAACGTTTCCTTCTTCAGCTCCTTCGACACGTTCTCCGCGATCATCTTCAGGTGGCGGCGGTTCGTTCCCTCGCAGATGACGAAGTAGTCGGCGACCTGGATCGCCTGTGCGACGTCGAGGATCGTGATCTGCTCCGCCTGCTTCTCGTCCACGAGCCGCGCGATTCGCACCGCGAGCTCCTTCGTGGACCAAAGATCTGTCTTCTTCTTGCGTGGCACTGGTTGTTCCGGAACCCCTTCTGACGACGACGACGACGACGACGACGACTAGCGGATGAACACCGGCAGGAAGATCAGCGCCACCACCGTCATCAGCTTGATGAGGATGTTGATGCTCGGGCCCGCCGTGTCCTTGAACGGGTCGCCGACGGTGTCGCCGGTGACTGCGGCCTTGTGCGCGGGCGATCCCTTGCCGCCGAGCACGCCGCTCTCGATGTACTTCTTCGCGTTGTCCCACGAGCCGCCGGCGTTCGACATGAAGATGGCCATCATGACGCCCGCGACGGTGGCGCCCGCGAGCATGCCGCCGAGGCCGGCGACACCGAGGGGCGAGAGCCCGACGGCGATCGGCGCGACGATCGCGAGCAGGCCGGGGACGATCATCTCACGCAGCGCGCCCTTCGTGGCGATCGCGACGCACGTGCTGTAGTCGGGCTCCGCGGTGCCTTCCATGAGGCCCTTGATCTCGCGGAACTGACGGCGGACCTCTTCGACCATCTTGCCCGCAGCGCGGCCGACGGCGCGCATCGCGAAGCTCGAGAACAGGAACGGCAGCATTGCGCCGAGGAAGAGGCCCATCGTGACCTTGGCGTCGGCGATGTCGATCGCGAGGAACGTGCCGCCCGGGTTCGTCGGCGTGATCGTGAGCTGGCGGTACTGGTCCTTGTAGGTGGCGAACAACGCGAGCGCCGTGAGGGCCGCCGAGCCGATCGCGAAGCCCTTGCCGATGGCGGCCGTCGTGTTGCCGGCCGAGTCGAGCGAGTCGGTCACGCGACGGGTGCTGGCGGGCAGGTGCGCCATCTCGGCCACACCGCCTGCGTTGTCGGCGACCGGACCGTACGCGTCCACCGCGAGCGAGATGCCGAGCGTCGAGAGCATGCCGACCGCTGCGATGGCGATGCCGAAGATGCCCGCGGCCCAGAACGAGACGCCGATCGCGACCACGATGCCGATCGTCGGCCAAGCCGTCGAGAGCATGCCGACTGCGAGGCCCTGGATGACGTTCGTCGCGGCGCCGGTGGTGCTCTGGTCCGCGATGGAGCGGACGTACGAGTGGTCGGACGACGTGTAGATGTCCGTGATCTTGCCGATGGCCACGCCGGCGAACAGGCCGGCGAACACGGCGATCAGGATGCCGTAGGGGCCGCCGTATGCGAACTGGTTGGCGGCGCCTTCGACGAAGCCGGTGAGCACGCGCGTCACTTCGGGCTTGTTGATGTCGAGAACTGACGTCAGCACTCCGGCGCCGATGGCGAAGAGAACCGACGCGACCACGATGCCCCGGAAGAGAGCCGACGTGACCTTGCGCTCGTCGTCGGTCTTGACCACGAAGAAGCCGCCCATCGAGGCGATGATCCCGATCGCGCACATGGCAAGGGGCGCCATGACGAGCGTCGCGTCGCCGAGCGGGAGGGCTTCCATCATCTGCTTCGCCGGGCCGGCGGCCAGGTGGTACGCGGAGAGGCCGAGCGACATCGCGGAGATCGCGGCGCCGACGTAGCTCTCGAACAGGTCTGCACCCATGCCCGCGACGTCGCCGACGTTGTCGCCGACGTTGTCCGCGATGACGGCCGGGTTGCGCGGGTCGTCCTCGGGGATGCCGGCTTCGACCTTGCCCACGAGGTCGGCGCCGACGTCGGCCGCCTTCGTGAAGATGCCACCGCCGACGCGCGCGAAGAGCGCGATCGACGAAGCGCCGAGCGAGAAGCCGAAGATGAGGTCAGGGTCGCGCTGCCACATGTAGAGGCCCGCGATGCCGACCACGCCCCATCCGACGACCATGAAACCCATCACCGAGCCCGAGCTGAACGCCGCGCGCAGGGCCGGTCCGAGGCCGCCGGTCGTCGCCGCCTGGGCGGTGCGCATGTTCGCGGCCGTCGCGGTCCTCATGCCGAGGAAGCCGGAGAGCGCGGAGCAGGCGCAACCGGCCAGGAAGCAGATGGCCGTGGTCAGTCCGTGCCCCACGCCGCCCTTGCCCGGCTGGTCGAGGAAGATGGCGATCACGACTGCCATCACGAGCGCGAAGACCGCGAGGATCGAGTACTGCGTCTTCAGGAACGACATCGCGCCGGTGCGGATGGCCGCGCCGATCTTCTGCATCAGTGCGTTGCCCGGATCCATCGCCAGGAGGCGGCGGTGGATGATCAGGCTGACGATCAGAGACAGCACGCCTACGCCCAGGCAGCCCAAGAGCCAGGTGTTCATCGGGTTCTCCAGAAGTCCGGTCAGATGGTCGAAGAGCTGGTCCATTTCGGATGGACCTCCATGCGTTGATTCAGGGGAGGGTAGCGTCGCGCGGCGACGTCGCTGGTACTGAAAACCGATCCCGGAGGCCGATCAGGCTCGGGTGTCGGCGCCGCGGCGGACTTGTTCGGCTTTCGCTGGCGGCGCGAGTGATGGCGGCCGTGTCGGCGCCACTGGCGGTGTCACCTGCAGGACTACCCGAGGCGGATCAGCGCAGCACCTCCGGGTGCTCGCGCGTGAAGTCGGCCAGCCGCGACGGCCTCGACGGCCGGTCGGCGAGGGCCACGTCGAGCAGGGCGGAGAGCGCATCTCCCGACGCCGCCGTAGCTTGGAACGAGTCGCGCGCCGCGCCCGGACGATCGACTTCGTCGCCGAGTTGCGCGCGGGCGTCGTCGAGCACGATCGCGTAGGCTCGGACGGCCGACCGGAGGGCGTCCGCGGCGTCGTCCCATCGTGCCTCTCTCGCCGCCGACACTCCGATCCCCCCGGCGACGAGCGCCAGGGCTGCCGCGATCTCGCCGTCCGCCGGAGCGATGACGAGTGCTCGCTCGAAGTCGCTGCGCGCCGCCGCTGCCGGCCCGCGGGGGTCCGTCTCGCGGGTGAACCTGGCCTCGAGTGCCGCCTCGCCGCCGATCCTGAAAGCCACGTAGTGCCCGCGGTTGTGGAGCGCATCCGCCGAGCCGGGGTTTCGGTCGATCGACTCGGAGAGGATACGGTGGGCCTCGTGGGCGAGCGACCAGCGGATCTCCGGATCCTCGTGGCCGCCGAGCATGTTCCAGCCGATCTCGTCCGACGCGTGTTTCGCGGCCGAGACCACCTGCGGCTGCAGATCGACGAGCGTGCGGAGCAGCACGATCGCACGGTCCTCGTCGCGGTCGATCACCGCCCGGTCGGCCTTCAGCCACACCGCCTGCGCCGCGACGGCGCTGAACCCGCCGAGGAAGCTCGCGACTCCGGCGGGCGGCCGCGGCGTCGCCCGCAGCGACTCTGCCTTCGCCGACAGCGCACCGCCGACGGCAAGGAGCAGGACCGCGGCGGGGAGGTGCAGCTTCATCGCGGGGGGAGTTTCGCCGCTCCTGGGAGATTCGAACTGGGATTCGTCCGGCCTCGACGGGCGAGGCAAGCGAGTGACATGCAGTCTCATGCAGCGCGCGTTCGCGGCTCTCCGACCGCAGGCCGCGTGACCGAATGTGTCAGTTGTTTCGACACGGCCACTAAGTTCGGCGGAACGGTCCCGCCGACTGCTGCGGTGGGCCGACGCACGAGGAGGCCGCGATGGGTTGTGTCTGCGCGAAGAAGCTGGCGGAGCTGATTCGTGCGCTCCTCGCCGCCCAAATTCCGACGATCCAACTGCCGGCGCTGCCGCCGGTCGCGATCCAGCTCGCGACGATGGC
>JAIOPE010000085.1 GCA_021414065.1 Planctomycetota bacterium
GATCTCGTCGAGGCGCTTGCCGGGGATCGTCTGCTCGACCCCGACGCCGCGGACGCGCGTCGTCACGCGCCGGGATCCGAAGAAGCCCCGGAGCGCCGCGAGGTTCGCGCGGTAGAGGTCCATGGTCGCTTCGGCGAGCGTCCCGACGAGCCGCTCCTCGAGCAGGTGGTGCGCGTAGTCGGCGAAGACCGGGACGAGCTTCGTGCCGTCAGCGGCGACCGGAGCGGGGCCGCCGCGCAGTTCGTTCTGCGTCGGGACGGGCCCGACGGGCAGCCGGAGCCGGTAGCGCGTCTCCAGCTCGACGAGGAACTTCTCCGCGTCCTCCTTGTTGTCGCCGAGCGCCCGCGTGACCCGCTTCTTCAGCACCGGGTCCCGCCAGGTCGCGTACCAGTTGGTCCTGCCGCTGTCCCACTTGCGAGCCCAGAGCCAGGCGAACTTCCGTCTGCGATTCGTCTTCTTCCGCGCCATCAGCGTCCTCCGCCCGGGCGGTGGTTGGAGCCGCCGCGGGTGACGTCGCATGGACGCTCTGATCGCCCAGGAAGGCGAGGCAGTTCGACGGGCGACGACGCGATGGAAACGAGGAGTTCTCTTGCTTCCACGGCCATCTGCGGACTCTTGGTGCGCGACGCGATGTACGCGCGGACATCCTCGGGCCGGAACCGGCGGACGCTGCGGCCGATCTCGACGACGGGGAGGCCGTTCGGGGCGCCGGCCAACCGGTAGATCGACGAGATGTGCACGTTGAGGAACGCCGCGACGGCGCGCGCGTCGAGCAGGGGCTCGCCGAGCACGGGCGTCGTCGGGGCGTCCGGGAGCATCACGCAGGCCGCCTCACCGGGATGCCCATCTGCTGGGCGTCGTGGATCTCGCGACGCATCCCGTGCGACTCCGCGCCGTAGACCCAGAGCTCGTCGCAGACGGGAAGCCACGCGAGTCCGCAGCGGATGCCGAGGTCGCGCTCGTCTGGTTGGTCGTCCCGCAGGAACCGCGGGAGCAGCAGGTGCGGCGCGAACGGCGCGTCGCCCGCGAGCGCGATCTGACGGCAGATCGACTCGGCGAGGAGGACGTTCTCGCGGAGGAGTGTCGGCGCCGGAGCGGCGAACGGCGAGCAGACGAAGATGCGCTTCACGCCCGCACCCGCTCGGCCTTCTTCCCGGTGAACCCTTCCCACCGGGCCACGATGACGTCGATGTACTTCGGGTCGATCTCCATCGCGAAGCACCGCTTGCGCCGGCGCTCGCACGCGATGAGCGTCGTGCCGCTGCCGCCGAACGGCTCGTAGACCTCGGCGAGATCGTGGTTCTGGAGCGGGGTCTCCATGCAGAGCATGGGCTTCTGCGTCGGGTGGTCGAACTTCTCCTCGTGGTTCCCGCCAGCATTCATCAGCATCTTCGGCGAGGGCGCGTCCCAGATGTTCGACTGGTCCCTGGTGCCGACCCACGCGGACGTCGCACCCCTCCTCACCGCGTACCAACAAGGCTCGCTTTGGTAGTGGTAGTGCGTCCGGCTGAGCACGAAGTGGGGTTTCCTCCACAGGAGTTGCTGCCGCAGATCGAAGCCGATCCGTCGGAGTCCCGCACCGACGTCCACGCTGTAGGAGCTCGCGTGCCAGACGTACGCGACGCGGATCGACGGGACCAGTTCGAAGGCCGGACTCCAGTCGGCGATCGTGTCGCCGGAGATCGTCGTGTTCTTGTGGCCTTCCTGGCGCTCGTGCGCCGCAGGACGCTGCATGTACGAGGGCTCGGCGGGCCCGCACTGGTTGAGCCCCGCTCGGTCACGCCACTCCGCGTCGAACGAGACTCCGTACGGCGGATCCGTCACCAGGAACTCCGGCTTCGCCCCGTCGAGGAGCCGCGCGACGTCGTCGGGATTCAACGAGTCGCCGCAGAGCAGACGGTGCTCGCCGAGGATCAGCAGATCGCCCGGCCGCGACACCGGCTCCGCGGGCGGCTCGGGGATCTCGTCTGGATCGACGAGTCCCTCGGCGGGCTTCTGGAGTCGCTCGATCTCGGCCGCGGTGAAGCCGGTCAACGTCGCGTCGAAGTCGGGATCGGCGTCGAGGGCCGCGAGGAGCTGGCCGAGGACCTCGTCGTCGAACGACGACAGGTCGGTCGTTCGGTTGTCGGCGATGGCGTAGCCCGTCGCCTCGATGTCGGACTCGTCCACGACGACGGCCGCGATCTCCGTCCAGCCGAGTGCCTTCGCGGCGGCGAGCGTGCCGTTGCCGGCGCGGACGACCATGCCCTGGCGCTGCACGACGATCGGCTTGCGCTGGCCGAACTTCGCAAGCGACGCCTGGATCGCTCCGAGGTTCTTCGCGTCGTGGGTGCGGGCGTTCGCCGGGTCCGGCGAGAGCGACGCGATCGGAACCGCAAGGGGACGCAGGGCTTCGAGGATCTGGGTCATCTCTTACCTCCAGTGGAACGCAAGTAGTTCGCAGCGACGTGCTGGCAGACACGCAGGGCTTCGGGGTCAACGGTCCGGTCCTGCTTGCACAGGCCGTGGGCGAGCAGCACCGGCGCGATCCGTTCGACCTGTCGAACGGCGACGCCGCTGACGCGGGACCACGCGAGGAGCGCCTCGCGATCGACGAGTGCTGCCTCGACGAGCCCCCACGAGAGCACGAGCAGTCGCGCCGACTCGTCCTTCGCGAGGATCGAGACCGCGACGGCCGTGCGTGCGGCGTCGGTCACGAGGCACCCCCGAAGAACCGGTTCTTCGCCGCGGTGCGCTGCTCGGGCGACATCGCCTGCACCGCAGCGAACCGCTTCCGGCGCGCGTCCCCGACCGGGTCGGCCGCGGGTCCCGCGTGGACGCGGCTGCGCGAGGACGGCGAGAGGCCGAACTCCTGCGCGAACTGCCGAAGCGCCTGGCGCGCGGTCTCCAGGCGACGGAGTTCCGGGTGCGACTGCAACTGTCCCTTCGGACCGATGGTCGTCGTGCCTTCCTCGGCCAACGTCCTCGTGGCTTGCGCCAAGTCGCCCCACGCTGAGCAGTACCCGGTCAACGCCGCGCGGTCGGTGAGCTCGAGGAGTCCGCGCGCGGCGAGCAACGGGACGATCCGTCGCCACTCGCGTCGAGCGTCCTCGCCGAGCCAGTCCGGCGGCTGCGGCGTGCCGGGCATCGCGGGCGGCTCGCCCTTCGACCGGTGCGGCCGGAACGTGCCGCGGTTCTGCTTCACGGCGCTCGGGAGCGGGGGAGGTCCTCGGCGCCCCATCACGTCGATCGAAGATCTGGAGCTGAACTTCGTCGTGGGACGGTTCGACCAGATGCTCGTGTTCCGACACTGTGGCGGGACCCTGCCGGTACAGGGCCACGTTCGTCGGGTCGTGCTCGATGACCCCGGTCTTGTCACGAAGCCGTCGCGGATCGACTTCTACAGCATGGCGTACGGCGCACTGACGTTGGCGAAGGCGGAGGTCGCTCCGCGCTTTCGTGACCGCGTGGAGCACCTTGCCCGTCGCGGAGACAGTCGTCGGCCGGTAGCGAGGCGCGACGTCGCTCAGATGGCGCGCTCGAGCGATCAGTCGCGCGCTGAGGCCGGGTGGGTCAGTCCGGCGATCCGTCTGACGCGGGCGGCACCACCCACGCCTGCGCGTCGTTCACGTTCTCCATCTGTGAGCCGCCGCCCTCCATGCCGACCATCTTCACGATGTCGGCGAGGTCCGCGTACTGGACGGCGGCCTTGGACGCAGCATTGACCTCGCGCATGCGCGGCGAGCTGTGGTACTCCACGGCCCATCGCTCCGAGTGTCCGCCATGGCTCGAGTTCACCGGCCTCGAAACGGGCACCAGCCGCAGGTACGCGAAGCCCTTCAGGCGCGCGACGCGGCGGTTGAGCACATGGTCGAGGACCAGGTCCGCCAGCACCGTGTCCGGGAACGCCCGCGCGTACGCGCGCTTGTAGGGACTGTAGTCAACGTGGACCCAGACCTGCAGCGCCCCGTGCAGCACCGTCGCCCCAGGCTGCTTCCAGATGGGCAGGCGGGCATCGAGCGGCCTCGGCTCGTACGCCTCGACGAGCACCGCACGGTCCGGCAGGCGGCACGCGAGCGGCCTCACCACTCTCCCGACGTACGCCTCGATCGCCCGCACGTCTCGGGCGGCCACGGGCACGTAGAGGCACGGCGGCAGCCCGGATCGTTGCGGAACGTGGACGGCGTGGGGGTCGATCGGACGGACGGTCATCGCGCGCCGAGTCTGTCACAAGCTGCGTGGGCCGCGGCAGTGGAAGTCCGTGCGGTCTCGCGTCGGCGTACCCTTCGCCCCATGAAGCAGGCGCAAGCACTCGACTACGCCGCCGTTGTCGCCCGCGCACCAGCAGGCAGCGATCTCGCCGCGTTCCTCGCAGCCGAGCTCCCCTGGCTCTGGTTAGACGCCTACGTCGCGATGACGCCGCACGCTGTGAACGTGCAACGCCTCACGGGCGGCGACGGCCACGAGTACCTCTTCGACTTCGTGGATCAACTGATCCAGACGGGCGATGTCGCCGCCGTAGATGCGGCCCCCGACCGACTCGTCGCCGTTCATGGCCGATCTCGCGGCCCGGAGACGGAGCGTGACGCGGCGCGGATGAGGCACTTCCCGCTCGGCGCAGCCGTCGCCGAGGAGGCAAGCGACGTGAGCCTCTGCGACCGCGGCCACATGATCGCCCACGGGAGCGGCGGCGGCCTCGACATAAACCTCGTCCCGCAGCTCCGATCGCTGAACCAGGGCCGATCGGACGAGGGGAGCCGGTACCGCGCGATGGAGCGGTACTGCGCCGATCACCCGGGGACCTACTGCTTCTCGCGCCTGATCTACACGACGTTGACGGACCACCCGCGGTGGATCGAGTTCGGCGTGCTGGAGCACGGCGGAGCGCTGCGTGTCGAGCGGTTCTCGAACGTCCGCAGCGACGCGGAGATGGCGGCGATCGAGCGGGTGTTCCGCGCGCGCGCCGAAGTTGACGGGGCCAGCGGCGCATGACGTTCCCGATCAGTAGTACGACGTGCGACCCTCGCGTGCGAACAGCGCCTCGTACTCAGCCCGACTGGGGTGGCGGTTGGTGGCGCCGCGACGAACACGGATGTCCCGCGTCTCGTATGCCTCGCAGGGTTTGACGTCGAGCTCGTCCACTTGCACGACGACGATCGCCCGCTCGTTGAGTGTCAGAACGCGGGCCCGCACGCTTGGCGCCGGCGCGATCTTCGTGCGTGCAAGGTCCTCCAGCTCGCGCGCGACTGAGTCCGCGAAGGTGAGGCACTTGGCCCGCGCAACCGGGTCGTCCGGGACAGGCCCGCCCACGCCCGCGACCGTGCCGTCCTGCCTGACGCCTACGATCACTTGACCGCCGGCCGTGTTCGCGAATGCAGTCACAGTCTCCAGGTACTCGGCGCGCTTCGAGTCCCCACCGCCCTTCCCGCCCGCTGGCGGCACGAGCTCCTTGAACTCGACGCGGTCGTTCTCCCCTGCGTCGATGACCTCGCGCAGGTCTGTGGCTTCCGGGTCGCTCAGGACCTGAGCTCGAAGCACCGGGCCGCGAACGTCACACCGGTGCGGGTACTCTTCGTACACGTCAAGCAGGGTGTCGTCCTCGGCGACGAGGCACAGCCCCAACGTCTCCGAACCCTCGGGGATCGTGAACTCGTGGGCGCCGCCCGCGCCACCGAGGGCAACGTGGACTGTCGCCTCGTCGCGGCGCGATCGGGCGACTCCCCTGAGGACTAGACGCTGCGCGTACCCCTCGCCGCGATCGATCGCGACACGCACCACTGTGGGCGATTTCCGCGTCAGCGTGGTCATGACGCTGCGGGTCTCCGGCAGCTCGATGAACCCGTGGCCCAAGCGCACGTCGCGTCGACCATGCCACGCGACATGCTCCAGCCACTCACCCGCCGCGGCGATCGGCGACACCAGCACAGGTCGTGCGAAGCTCACGTCGGACTCTGAGCCGATCGCATCTCCGAGCATCCCTGCGCATGCCATCTCCCATCGCGCTCCCGAGCGCTGGTACCGAGCTCCGCCGCCAGGTGCGCGCTCGACCGACCACGTGGAATCCGCTGTGACGGCGCCGCGAACGCTGGCGAGACCGGCGATGACGTCCGCAGTCCGGGCGACGCGCACGAACTGCTCGAACTCGGCGGGCTGTACCCAGCGCTCCGCAAACCGAGTGCGCCGGTACTCGCGATCCTCCTCGCGAGGTGGCTGGTCCCCAATTCGGTATGCCTGGGCGACCCAGGACACGACGAGCCACTCTTCTGCAACACGGCATTGCACCGCTCGCACGCGAACACCCGCGTAGCGGGACTCATGGTGGCGGAACTCCCTTAGCACGTCCTCGACGAGGTCAGGCAGCCGTTCGCGGAACGGAAGGCGGAGCATGAGAACCGTCTAGCGTCCCGCGGCTCTCCCGACAATCGAGAACCGGCGACGCTCGCGCGCCGCCGGTCGGGGACCCGAGCTCCGGTCGGGGATCAGTCCGTCGTCGTCTCCGCCGCCGGAGCGCCATCCAGCGCCTCCTCCTTCGGCGCCACCACCGCCTTCGCGGGCCGCTTCCACTTCGGCGACGCCGCACTCGCCACCGCCGTCCCCGTCAGCCGAAAGAACGCCGGCCCACTCACCGCCGGATACCCCGTGATCGCCAGCGCCACGGCGGTCAGCGAGCGGTACTCCTTTCCGTCGAACCGGAACCCGTCGTCGAGGACCGTCACCTTGATCTCGGCGCCTTTGAAGCTCCGCGTCAGCACCGTCCCCGCCGCCGGGAGCCGCGGGTCGCGCACCAGCTCGCGCGGTGCCTTCGGCGCCGCCGCCGTGGCCACCGCCGTCTTCGTCGCCTTGCGGGCCTTGCCCGCGCTCTTCGTCTTCGCCTGCTTCTTCGCCATCTCAGCCTCCTGGTTTCCGCCTCCGCCACTCGGCGTCGGCTGAGCAGACATTCGCTCTGACGCCCGGGATAGCGAGTCACGTCTGCCCGTGAAACGCGGGTTTTCTATGCGTTCCAGACTTGCTGCGGGCGGCGCCATCGAGCGAAGGTCCCGTCATGCACGAGGAGACCCAGATGAAGACCACCAACCTGACGCTGCCCTACATCCTCCGCGTGACCGCCACGCGCGGCGTCGCGCTCCCGGACCTCGCATCCGCCGCCCGCGTGTTCGCGGAGGCGAACATGGTCGGGCGCGGCTCCCGGTTCTACGTCGGCGGGAAGGGCGACATCCTCGACGCGCGGACGGGCGAGGTCGTGGCGCGCGTCTCCCCGAACGGGCGCGTCTGGGCGGGCGCGAAGTACGTCGCGGGCGCGACGCCGATCGCCGAACGATGGGAACGCCGCGAGTGCGAACGGCAGGCGGCGGCGGACCCGTCGATCGACCCGGCGACGTTCACCGCTACCTGACCGGTCGCACGCGCGTCGCCGACCGGGGGCGGACGCGGTCGGACGCGCCCCTACGGCTTGCGCCACGAGACGAGCTGCGCGCGCTGGATCGCCGTGCGGTGCTCGGCATCGACGTCGCGCAGGAACCGCTGCAGGTCCAACAGCCCCGCGAGGTCGAGCGCGCCGAGGTTGAGCCGCTCGTAGCGACGACCCGTGGTCCGCGTCATCTCGGCGCGGATCACGTCGATCAGACGGTGGCGGTGGGACTCCTGGGCGGCGTTCTCTGGCATGGGGTGCTCCTCCCGACACGTTCGCTCCGGGGTGCGCGTGGTGCGAGGGACGAGTGGCCGTGAAACGCCGGTGGAACCTTGCTTCCAGACTTGATGAGTGCGGCGGTCGAGCGCCGACGCCGCGCCGGAGCCCGTCGGCTGCCAGGCTTCGGGCGTCGGCCAGAAGCACTCATGCGGCTCGTCGCTACGGAGGCGACGCACGGCGTCTGCTCCCCCACGCCGCTCGCGACGTGGATCACCCCATCACGTGGGAGTGAGACCGCTCAAGCACGTCGTAGTCGGCTCGGACGTCGGAGTCCACGCGGTCGAACCGTGCGAACTGCTGGTTCACCGCCAGGAGCTTGACGACGTTCTCGCCCCGGAACCAAAGCCGTCGGAACGGCAACGACTCACGGTACCGGCGCTCGACCGTCTTGTCGGGGTCGAGGCAGAGCACGTGGATTAGCGAGAGGCGATCGTTGCGCTGAAGGGCCGACGCCAGCAGGAAGCGGACATTCACGTCCGTGCGCGGGAACGAGTACCCCAGGAACCGGATTTCGTGCGCCGCCGCAAGGCACTCGGCTGCTCGCTTCCACGCAGCGGCGATGGGCCCGTCAAGCCGCTTGTTCCACGTCGGCGGGATGATCGTGCCGTCGTGAACCGAGCCGTGGAGCTTGTGCAGGCGCACGAGCCCCTGCGTGGCCCCCTTCGTCCCGGTTCGCTCGCCGACTCGGTTCAGCACGGTCTCGATGACCATGTCGTAGTTCAGGGTGATTACGTCGTACTGCACACGGGACTCGATCGGCACGCGGTGCCAGACGCTGGGGCTCGCATCATGGCGGCGGAACGCGAGGCCCGCGAGACCGAAGACGAACGCGGCGTACGGACGCCACGGGTCGATGAACCACTGCTGGGAAGGACCGCTGCCATGGTGGGTTGCGTCACCGACACCCGGTGTTGATGCCTCGATCGTGTCCGAGATGAAGCGCCGGATCTCGCCCGGGAGCGCGGACCCGTTCGTCAAGTGCTCCATCTCGATGACCGAGAGCACGTCTTCGACGTTGAAGCGATCGAAGTCGACGTACTCCGATGCCGCGCGCAGGGACCGGATCTTGTCGAACACGACCTTGAAGTGGCCGAAGCGATCGGGCTCGCCCTCGTACATTTCACGCGCTCGCTCCATGAACCGCGACATGACCGGGATCTCGAGCGGCGCCGAGAACCCCGCGCCGAGTACGTAGACTACGTTCTGTTTCGCCATGGTGTGGAAGCATCGCCGACCGGTGCGACAAGGTCGGCGGGTCGGCCTTCGAAGGGATCGACGCGACGAGTCCGTCGGTGAGCGCGCGGCTTGCCGGCCGTCGCGCTGCGCGCCCCGGAGACTCGCGCAGATTCCGCGAACGCGGTCTACGCGTGGCTCCGGACGGCCCGAGCCTGTGTCCATGCCTCCGGCTCACGTGCGGTCGAGACCCGAACGGCCGATCCAGCGCCAAGCAGGGCCGCACAGTCCCGGCATGCCTGCGCTCGCCGACCGTCGAGAGACCCAGCGACCGCGCCGCGCACGCTTAGCGCGCGGCCACGCACGCTCAACGACGATGCACGTGCCGCGGCGGCGCCGTGCGCGCGGGACGCCCGGAGAACGACTCTTGGACGAACGCGACCGCGCTGAAACGCAGAGCGCACGTGGCTTTCGCCGTCGTCGCGAGTGAGACGCAAGCAACACGGTGCCTGCGGAAGTTGCCCGAGCCTCCGGGGCCACTGAGCCTTGAGTCATGAGCCCGACTTCAGCGGAAGCAGGGACCCAAGATGAATGACATGAGCCCGAACCGATCCACCCGACAGGCCGCCGACGCCACTGCACCAGGAGCGAGGCGGATGCACGCCGCGGAGCCTCGCGCAAGTTGCGCAAACGTGGTGACGCGATTTGCGCGAGGCTCCGGCGCCACTGAGCATCTCGTCATGAGTCCGACTTCCGCGGAAGCAGGTGCGCACGATCTTGGAGTGTGCCCTTACCGATCCACCCGGCAGGTTGCTGACGAACTCGGCATCGAAGAGTCCGTCGCACACGACGCGGTCCGGCGACGGCTCATCCCGGCTGTGCCGATCATCGGGCACTCGCGACTGTGGAACGAGGCGGCGGTTGCGGCGCTGCGCGATCTGCTGGCGCGGCGGGCGGAGCAGCGACGGTTGAGGGGGACGGCGTGAGCGGCGAGGCCTGCGGCGCGACGCTGCGTCGCCGCCCGAGCGCGCTTCCACCGGCCGTTCCGCCGGACGACGCGGAGGCCGCGGTGGCCGTGCTCGGCTCGATGCTGCTTGACCGTGAGGTGGCGGCCTGCGTCGTCCAACTGCTCGAGCCGAAGCACTTCCAGGACTCCCGACACGGCGCGATTTACACGATCCTCGCCGAGTTCCAGACGTCAGGCCGGGCGCTCGACGCGGTGCTCGTCCGTGACGAGCTTCATCGTCGGGGGCTGCTCGCGCAGTTGGGCGGCGTCGAGCTCATCGAACAGATCATGGCGGCGGTGCCGACGGCGGCCAACGGCGCGTTGTACGCCGCTATCGTTCGCGAGCGCTACATCGACCGCGAGGAGCTGGCCGCCGCGCGGGCGTTGGTCACCGCCGGCGAATCCGACGACCCGGTTGGCGCCAAGTGGGCGAGGCTCCGGCTGGAGTCGGCACAGCGCCAGCGGGCTTCACTGGCCACGCCCGGCGTCCTCGGAGCTCGGACGCAGGCACGCGTTCGCACCGTGGCGCAGATCCTCGACGACGCCCGCAGCGGGCGGATCGCGTCACGCCCGACCCTCGTTGGTGACCTGCTGCACGTCAGGGACGTCCACATGCTGTTCGGACCTCCGGGCCTCGGGAAGTCGCAGTTCGCGCTCCGGCTGGCGATCGCCGTCGCCGCAGGTGCCCTACGGGTGTCGCACATCCTCGGCACCGAGGAGACCGCGAGCTTCCCCGTCACGTCGGACGAAGGGGTCCCGGTCCTCGTCATCGCCGCCGAAGACGATGGCGGCGACGTCGATCTCCGCGTTGTGAACGCGCTGGCCGCCATGCGGGTTGACGCGACCGCTCTGCCGCTCACAGTCGTCACGCCCGCCCCGGCCGAGGTGAACCTGGCGACGACACGGGGGCGCCAGGCGCTTGAGGCACACATCGCGGCGACCGGGGCCCAGCTCGTCGTCGTGGACAACCTCACGACCTGCTGCGCCGGGTTGGACAAGTCCGACGAGAGTGCCGTCACGGCGTGGATCGAGGACGTCGTCGCTCGCATCCGCGACAGGTTCGGCGTCACGTTGGTCCTGCTTGCGCACGCGAACAAGGGCACCGCGGACGGCGATGGCCGGTCCGCCCTCGACCGCCTCTTCGGCTCGATGGCGTGGGGCGCCTACGTCAACGGCGCGACGATGCTGGACTGGGTGCCGGGCAGCAATCGGGAGCGCCGCCTCATCTGCGCCAAGGCGCGCGGCTTCGCGGCGTTCCCGACGATCCGTGTGTCAGCGCCTCGCGGCGACTGCGTCTTCGACGTGCTCGACTCAGCCGAACACGGCGACGCACCTGCGACGGCCGCCTCGCGGCGCGCCGCAGCGAAGCGGGTCTACACGCTTGAGGGGTTCCGCGCGGTGCTCGCGCCGGTCGGCACCTGGCGTACGCGGGACGACCTGATCGAAGCGCTGGGCATCTCCGGGTCGCGCCTGCGGGAACTCCTCCCAGCGTGGCTGCGCGCGCTCGAAGACGATGTCGAGAGTGAGACCGACGCCGGTCCGCACGGGAGGATCCGGTACCGGCTCCGCCTCCCTGTGGACGACCCGTGGACCGGCTCGGCGGGTGGCGCATGACCGTCGCTCCGATGCCTGCCGATCCAGGGTGCCGACAGCCTGCCGCCGACGTGTGCCGACGCCTGCCGACGCAGAGCGCAGGCGGGCTGGAGCTCAAGAACGAAGCGGGTTCCAGCGTGCCGACGCTCCAGCCTGCCGATGCAATTGACCGGCAGGCTGGAAGGCCCGTGTTTGCTGCATTCCAGGGTGCCGACGATCCACCCCCTAAAGGGGGACACCGCTGCATAGGCAGGCTGCCGTCCCCGAGGGGGGCACGGCGGCCCGAAGGTGTGGGCCGTGACGAGGAGCCGGTGGGGACGTCCTGCGTCCTCTCGCCGGCACGTCCATCTCCCCGCCCGTCCCGGCGGTCGCCCGCCACGGTGCAGCCCACGCGGACGTCGGGCCAGCGGGACAGAGACCACGGTCCCCCCGGGGGGGATCAGAACCTGTCATCGTGGCAGGGCGTGACCATAGTTCCCCTCCCCTTTTTCCGTGGCCAAGTAAGGCCCCGCGGATCCAGGGGGGGTGCCTGAACCACCGCTCCTCGTGCTTCTTCCCACTCCACTTTGTTGGGTTCAGCTTCGTTACCCAGACTTTGCCGACGTAGGTCTCGATCAACAGATCCAAGTCGATCTCGAACAGAACGGGTCCGTAGATGTTGTCGCGACTTGCTCGACTGTGGATATCCACGGAGTCCGCGAACACGTCAAACCAGATTCCGTAGGTTCGATCGATGTGGTCGGACGACTGCGGCGTCTGGAACAGCTCCTGCTGCTCGACCACTCCGCGCGCGAGCAACGCTCCGCGGCGAAGGAACTGGCAGGACGTGATCACCGAGTTGGCGTGGTGGAAGTGCTCGACGCCCTTCCCCTTCAGTACCTCGTGGACCTTCTTGGCCGAGAGTTCCATCTCGTGTCTCCGTGGTTCTCCTCGATGCCTGCCCACGCCGCAGCGCGGGTGAGCCCAACCGCCTTCTCATGGTTGAACCTCAAGTGTCGCCCGTGCGGACGTCGGACACGAGCGCGAATCGCTTCATCGACTAGCGCGAGCCTCCGCACCGCCGAAGCGTTGGTCCATGCGGCGACTACATCGCGGCCTGTTCGCCCGCCTCCGGCAGGCGTCCGCGCGTTCCTCCTGAGCGACGACCTCCCCGAGTGGTTCTGGAAGACGCCCGGCGTCGGCCAGCCGACCGGCGCGGGCGTCCCCGTCACGGACCAGACCGCGCTCCGCGTCACGGCCGTCCCCTCGTGCGTGAAGGTGCTCTCGGGGTCGAACTTCACGCCGCGTCTCTCGGCGACGAGCACGATGCGCACGCGCTCAGGCCGCCACGCCTGGCGCCAGGCATCAACGGCGGCGAGGTAGGCGGAGACCTCGGGCTCGACGCCCAGAGTGGCGGCCTGCTGCGACACCCACGCGTTCACGAGTTCGCTGTTCATCGCGCCGTGTTCGCCGATGCTGGGGTCCGAGCGGCTGGGCGATCCGCTCTGTCGCCACCGGCCGGATCAACCCACAACGGACGTCCCGGGCGACCCGGCGAGGTTCGCGCCGACCGTCCACGCGCAGGCGTTGGGAACCTAGCGAAGCGCGGAGAACAGGTCCCATAGCGTGGAGTCCGCGACGAACGGTTCGAGAGGCGGAGTCGGTTCGGCGGCGAATCCAGAGCGACGCTGTCCCCGGCTCCCGGCAAGATGTCCGCGCCGGGGCTGGGCCTGACCCGTCCGTAAGAGCGCGCAGCCAACTCCACACCACATTCCCCCTATGCCAGCGCGCGATCGTGGACGAGATCGCGCCGCGCTGTCGGCCGCGGACGCTCGCGGCACCGTGCAATGTGCTCGACGCGCTGACGAACGCGCGGCGCGTCCACCACGCCGGGAACCAGGCGATGACGCCGTGAGGACGGACGAGAACCTGCGGCCGGTGAGAACCTCGCCGCGGATGCGGATCGACGGCGTCGTCGCCGCGGTGACGGCGCTCTCGCGGCTCATCGCGCTGCCAGACCGTCCCGCCTCTCCTTGCGCGCACGGCGGCGTGCGCGATGTAGGGTAAGAGGGACAGCCTGTGCCCGGCGGCGATGCGGGCGGACGCGAGACAGAGGGAGGCAGCGGTGACGGATCAGTCTTCGTCGCATGACGACACGCTGAGGGACGAGGCCGGTCGCTTCTACCAAGAGCGTGTCCGGTTCCGGGATCAGATCTCCCGGGCAGCGACGATCGAGGGCAGCGTCCTCATCCTCGTGCTCGCCGGTCTGACTCAGGCCAACGAACAGGCCTGGAACACGATCCGAGTCATGAGGCCTTGGCTCATCGCGTGGTTGATCGTCTTCACCCTGCTGTCCGCGTACCGCGTCGGATTCGTTCAGTGGAGGTACCGCGTCGCGTCGCGGTGCGAGGATGAACTGCGCACGAAACTCCAGCTAGAGCGCTTGCCGCGCTCTGGCGGATGGGGACTCGCATGGGCCATCGGCGCGATGGTCCTCGAACTGAGTCTGGCAGCGATGGTGGTGGCCGCGCTGTTCGTCTCGGAGCCGTCCAAAGTCGTGGCGGTTTCCAGTCCATCAACGCGCGCCGTCTCGCTGTCGCACGACATCCCCAAACCGCTCAACGTCCATCCTCTCTTCGGAGCGCCGGTCACAAGGCTCCTCAACCTCGCCGCGTCCAATGTCGCGAACGGCGGCGTCATCGAGGTTGCGAACGGCGGCAGGCCGGTGCCAAGCGACGTCATCCCGAAGGGCGGCGACTTGCGCACCACGTTCGCGGTCGATCTCTCGCTCGAAGTGACCCTGAAGTACCTTGCCGTACCTGGTGCCGAGGTCAGTGTGACCTACGACTTCGAGTGACCGATCATGGGCGACTCGGGTGACTCTTCGCGGAGCGCCACCCTGAGGCGATGCCCCACCCCGTTCGCGGCCTACTCGCCCCTCTCCGCAGCGGCGTCCGCGCGTTCCTCCTGAGCGACGAGCCGCCGGAGTGGTTCTGGCGAACGCCCGGCGTCGGCCACCAGACCGGCTACGGCGTCACAGCCACCGACCAGACCGCGCTCCGCGGCGCGGCCGTCTTCCCGTGCATGAACGTCCCCTCGGAGTCGAACTTCACGCCGCGTCTCACGGCCGACACCGCCTCACGGGCTCGTTCGGCGGCACTCCGCGACCAAGGTAGCGAGCCCGCGGCGGTACCGCTCAGCGTCCCTGGACTGCGGCTGGTCGATGACGGACGCGCGTCCAGCGACCGGGTCGCTTGCGAGAGCTCCTGCGACGCCGTGTCCGACGATCCACATGAGCTCGGGCCGGTCTGCCGCGACGTCCGGCCAGACGAAGCGCCGCCAGCTCTCGCCGACGATGCGGGCGTAGCCCCTGCCCGTCGCGACGCGGTGCCCGGCGGAGTAGAGGGCCATGACGCTCGCATCGACGAGCCAGATGCCACGGCGGCGCAGGATGTCGAGGGTCTCGACCTTCCACGCAATTCGGGTGGCGACACTCGACGTCGCCACGCGCGGCTGGAGCTCCCCGAGACCGCGTGCAACTTGGCCGAGCAGGTCCCAGTACTGCCAGGTGCCACCGTTCGGGCGAGGCGCAGACGAGCACACCGCACTCTCTCCGTACCCGAGGCAGTAGACGAGCCGGACGTAGGGCAGCGGCAGCGGGCGGGCGACGTGGGGCGTGGCATCGACGCGGATCGTGTCATCGCCCGGCATCCGCGCGACGTGACTCTCGGCGACGAGCAGGACGCGCACCCGCTCCGGCCGCCACGCTTGGCGCCACGCTTCGACGGCGGAGAGGTAGGAGGGGTCCTCGGGCTCGACGCCCAGATCGGCGGCCTGCTGCCGCACCCACGCGCTCACGAGGTCGGTGTTCATCGCGCCATGTTCGCCGATGCCGGGGTCCGAGGGGCTGGGCGATCGTCTCGGTCCCCGCCGGCCGGGTGATGCCACGTCGGTCGTCGCGCGCCACGCAGGACCTCACCCCAAGAACCCCGCCGCGCCGCCGCGACCGCGAACATCACGCTCTCGGGCGTGCAGACCATCGACGGCGTCTCGGTGATTGCGGGCGACCGCGTGCTCGCGACGAACCAGAGCACGGCGTCCGAGAACGGCGTCTACGTCACAGCGTCCGGCGTGGCCTTCGTCCGGACGGACAGGTTCGGCGTCGCGGACTCATTGTTGTCGCAGCTCGACACCGCGCCCGGTGGTGCCCCTGTAAACGCTTCACGTCCGGCCTCACGACCGTCCGCGCATGACTCGGGGTCGAGGTGGCTCGTTGGGCCTTCCTCGTACGGCTCTTGCATCCGCACTCCTTCACTGGCTTACTGGCGGATGCGGCCCGCTACACAGGATGTCTGAAACTGGCTTCACCCAGCGGCCAGGACGGCCTCTACTCCGCGCAATCTGGATGTCCATCTTCTCACCTCCTGGACCTGATGTGCGCACTGCAACCCGGTGCGGGCCCGCTTCGGGATCCAGTACCTCCGCGGGGTTCGTGATGCAATCCACTGTCATCGCCCGCGCCCGAATCTCCACATCCCAGATGCAAGACCCGGTCTTTTGGATCAACCAGCTGTGCCTCAGACTGCCACTGCGCATCACGTCAATCTCGCACGCCGCTACGTCCGCTGATGGCTCCGCAAGCACTCCGGCCAACGCGAGAACGCGTGCGCGATCCCATCGAACCCCTTGGTACGCGATTCGCAGACCAGGAAACGGCGTCATGTAGCTACGAAACGTGAGCACAATCTCCCGCTTCGATGCGTCGAGTGTCGCACGACGCAATCGTGCGTCCGATAGCAGCGCGTGACCGAACTCAAGCTGCAACGCCGCGAAATCGCGAACGCCCGAAGGTGCGCCCTGACGGCGAGCCAATCGCTGAAGTCGCTGACGCCAAAGTCGATCTCGCCGCTGGCGCGTCCGAAGTTCATCCGGCGTGTCCTGGTCCAACGCGAAGTACACGCAATCGAGATAGCGCACGCTATCGCACTCCTCGCATGCTCACTTCGGGATCTTCCAACCGTGCCCGTCAAACCACTCTCTCTCGCGCCTCGTAAGCCAGCGGAGCACGGGATTGCCAAGTGAGTCGTGACTCCAAGTGCCGTCCTTGCATATGCACCGCCCGCCGCTCAAGTGAGCATGGGGATTCCCCTGCGATCCAGGATCGCCGGGCTGCCCGTGCGGAGGGTGCACGCGCTCTACTGTCGGCGGAGCCTTGCCCTTTTCCACCTCTTCCCGCATCTGATTCGTGGACGCGTCCATTGAACCGACCAAGTCTGAAATCAACGGGACACCCCATGCGCGCCAGGCCCACGCCCCACAAACCCTCAGTCCTCGCCAACCCCATCTAGCCCCGGCCGTGCCGCCGGCGGAACATATGTCGACCGCGAGTAGGACGGAACCCGTCACGACCTCCGCCGGGGTCTCTGGCTCGCCGGTCAGGGGATTCACCGGCTGGATTGGCCCGTCCTCTATCGGGCGGTTGGGATCAAGTGGCGGGCGCGGCGTGTCTGGGCCACGCGGCGGCGAGGGCGGAAGCGGCACCGGTCCCGCCCCAGTGCCAGCGTCTTCGTCCTCATCCTCGTCGAACCAAGTCCAAGGTATGTACCACGTCCTGCGCAATCCCATCGGATCAGTATTTGCCGACGGGGTCGATCCGGCATATGTATACGCATTCGGCCCATCCACATACTCGAGCGGGTCCCTCTGAATGAACCTCCGCATCTCTGTCGAATAATGCCGCGCCCGGTAGTAATACAGCCCCGTCTCGTCATCAAGCTGCCGGGCCGTGAATAGATAGCTGTTCCCGATCGCCGAGGCCGAGACCGTGCTGCCGCCCTGGTCCTTCAGCGTCGGCTTGCCGTAGGGATCGTACTCATAGCTTTCGACCACGCCGCCGGCCGGGCCGGTCACCTGGGTGACGCTGCCGATGAGCTGGGTGTGGAAGCTGAAGCGCAGGACTTCGGTCGTGTTGCTGTCGCTGTCCACGTCCGCTTGGTCCGGGGCCTCCATGGCAACGATCTGGTCGATGCGCTCGCCGAAGACGTAGAGGCGGCGGAGGTTCGCGCCGGAGCCGGTGCCGTCCCACTCCTCGATCGCCTGCTGGTCGGCGTGGACGAACCGGGTCGTGGCACTGCCGACGACCTTCTTGATCCGCCGCCCGAGCCCGAGGGCGTCGTATGCGTACTCGGCGACGAGGGCATTCGAGGACTTGAGCCGCACCTCGATCAGGTGCTGGTGGGCGTCGTACTTGTAGAGGAGCGTGCCGTCGTCCTTGAGGGAACCAGCGTCGGTGTAGGTCGGGCTCTGGCTGCCGATCGCCGTGTACTGGTTCATGGCGTCGGTCGTGTAGCTGGTCGTCGTCGTGCTGCCGCCGTAAGGCGTGACCTTGTACGCCGTCAGGTTGAAGACGTCGTCCATGTCGTATTCGAGCTTGTTGACGTACGTCTCGGAGTTCGGCGTCGCGAGCTCGGCGACGGGGTCGTTCACGTCACGCAGGACCTTCGTGAGCCGGTTCACCTTGTCGTAGCTGTAGACGTCGCCCTTGCCCGACTGGTGACTCCGCTGCTCCATGAGCGGGTTGTCGTTCTTGTCCCAGGCGTAGGCGAAGCCGGCGAAGCGCGTCCCGCCGGAGGTTTTGTGGTCGATGTCGGTCGGGCGGCGGAAGCCGTCGTAGGTGACGGCGGTGTACGTCGAGTTCGCGAGGGTGCGCTTCTTCTCGCGGAGACCGGCGCCGTAGAGGTCAAAGCTGGCGACGGTGGCCGAGCTCGCGTCGGTGATCGCCGTGATGCGCCCGAGAGAGTCGCGGGCCTCGTTTGCGTCGAAGCCGGACGGGTAGCCGATCTTCGTGCGGGAGGACTCGTCGTTCCAGGAGTAGGACACGGTCTTGCCCGTGGTCCCGAGAGGATTGCTCCCCTGGACTTCCGTGAGCACCCGGCTGAGGCTGTCGTAGGTGAGATTCACGATCGAGTCGTCGTCCTTCGCCTGGAGGAGGCGATTGAGAGCATCGTACGCGAAGTCCTCCGCCGTGTCACCGCCGACGCCGGTTCCGAGCGTGACCGAGCGACCGATCAGCCGGTCGAGGTCGTCGAAGCCCTGGTCGATCAGCGTGCCGATCTCGTCCTCGATCTGCGTCACGTTGCCGTTCAGGTCGTGCTGGTAGCTGACCGTCTTCGTGTTCTCGTAGGACTTCTGCGAGAGGAGCCCGTTCAGGCCGTACGTGTAGTCCGTGTCGCTGCCGTTGTCGTCGTGCAGCTTCGTGACCTGGTCGTGGACGTTGAAGGTCCACTGCGTCACCACCGCCGCCGACGAGCCGAGATCCTCGCTCTTCTCCGTCGTCCGGCCGTAGCCGTCGAGCGCGAACGTGACCGTGTTGCCCTTCGGGTCGATCGTCTGCCGGACGCCGAGCACGCTCCGTTTCCACTCCGTGATCTTCGTGTTGGCGGAGCTCGTGCGGTCGATCTCGGTCCGCTTCTTCATCCGGTTGATCTGGTCGTACTCCATCTCCGTCCGGTACGCCTCGGTCGAGGAGGAGCCGGGGATCTTCTCCGTCTCGACCGTGGCCGTGACGTTGCCGTTCTCGTCGTACTCCCACTCGGTCAGGTTCCCGATCG
>JAIOPE010000086.1 GCA_021414065.1 Planctomycetota bacterium
ACACTCTTTCCCTACACAACTCTATTCCGAACTACTCCCCGACATCTATGTGCCGTGCTTCGGGAAGAACCACCTGTTCCACAATCTGGGCGGCGGCAAGTTCGTGGACGTCACCGCGAAGGCGGGAGTCGCGGGCGCAGAGTCGGAGTGGAGCACGGCCGGCGCGATGGGCGACATCGACGGCGACGGCGACCTCGACCTGTACGTGTGCAACTACGCCGACATGCGCCGGTACATGGTCGAAGCGCGCGGGCCGCGCGACTGCAAGTGGCGGGAGATGCCCGTCGCATGCGGTCCGCTCCCGCTCGAAGCGCAGCGCGACCGACTCTTCGTCAACCGCGGCGACGGCACGTTCACCGACGCGACCGATGAACGCATGGCGATCATCCGCCGCTACTCGTTCCAAGCCGTGATGCTCGATTTCGACCGCGACGGCGCGATCGACATCTACGTCGCGTGCGACGCACAGCCGAACCTGCTCTTCCGCAACGACGGCAAGGGCCGGTTCACGGAAGTGGGGATCGAGTCGGGCGTGGCCGTCTCAGCTTCGGGCATCGAGCAGGCGAGCATGGGCGTTGCCGCGGGCGACGTGGACGACGACGGGAAACTCGACCTGTTCGTGACGAACTTCAGCCACGAGTCGAACTGCCTCTATCGCAACGTCGGCGTGCCGACGACCCTCTTCGGCGACTCCACGGCGGCCGCCGGGCTCGACGCACCGAGCCAGATGACACTCGGGTGGGGTGCGTCGTTCTCGGATCTCGACAACGACGGCGACGTCGACCTCGTCTACGCCAACGGCCACCTGTATCCGGGCGTCGAGAAGAACGTGCCGGAGACGACCTACGCCCAGCACATCGGGGTGTTCCGCAACGACGGGAAGGGCCGCTTCCAGGAGATCTCCGCCGACACCGGCGAGGCGTTGCGCCCCCGCGTCCACCGTGGCGTCATCGCGGCCGACTTCGACGACGACGGCGCGACCGACCTCTTCGCGACCGTCCTGAACGACCGCGCCGTGCTCCTCCGCAACGACGGGCGTGGCGTCGGCAAGTCGGTGCGTTTCATCCTCCGCCGCCGCGGCGGCACGGTCGAGGGCGCGGGCTCCCGTCTCACCGCCGACGTGGACGGCGTGCCCGGCCGCAAGCAGATCGTGCGCGATCTCGCGCTCGGCTCGTCGTTCGGTTCGTCTGAAGACCCGCGTCTCGCCGTCGGCCTCGGCTCCGCCGGCCGCATCACGGGCGTCCGCGTCCGCTGGCCGGGTGCCGGCGACGACTCCGTCCTCCCGCCGGAGGGCTCGCGCGGCTTCGAACCTGGCGCCGTCTACACGGTCGTCGAGGGCCAGGCCCGCGCCGTGCGGACGAAGTAGCGGTTGGACGTCGGGCGTGTGACGTTCGCGCGCACGTTCTCGTAGACGTTCTCGTAGACGTTCCCGTGGACGTTCCCGTGGACGTTCTCGTGGACGTTCTCGTGGACGATCGCGCCCACACCGGAACCCGCGTCGGGAGACCTCCGCGCACGCGCGCGAAGTCGCCGCCACGCACGTCGGGTTTCGCCCCATGGCGGTCGTCCGCGGTGGAGATGAGACTGCGACTGTTCCCCACACGGCCCACACCTCCGACGTTGGAGCGGGCGGCCCGGGAGCACGCAGGAGAACGCGCATGACGTCGATGAACCCGGTGCCGCCGCTTCCGTCTGATTTGCAGCGAGCCGTTGACGCGCACAACGCGGAACGCCTTGCAGGCCAGATCGAGGCATGCTTCGACGACATCGCGCGATCACAGGCGCACGTCGGCGCGGTTCCGTTCGTCGACGACACCGTCCCGTTTGTCCACACGGCACCCGTTGCGCCTACAGCGTCGAATCTGCAGGTGCGCATCGCCGTCTTCGAGACGGTTCCGAAAGCGGCCAAGGCCGTTCAGGGATTGCTTGCGGCGGGCTTCCTGAAGGAGCACATCTCCGTTGTGTGCTCGGACCGCGTGAAGGAGTCGATCTTCTCGGAGTTCGAACACGACCGGCCCGCGGGTGCGACGACTGCGTCGGCCGCAGGCACCGGTGCCGTGGTCGGCGGCGTCGCGGCCGGACTGGCCGCCGTCACCGGCGTTGCTCTCGGCGTCGCAACGGGAGGGCTCGGCCTGCTCGTGCTCGGACCGTTGTTCGCCGGCACCGGCGCCGCGGTCGGCACGTTCGTCGGCGCGATGATGTCCCGCGGCGTGGAACACGAGGTCGCCAACTACTACGACCAGGCGGTGAAGGCGGGCGAGATCCTCGTCGCCGCGGAGGCCGAGGGAGACCCGGCCGCGGACCTGCGGACCTGCGAGTTGCTCGAGCGCGCTGAGCGCGTGTTCGCCGAGGTCGGCGCGCGCCCGATGGCGCTGCCGCAGGGCTGACGCGGCACTGACGCGACGCTGACGCGACGCTGACGCGACGCGCCCCGACGACGACGCAGCGGCGGGAACTGCTCCCGTTGGTGCGGTCGCCGCGCGACCATGTCCCCCGTGCCCGACGCGACGCCGTACCAGCAGGTGCCGATCTCCGAGGCCGCGGGCGGGGTCGGGATCGCGCAGATTCTGATCGCCGCGGCCGTCGTCGTCTACGCGGTCGCGCTCATCCTGCGACCCCCCGCGACGCGGCACGGCGCGCTCGTCATCGGCGGCGTGGTGGCGGCGTTCCTGCCGATCGTCGTCGGGCACCTCGCGATGCTCGTCTCGCAGATGCGGATGCTCGGCGGGATGTCGAACCTCGGCCCCGCGGCGTCGCAGAAGGACATGATCCACGGGATGGAGGCGGCGTCGGTCCACACGTGGGTCGGCTGGGCGGCGTCCGGCGTGGCGGTCCCGGCGATGCTGCTCGCGCGGTGGAGGTTGCGACGCGCCGCTGCGGCCCGCGATGCCGCGGACGGGAACGCCGCGGACGCTGGAACGCAGACGTGACCGAGCCGACCCGCGTCCCGCCGTCGCCGCCGGGCTACGAGACGGCCGCCCTTTGGGTCGCGTTGTTGCTCGCGGGCGTGGGGCTCGTGGGCACGTCGCTGAAGCTCTTCGGATACGGCGGCGCGTCGGGCGTGAGCCTCGTCCTGCCGGCGCTCCTGCTCGTCGTCGGCGTAATGATCGCCCGGAAGCGTCGCGCGTCCGGTTGACGGTCCGGCGGGCCGGGGTACTCTTCACGCTCGCGTTCGTGGAGGTGACCAATGCGTGTGCAGACGTGTGTGGTCGTGGCCTCGGCGGTTCTCGCGCTCGGCGCCGGAGACGTCGCCCGCGCGGGCGACTCGACGCAGGCCATGAAGGAACTCCAGGCCCTCCTCGCCAGCCTCGCGAGCGCGACCGACCCGGGGGAGCGCAAGGCGCTGGTCCGGAACCTCGCCGCGACGACGAGCGTGCGGGCGGCGGAGCGCCTGCGACGAATCGTCCGCACCGACCCGGACCCGTCGGTGCGCGCCGAAGCCGCGGCCGCGCTCGGCCGGATCGACGTTCCGGAGGCGCTCGGGTTCCTCGTTGACCTCGTCGTGCTCGGCGGGCCGCGCGAGGTGCGGCGAGCCGTCGGTCGCGCGATCGCGCGCCGCGACGGGCGCGCCGCGCTGCTCGCGGCGTTCGAGAAGGCCACCGACGACCTCGGTCGCGGACTCGTTCTCGAAGCCCTCGCGGACGACACGTCGCTCGCCGCGGCGGAGGCCCTCGAACGATTCGCCGCGGCCGACGACGCCCACGTGCGAGTCGAGGCCGTGCGGGCGCTTGCGCGACACCCGTCGGGCAAGCTCATCGCGGGGGACACGCTGAAGTCCGTGCTCGCGAAGCGGCACGACGTGGACACGATCCTCGCCTGCATCGACATCGCGGAGACGCTCGACGACACGTCGTTCCGGCCGCTCGCGGACCTTCTCTCGTCGTTCCTGGAGCCCGAGGTGCAGCGAGCCGTCGCGGCGGTGCGGCGGCGGCTCGCCTATATCGACGCGTGCGCCGCGGCGAAGCAGCCGTGCGGCGGCTCCGACTACGCGCCGGCGACCGACACTGCGCCCGAGCCGCCGCCCGTGCTCCCGCGGGCCGACATCGTCTACCTGTTCGACGCCACCGGCTCCGTGAGCGGGCACATCGAGACGATCAAGGAGCGCATTCGGCGCGAGGCGGCGACGCTCGCGAGCATCGACACCGACCTGCGCATCGGCGTCGTCGCCTACCGCGACACGCCGAAGCACCGCGACCTGTGGGCCACGCGCAGCCTGCCGCTCACGCACGATCTCGCTCGGGTGCTCCAGTGGATCGACGCGGTGAAGATCGGCGGCTCCGACTCGCAGGGGGCGTGCATCACGGAGGCGCTCGAGCAGTCGATGGACCGCATGGGCTGGCGCTGGAACGCGCAGCGGCAGGTCGGGCTCATCGCCGACAGCAAGACGGGCGACCCGGAACGCAGCCGCGACTTGGTCCGCCTGCACTACTCGGCCGACCGGACGCACCTGCGGGTCTGGTACCTCTACCGCACGCGGACGCAACTGCCGCCCGACGTCGAGGAACTCGCGCGGATCGGCGGGGGCCTCGTGGAGTCGCTCGAATGACGCGGCTCGGTGCGCCGGGGCGGTGCGCCGCCGCCGCGGCCGCGCTCGCGGTCGCGAGTCTCCTCGCCGGGCCGCGTGCCGAGGCGGAGCCGAAGTCTCCCGTCGCCGCGTTCCTCGCCGGCGTGAGCGTCCGCCACGGCGTCGCGCACGGGTCCCTCGTCGTCCTGCCGATCGTGCTCGACCTGGACCCGGCCGCGGCGCCGGGGGGCAAGGCAGCGAAGGCGGACGACCCTCCGCTGCTCGTCGCGGCGGGTGCCGGAACGGGATGGCATCCGGCCGCGGGGCGCGAGTCGATCGTCGAACTCTCGGCGGGGCCGGCGCCCGCGGAGCGCGAACGGTTCCTGCCGACGGGCACGATCCTCTCCGGCGGTGCACGCGAGTGGATGCTGACGCGGCCGGTGGCCCTGAGCAGCGGCGAGGCAGCCGCGGCGTCCGCATCGGTCTGCGACGCGCGGACGGCGCCCGCCGCACCGGACGCGCTGCCGCGGCCGCAGGCGATGGCGCCCCTCGAGCAGCGGAAGCTCTCTCTCCTCGGGAACGGCGAGGCGGTGCTCACCGTCGTGCAGAAGATCCAGGCGGCGATCGCGCACGCGCCGGAGGGAAGCGAGACCGTCGAGCAGGTGCTCGCGACGAAGTTCGTCACCGACGGAGTCGCCGAGCGATGGGCCGACCTCGCGCGCCTCCCGAAGTCGTACGGCGGGCTCGCGGTGGGGCACGTGGCGTTCTTCGGGTTCCGGCCCGTCGAGGTCGTCGCGTACGCGCGGCCCGCCGACTATCAGGCGCTCGCCGCCGTCCATCTCCGTGCGCTCGCGGAGAGCCACACGTTCTGGCACGACACGGTGGGCGCCGCGAGTCCGCCCGCGGCGGACGCCGACGTGAAGCGACTCGTGCCGGAAGGCGGCGCGGTGCTCCTCAGCATCGCGAAGATGGCGCCCCGCGCGTTGCGACCGAAGGCCGGGGAGCGCGCCCGCTGGAGCCTCTTCGCGGGCGAGTCGGAGACCGACGTGCGTCCCGGCGGCGGCCGGGAGTCGTTCGCGTGCCGCTTCGCACTGGACGACGACGGGCGGTTCGTCCACCTCGAAGCGATCGAACGCAGCTCCGAGCCGATGTTCCCTGCGCCCTACCGGGAGCCCGGCGGCCGCCCGGTGGACGAACGGCCGGACAACACCGGCGGCTCGATGACCCCCGAAGCACTGCAGCGCCTGCTCGAGCGACTGCTCGAGCGGAAGATCAAACGCGACGCCGCCGCGCGCGAGAACCGCTGAGACTCGCCCGGCGCGTTCCCGCCTCTCTCGTCGCGCGCGCCCGGCACGCATCGTGGGGAATCCAGGCACTTCGCGTCGATCGCAGCGCCGTTCCTGTCACGAGATACGGTCCCGCCTGAGCGCCGCGGATACGTCCGCAGGGCCGGACGTTCTGCGCCGGGGGCGTCGAACATCGCAGACGTCGGAGCGGGGCGGTCGACCAGTCGGCGATGACGGGCTTCGACCGGGCGCGAACCCTCGTGACGTGTCCGGGCTGGCCGGTGCATCGCCGAGGAGCGTGAGGAATGCGACTGCGATCCGCGGCTGACCGTGCTGGAATGCGAGACTTGAGTCACTACCATCTGCCGGCCCTCAGGAGGGTCCCCATGCGCAAACTCGCGATGCTCGTTTCGTTCGCTGTCGGTACGCTCACGCTGACGACCACGTCGGTTCTCGGCGCCGACGCGCCGGCCGGAACGAAGGTCTACGTGTCGAACTCGGATTCGAGCTCTGTCGGCGTGATCGACGCGAACGCCACGCAGGGCGGCGCGAAGAAGGAGCCCCGCGCCGCCATCCTGCGCACCGTGGGCTCCGGCAGCGAACCCCGCGGACTCGCGGGCACGCCGGACGGCGCGTTCATCTACGTCACCAACCGATTCGGGAGCTCCATCCCTGGGCCCGGCGGCCCGACGACGCTGCCGTCCGTGTCGGTGATCGAAACGGCGACGGACACCTCGGTCGGCGACATCGCGGTCACCGGGCTTGAGCCGTACAACCTCGCGATCACGCCGGACGGCACGCGGGTGTACGTCGTCTGCACTGGCAGCTCGACCGTGTCCGTGATCAGTCGGACGACCAACGCTGAGGTCGCATCCATCGCGCTCCCCACAGCGAGTTCGCCGGAAGGTATCGCGATCACGGCCGACGGCGCGAAGGTCTACGTGGTCGGTCGGCAGTCGAACACGGTGGACGTGATCGCGACGGCATCGAACACGGTCATCGCCCAGGGGATCACCGTCGGCTCGAACCCGCGGGACGCGGCGGTTTCCTCGGATGGGACGCGCGTGATCGTCGTGGGCGACGGCGTGCCGGCGATCATCCTCACGGCGACCGACACGCGGGCCGACACCGGACTCAGCGGCGTCGGGCCGCAGCGCGACGTGGCGGTGGCCGGCAACTTCGCGTACGTCACGAACTTCAGCCTCGACCTCCCCGCCCCTGCGAAGAAGACGCCGCGCGCGTCCGGCGGGAGCAGCGGGCCGAGCCTCGACATCTACGATTTGACCGACAATTCGTACGCCGGGTCGATCGCGGTGTCAGGCGTCAAGCCGTATGGGGTGGCGCTGCTTCCGGACGGCAGCACCGCGTATGTCTCTTGTCAGGACTCGAACGAGGTGCGGGTGATCGACCTGGTCGCAAAGACGGAAACCGGCGAGTCCGTGGCGGTCGGCAACTCGCCGCGTGGCGTCGCGTTGATCTCGCCGAATGCGATCGACGTTCCCTCCTACCTGCTGCCGCGGTCGCTCCGCCTGACGCTGAAGGAGGGTGCGCACGACTCGATGGTGACCCGTGGGACCTTCGACGACGGCGGGGTGTCGCTGGACTTCACGCAACCCGTGACCATCGACATCGGGGGATTCTCTCGGACGTTCACTCTGCTCGCCACGCGCACCGAGTACTTGTCTCCGAAGGAGTCCGGCGTGGCGCTCCGCGTGAAGCCCGGCGTGAAGGGATCGAGCCGGGGCAAGTTCCGGCTCAGTCTGAAGAACACCGAGCTGGACCAGAAAGTCGATCCGAACGCACCGCTTCTCATCCGCCTGGCCGCATCCGGCGCCCCTGCTGTGCGCGGGCGCGTGAAACTCACGGCCGGCTTCTTCCGGATCGGCAAGGCGAGCGGCGACATCCTGGAGCCGGCGTTCTTCCCGCGCAGGGCGACGGTCGCGCTGGCCGACGGCGCAAACGACGTGCTGGCGCTGCAGGGCGGGTTCGCCACGTCCGGCGTCGTTCCCCAGACGATTTCGAGCGTGAAGATCGGATTCGGGCCGACGTTCACGCGGACGATCGCCGGGCGGGACTTCACCTCGAAGGCCGGCGCGTTCACCTACGTGGAGAAGGGCGATGCGGGCATGCAGCTCACCGTGAAGGTGGACTTCCGGAAGGACATCGTCACGATCAACGCGAAGAAGATCGAGCTCGGTGCGCTGACGTCGCCGAGGATCGACATCGTCTTTGGAAACGGATCGTCACCCAGCGTCGCGACGAACTCCGTGCGACTCGGCGTCAAGGGGAACCGGCGCTACTACTGAGCGGGTGTGCCGAAGCGAAGGGCAGCCTCGGCTGGTCTCCAACGAGCGGGCCGCAGCTCGGGCGAGTCGGGCGAACTCCACTGAGCACGCCGCGCGCCGACCCGAACGCAGCAGGCCGCCCGGAGGATCGTCCAGGCGCGGAAGCTCGCGCGTGATCCGGGTGGACGTCCCCGGCGAACGCGATCAGCGGGTCTGCTTCTTCAGGCAGGGCAGGCAGAACACCGGACGGCGGCCGTCCGGGACGAACGGGACTTCCGTCGGTTCGCCGCAGCCGGAGCAGACGGTCTGGTGCATCGGACCGCGCGGCGGGCGGGGCGGGCGGGGAGAGGCGCCGTCGACCGGGGCCGCCGGCGCAGCTCGCGGCACGGGGGACGGCTCGACGATCTGCGGGGCCCCACCGATCGGTCGGTAGTGCGCCGGACGCGGGCGCCGGTCACCGGGCGCGTCCGGGCGCGACGGACCGTTCCCGCCGATACGCTGCGCTTCGCCTGGACGCCCGCGCCTGCCGCCCTGCCGACGCTGCGCGCGACACGCCTTGCACCGCTTCGGCGTCTGGACGAATCCCTGTGCCTGGAAGTACTGCTGCTCGGCATCCGTGAACACGAATGTCGCGTTGCAGTCCTGGCAGACAAGCTCGATGTCGGGCAACCGTTGCTCCTCCGGCCGGATCATAGACCCGGAGCCGTCGGCATTTCCACCGCCGATTCCCGGCCTTCGCGCGGGTTCCGCTGCCGGCCCCGGACGCGGGCGTTCATGAATGGTCCGGGCCAGCCCGGACAACTCACGAGGGTCCGCGCCTGGACGAGCCCGCGCGCTGCCCGCTGTGTTGGGACCCTTGCGTGGCTTGACTAAGCCGACGCCGCGGGTCCCGCCTTGCGGTCAGCTCCGCGGCTCCCGCCCAGGACCGTCTGTCGTCGTGCGAACGACCCTCGAATCGGCGCGCGTCGCAAGCTGCTCTTGCGTTGCGCGCCGTTCTCTCGCGAACCCTCGTGAATTGTCCGGGCTGGGCGCGGTAGCCTCCGACGCCATGAACGGATGGCACTTCTCCTGGAACCTCGGGATGGTGGCGGCGGCGGCGCTGCTCGTCGTCGGCGGGGCGCTCATGGTCCTGCCGCGCGAGGACCAGCCGACGTTGCGGACGGCGGGGTTCGGCATCGTCGTCATGTCGGGGGTGGTCTATTTCGTGGCCAGAGTCGTGCAGATGATCCAGGAGCGCCGCAAGTGAACCCGACCCGCCCGTCATCCCCCCGGACCGCCGCACTCCTGCTCGCGTCCGCCCTGTTCGCCCCGGGACTCGTCGGGTGCGACCGCGGACCGGCAACCCCCGGTCCCGCTGCGGCGAACCCGCCGGCCGGGCCGGTCGCCCCGCAGGCGCCGCCCGCTGCGCCCGCCCCGGCGGCGTCCGCGCCGTTCCCCGAGTTCACGGACGTGGCCGACGCCGCCGGGTTCGTCGTGACGAATCACACGGGCAAGCCGGAGCAGAAGGACTGGATCGTCTCTGCGATGGGCGGCGGCGCGATCGTCCTCGACTACGACTCCGACGGCGATATGGACGTCGTCGTGGTGGACGGCACCATGCTCGACGAGAAGGGCATCCTCCGCTACGACGACGCCGCGCGCACGCGGCTCTTCCGCAACGACGGCGGCATGAAGTTCACCGACGTGACGAAGCAGGCGGGGATCGACATCCAGGCCTTCGGCTTCGGCGGAGCCTCCTGCGACTACGACGCCGACGGGCATCCGGACTTCTACGTCTGCTGCTGGGGCCTCAACCACCTCATGCACAACCGGGGCGACGGGACCTTCGAGGACGTCACGGCGAAGGCGGGCGTCGCCGGGGTGCTGCGCGACATGAGCACCGCATGCTCGTGGGGCGATGTGAACGGCGACGGCATCCAGGACCTGTATGTCGCGAACTACTCGGATCAGCAGACCTACATCGACAAGTGCCAGGAGCAGGGGCTTCTCAACGGTCGCAACGCGACGTGGCGCGAGTTCAGGGTGTACGTCGGCCCGGCCGGGCTCCCGGGGCAGATGGACCGTCTGTACTTCGGCAACGGCGACGGTACGTTCCGCGAGGTGACCGAGACGAACCTCCTGGACCAGCGCGCGCTCTACAGCTTCGGCAACGTGATGACGGACGTGGACAACGACGGCGACCTCGACATCTTCGTTGCGAACGACACGCAGAGCAACCACCTCTGGATCAACGACGGGAAGGGCGTCTTCCGCGACCGCGCCGTCTCCGCAGCCGTCGCGATGAGCCAGGACATGGCCGAGCAGGCCGGCATGGGCGTGGACGCGGGCGACTGGAACCGCGACGGGTGGATGGACCTGACCGTCACGAACTTCTCTCACGACTACAACACGCTCTACCTGAACCGCACCGCGCGCAGCGGCGTGCTGGCGTTCACCGACTCGTCGAACGTGGTCGGGCTCGCGACCGCGAGCTACTACCGACTCTGCTGGGGTGTCGGCCTCGTGGACCTCGACCTCGACGGATGGCTCGACTACTTCACTGCCTGCGGTCACGTCTACGGCGAGATGTCGGGCTTCGAGAAGACCACGGGCACCGCGTACCGGCAGCGCAATCAGGTGCTCCGGAACCTCGGGCCGACCTCGTGGAAGATGCAGGACATGACCGATGTCGCCGGGCCGGGTCTCCAGGTGAAGCGCGTGTGGCGCGGCACCTGCTTCGGCGACTTCGACGACGACGGCGACACCGACGTCTACGTCGCGGCGCTGAACGATCGCGCGGCGATCCTGCGTAACGACGGCGGCAACCGGAACGCGTTCCTGCGCTTTCGGCTGAAGGGGAAGGCGGGCCTCCTCGACCCCTCCGGCGCGCGGGTGATCCTGTCGATGCCGGACGGCCGGTTCCACATCTCGGAACTGCACCACGGCGCGTCGTTTCTCTCCGACAACGACTCGCGGCTCCTCTTCGGCTGCGGTCAGCTCGCGTCGATCGCGCAGGTCGAGATCGTCTGGCCCGGCGGCGCGAAGCAGACGTTCAAGAACGTGCCGACGCGCAAGGCGTTCATCGTGGAGCAGGGCCGGGACGAGCTGCTTCCCGACCCGAGCCTCCGGTGATGCCCCGCGGGCTCCGTTGTGAGCCGGTCTCCGACGGCGGCGCGCCGGCTGTGCGTGTCGTCGCGCGCGACTGGCCCTGGGCCGTACCCACCTCGCTCGTGATGCTCCTGATCGGCCTTCCGATGCTTGCATGGTCGGCCGTGAACGTCCGCGCGGTGGAAGGCGGCGGTGCGGTCGTGTTCACCGGCCTCGGGCTGTTCACGCTCTGGCTCGGAGCGGCGCGCCGTCGCGACGTGCTCGTGCTGCGCGAGTCCGGGGCGGTGCGCGTCCGGGGGCACGAAGGCGTCGGGCCGCTCTCGAAACCGATCGACCTGGCGATGCCCGCCGACGCAGTCGCGGCCGTCCTTCCGTTCGAGGTGCCCGACGGCGCCCCCGACATCGCGGACCGCGGCGGCGACCTGGTGCTCTCCGGCGGCGGCACGCGCCTGCACCTCGCGCGCCGGGTCGGCCCCGGGTGGCGCGACGACCTCGAAGCCGCGGCTCTCGTCTTGAGAACCGCGCTGTCGAAGGGCGACGGAACAGCCCTGCGCCCGTAGGATCTACGGGCCTGCGCGGCCTGACGCCGCCGGAGGAGAACCCATGCACCGTTTCCGCAATGCCGTGATGCTCGCAGCCATTCTCGCGCTCTCCGGAGGTCTCGTCGCGTGCGCGGCGCCCGGCTCCGGGCCGAGCGGGAAGGCAGCGACGCGCCGCCTCGGGGAGTCGTTTCCGACGACCGTCGGAGACGTCTACCTGATCCGCGTCCAGGACGAGTACCGCCTCATCCGCTGCATGCCCGACACGGCGATCCAGGGCTGCTACGAAGACGTCTTCCGGATGCAGCGGGACGCGCTCACCGACGACTCCGCGGCCCAGCACAGCTTCCGTTGGAACCAGTGGGTGAACGTCCCGTCGGTGCCCGGGCTCGAGATCATGTTCCTCTCCCCGGAGCAGGTCGCCCTGCGGCAGATCGCCGCCGCGCCGATCCGGTGACCATGGACGCGCCGCGCACGCCGGACGCGGGTCCGCCGCCGGTGGAGGAGATCCTCACCGACGGCGTGGCCGCGCCTGCGACGCCGGCGTCTTCCTGGCGCGACGTGATTCTGACTCCGCTCCGCGGGGGCTCTGTGCTCGGGTTCGCGGGTGCGACGGCCGCATTCGCATGGATGTCGTGGCTCGAAGGCGGCGCCGGCGACGAAGCGATGCCGTTGCTCCTCCGCCCGCTCCTCCTGATCCTGGCGCTCGTCATCCTGGCTGTCTACGCCCATCGCATCGTGCTCTGCACCATCGAGGGCGACCGCCCGGTGCCGTGGCTCAGCGATCTCGCCGATCCGTCCGGCGTGATGCAAGACGTCGGTTCGTTCGCCGCGATTCTCGTGATGGCGCTGTGGCCGGGGCTCCTCCTCTCTGTGCTCGTCGGGTTCCTGGGCGGCGGCGCCTGGGCGCAGGGGTTCATCGCACTCTGCTGCCTCGTCGTGGCGTCGTTGCACATTCCGTTCGCGCTGGCGTCGTCCGTGCTGCGACAGGGTGCGCTCGGCGCCAGCTACGGTGTGTCGCGCCGGGCGTGGAAGGCGAACCGCGACGCGGCGAAGACCGCGCTCGCTCCGACGGCCGCCTTCCTCGGGCTGCTCGCGCTGTCGTTCGTGGTCGCGCAGGTGTGGGTGCCGCACTTCGACGACGCCAATCCCAAGTTCGACCACACGGCCGGCCGTGACGCCGCCCGCGCGGCGGTGATGGTCCTGCGCGCCGCGGCCGTTTGGGCCGCCTTCGCCGCGTTCCGCGTCTCCGGGATGCTCGCCCGCGACGTGCCCGAAATCCGTGAGGTGCTGCAATGAGTGAGTCTTCACCGGCGGGTGCGCCTGGGGACGCGACGCCGTCACCGTCGATGCCGGCCGGCGGCACGAGCTACTGGGAGTACCTGCGGATCGACGATCTGCTCGCGCTCCAGGGCGGCGTGGAGAAAGACGAGTCGAAACTCTCGAACCACGAGGTGCTGTTCATCGTCGTACACCAGGTGTTCGAGTTGTGGTTCAAGCTCGTCCTGCGGGAACTGACGACCGTTCGCGATCTCGTCGCGGCCGACCACGTGCCGGAGACGTCGTTGAGCGGGGCGGTCGCGTCGCTCCGCCGGGTCACCGTCGTGCTGGAACAGATGTCCACGCACTGGCGGCTGATGGAGACCCTGTCGCCGCGCGACTTCCTCGACTTCCGCGACAAGCTCCTGCCCGCGAGCGGTTTTCAGTCCGGCCAGTTCCGCGAGCTCGAGATCCTGCTCGGGCTGGATCCAGCCGACCGCATGAAGTTCGGCGGCGACTCGACCTGGCTGCGCGCCCTGGAGGACAGCAAGGGACAGCCTTCCGCGTCCCGCCGGCGCGTGGACGCTCGCATGGCCGGCGGCACGTCCGTTCGCTCCGCGCTCAACGCGTGGCTGCATCGCACGCCGATCCGCGGATCGTGCGCCGGAGACGCGGGCGACGATGCGGTCGTCGCTGCGTTCCTCGACGAGTACCTCGCGTCGCACGGGCGCGAGATCGGCGACCCCGAGACGCTCGCGTCGCGGCAGACGTCCGACGAGCCGGCACGTCGGCGCATCGCAGCGCAGTACCGCCAGGAGATCGACTCGGCGCGTCGCTTCCTGCTCGCAGAAGACGTCCCGGGGGAAGAGCGCACGCGGTGCCGGCGCATCCGCGCGGCGATCGTGTTCATCGAGAGCTACCGCGAACTGCCGCTGCTCGCGTGGCCGCGTGAGTTCCTCGACGCAATGGTCGGCGTTGAGCAGGCGATGCTCATCTTCCGCCAGCGGCACGCGCGGATGGTCGAGCGCGAGATCGGGAGTCGCACGGGCACCGGCGGGTCGGCGGGTGTCGCCTATCTCGATGCGACCGCGCTGCGGTATCGCGTGTTCCCCGACTTGTGGGCCGTGCGGACGGTGTTGCTCCGCCGCGGTGCCGTTCCGCCGCTCCCAGATCCGGGGTTCTATGACTTCCGCTACCGCTGACGCGCGTCCGTCGCTCATTCTCCGCGGACTCGTCGCCGGAATCGGCGCAGGTGCATTCGTCGGACTCCTCGACGCGAGCCGCGCGCTCGGCTCCGCCAACGAACTGATCCAGCCGCACGACGCGATCCCGGTGGTCCTGTTCTACGCGGCGTGGTTCGCGCCCTGCGGCATCGTCGCGGCGCTCGTGGCGCGGCGCTTCTCGTGGCCGTTCCGCATGCTCGACCTCGTGATCGCGCTCGGCTCGGCGTGGTTCTTCGTCGTCGCGTGGGCCAACGTGACCGTCCTTCCGGGGTTCCTCTCCGGGCTCTCGATCACGGTGGACCTCGTCGCGGCGGCGGCGGTCATCGCACTCGGCGTCGTGAGGTACCGCGCGCCCGGCGAGGATCGTCCGCACACGGGCCGCTGGGCGCTGCTCGGAGCAGCGTCCGCGCTCATCGCGTTCCTGATGCCGTTCGCGGTCAGCGATCGTGACGACGGGCCGCCGCCGCAGGCCGCCTGGGCGCCGAGTCCCTATGGCCCGGACGGCGGGAGGCAGAAACTCACGCGTCCGAACGTGCTGCTCTACGTGGTGGACACGCTGCGCCACGACCATCTCTCGTCGTACGGGTACGCGAAGCCGACGAGCCCCGAGGTGGACGCCTTCGCGGCCGACGCCACGCGATTCGAGGACTGCCGCGCCGCCACCTCGTGGACGAAGCCGAGCGTCGCGTCGCTGATGACGTCGATGATGCCCTCGACCCACGCTTGCGTGGAACATCGGGAAGTGCTCGTCCCGGAGGCCGAGACGGTCGCCGAGGTCTTCCGCGTCGCGGGCTGGCGCACCGCCGGTTTCTCCGACAACCCGTTCGTCACCCGCGAGTTCGGGTTCGCGCAGGGCTTCGACAGCTTCGACGGCACGCGGCCGTCGGTGCTGACGATGGGCACGCTCCTCGGCAAGGGCCTGTTCATGACGGGCATCTTCTCCGTCGCGGGAAACCCGGCGGGACTCGGCGTCCGCGACGAACGTGGCTGCAAGGTGATCCACAAGGGGCTCCTCGACTTCGTGGACGCATCGGGCGACAAGCCGTGGTTCGCGTACGTCCAGGCGATGGAGCCGCACCTGCCCTACGAGCCGTCGATAGACGACGCCGTGGCGATGGGCTTCCCGCAGGGCGAGCGCTTCGCTGCGCCGCCGCGATTCACCGGGATGTTGCCGTTCATGCAGGCGCCGGAGCCCGACCCGGCCTACAAGGCGAAGATCATCGCCCAGTACGACGGCGAGATCCGCGGGTGGTCGCGGCAGTTCGGCGTGGTCATCGAGGAACTGCGCAAGCGCGGGCGTCTCGCCGACACGGTGATCGTTCTCGCGTCGGATCACGGCGAGGAGTTCCACGAGCATGGCGGGTGGACGCACGGGCACTCGCTCCACCGCGAGGTGATGCAGGTGCCGCTCGTGATTCGACTGCCGGACGCGCTCTGCTGGCCGTCGGTCCCGTCGCGGGGCCGCGTCGTGGAGGGCACGGCGACCCTGCTCGACATCGCGCCGACGCTCGTCGATCTCTGCCAGATCCGGTATCCCCGCGGCGAAGAGGCGACGCGCGTCGGCCGCACGCTCCGACCGGAACTCGTCTCGTCGGAGGGCAAGAAGGTGTCGAAGTTCATTCCCTCGACGCGTCCGATTCTCGGCGAGGTGACGGTGAGCCCGATGGCGCTCCGATCGCTCAAGGACGGCCGGTGGATGCTGCTTCGGTCGAGCAGTCCGCTCCAGACGTTCCGTTCGCTCTACGACGACGTCTCGGACCCGCGCCACATGCACGACAAGATCGAGGACCACCCGGCCGAGACCCGCGAGATCGAAGCGAAGCTCGACGAGTTCTTCCGCCGCCTGAGTTCCGTCGCCCTCACCGGTCACGAACGCGCGATCGACCCCGAGACCGCCGAAGAGCTGAAGCGCCTCGGCTACACCGGCGGGAAGTGACGGGGCGGCGCTCGGGCGCGTGAGTGGCTCGGATGGAGAACCTCTCGCGAGGCGGACACGCTGCCCTGCCCGCGGTACACTGCGGTCCAACGTGATGTCTTCCACGAAGCCGTCTGCCGTCGCGTCGCGGAGGCCGAGCAGCAAGCACGGACAGCCCGCGCGCGGCGCGCTGTCGTCCGCCGCACCCTCGTCTGCGAGCTCGAGGAGCGCGGACTCATCATTCGAACCAAGGGCGGGTGGCTCCGAACCTGCGCCTGATTGGGGAGAATCTCCCGCACACCAGAGGCTGGCAAACCGCGGTTGCGACCGGCTGGGCCGTTGAGCATGAGGCGGCGCGCTTCGACGGAAGTGCCGGGAGCGTCCACTGCTGGCACTGATCCAGGTGGGGATGCGGTTGCTCCAGCGGCGGGTCGTGCCTCGGAAGACGTGAGGGCACGACGTGTGGGGCGCCTACTGGTCGCAAGTCTCCTCGCGCTCTCCGGGTTGGGTGCCTATTGGTTGTACCTAGGTCGTCCGTCGGCGGGAGTTTCCTACCTGCAGTGGCGTGCTCGGTGGCACTGGAACACGGAAACGCGCTCCGCAGCCGTCCATCAACTCGACCGAATCTCTGGTGATGAAGTGCTCGACGAATTCGTGACTGCTGCGGAGAGTGCAGATGGGTCCGTGGCGATCGCTGGGGCTATCGCAATGGCGCGGCGTGGGGACTTCCGTGGACTACAGCGACTTGCAGCGATTCGAGAAAGCGCAAAAGTACCGATTGTCGGAATGCTCCAGGAGATGGTGCGGGGGCTTCCGGATCCACCGACAGGCCTATCCATCCCTGAATGGATTGACGGGGAGCGCGGTAGGATTCGCTATGTCTCCGAAATCGGTTGGGTCTGGAGCGAGTAGAGTCTCTAAGGCGGGACGATCATGACTACTTCCTCACTTTTGGCAACCACCCGGCGGCTGTGGCGTGACTTGAATCCGTTCGCACCGGTCAACCCATTCCGGCTGCTGTAGAAGTGGAGACCAATTTGTGGAGGCGCCATTTGGTTGTCGGCGGAGTTGCCGTGGCGTTGGTTCTGTGCGCGACTACTGCGACCATCATGGTGCGATGGAGCCGAGTTTCGCGTGTCATTGGGCGCGCGATTGGGGACTCAGTGGCGCCGATAGCGTTCGACCCGGTTGCGTGGCGATCTGCGGACTCCGACTCCGATGGTGCTCGCCATTCGATGGCCCTCTGGATTTCCGATCGTCAATGGATGGTAGGTCTGAGTCGCGACACGTGCCACGAGCTCCTTGGAGCAGCGGACTGCGCCGTGACGTACAATGGTGCCTGGGAGGATGTCTACTACGTCGGCTGGGGATCTGGGCATGTGCGTGTCCTTAGCGAGCGAACGCACTCGCACCCCCTCTCGGGCGTGAGGCATGAGCAATCGCGGTACACACGTCTGCGATGCGAGCGAGGACGCGTCCGACGCTCTTCGCGCTGCCTTGGAGCAGAGAGCGTC
>JAIOPE010000083.1 GCA_021414065.1 Planctomycetota bacterium
GAGCCCGGCCTCGCGCGCGACGTTCATCCAGCCGACATCGACGGCGCCGACGAGGCGCACTCGCACGCGCTTCCGCTGGTCGGCCGCGAGCCGGGCGACCGCGTCGAAGAGCGGTTTCGGTGAGTGCGTGGAGAGGTCGTACGGCACCGGCTCGGGGCCGCCACGGTCCAGCAACGCCCGAAGTCCGCGGCGGTGCAGGCCTGGCGGCCGAGCGCGGAAGCTCCCGGCGTGCACGATCCGGAACTCGCCTGCGGGCTTCGCCGCGGCCGCGACGCGGAAGTCCTCTGGGTCGTAGCCGTTTCGGACCACGCGGACCTTGCGCGGGTCGAGCCACGGTCTCTGACCGAGGAACTCACCTCGCGTGCCGGGCGTGTTCGCAATGACGACGTCGGCGTCGCCGAGCACTTCCTCCTCCCGGCGCAACTCCCAGTCGAGCGCACGCCGCGAAGGCCACGAACGGCCCCACGAGAGCGTCCAGGGATCGCGGAAGTCCGCCACCCACGGGATGCCTGTCGCGAGCTTCGCCGCTCGGCCGGCGAGGTGCGCGGTGTACGGTTGCGACGACGTGAGGAGTACGTCAGGGCGCGTCGCGCGGATCTCCCGCAGCAGCGCGTCGGTCGCAGGGGCCAGCCACCCCGCCTGTCGTTCGAACCAGCGCGCCGGGTCGGCGTGCCACGCAGCACGGAAGACGCGCAGGCGCGTCAGAATGTCGCGCGGACCGCGGCGGTACCCTGACGGAGTCGTGGTGACGCGGACGCTCTGCGGTGTGTCGCCTGCGAGCGTGGGGTCCGGCGCGTACTCCCCGGGCAGGCGGTACGCGGCCGGGTCCACGGTGACGACGATCGGCTCGACCCCCTCGCGCAGCAGACCACTGCAGAGTTTCACGCCGCGCTGCACGCCGGGTCCACCGGACGGCGGCCAGTAGTAGAGGAGGACGAGTGCCTTCATTGCGCAGACGAAGCGCGTGTCCGCGCCTCGCGAAGCAGCGCTTCGATCTGTTGCACCGTGAAGCCGATCGCGTACTTCGACTCGACGAGTTCCCTCGCGTTCGCGACGAGCCGCTCACGAAGCGGCGCGTCGTCAAACATCCGACGGAGCTGGTCGGCGAGGGCGCGGGCGTTCCCGGGCGGATACGTCAGGCCGGTCTCGCCTTCGATGAGCACCTCGCCGGTGCCGCCGATCGTCGTGCCGACGACGGGCGTGCCGCACGCGAACGACTCCAGGACAAGGCGGGAGAACGCCTCCGGCTCCTCGCTGCAGAATGCCAGCACATGAGCGTCTCGCAACAGATCCGCAATCTCGTCGTGCGAGACGGGACTCCCCAATCGAACTCGGGCCCCGAGACCGGTCTTGCGAATGAGATCGCCCACCTCCGCGGCGTAGCCCTCGTCCTCCACCGCGCCGACGACTCTGAGGTGTACGTCGGCTGGGAGGTACCCGAGTGCCAGCACGGCCGTGTGGAGTCCTTTCCTGCGCTTGATGCGGACGATGAACAGCACGGTCCGCGTCGAGGGCGCCGACCGGTCCTTCAGGAAACGGAAGCTCTCCAGGTCGATTCCCGAACGGATCAGCGCGGCGGACTCCACGTGGACGCCGGCCTCGATGTTCCGGCGCTTGCGGTCCGCGCTCGTGAAGTACGCGCGCCCCGGAGGGAACGGCGGGCGCGTGACGGGTGCACCGAGGACTCCGGCGATTGCGCGGACGGCCGACTTCCCGAGCGCCTTCCACCACGTGGTCGAGGACTTCTCCCAGATGCGGAACCAGTTCCCGCCCGTCGTCGCGGCATCCACGAGCCAGTCGCTCGAGACGTCGCAGAGAATGCCACATCCCCTGGGGGGCTGAACGGCGAGCAGAGCGCTCGTGAGTCCAGACTGGTGCCAAAACGCTAGGGCGTCGGCCCGTGTCCGGCGCAGCTCACGTCGCAGCTTGCGGCAGTCGGACGCCGAAGTGCGAACGAAGTGCAGCACGGCCGACGTGCCGAGGACGCCGTCGGGCCAGAGATGCAGTGCGCGGACCACGCGAACTCCGTGATCGTCCTCGACGCCGCGCGCGCCCTCCCGTGATGTCAGCACGGTCACTCGGTGACCGCGCTTCACCATCTCGCGGCAGATGTCGCGGCAGCGCAGCTCGTATCCCCCGCGGTGGTGCGGAGGGTACTGCGCGATCACCACGACGATCGACAGCGCACCGAGCAGGCCGGCCGCCGCCGCCGATCCGGGGCCGGCTGCCGTAGCGGTCACGTCACGACCGGGGACGTCGTCCCCGCCGCCCGGCTGGCGAAGATCCGGTACCGGACAATCCCGAGGCGATTGAGCCAGTACTTCACGAGAACGCCGAGAGTCTTCGTGCCGTAGACGATGCTGGCCCCGAGGCGGATGCTCGACGCTTCGTCGAAGTACCGGCACGGGATCGGTGCGTCACCGATCCGGAAACCGAAGTGCGCTGCCTGAGCGAGGAACTCGGAGTCGAAGACGAACCCGTCGTCGTTCTCCTCCCACGGGATCGTCTCCAACACCTTCCGCGTGTACACGCGGAACCCGGAGTGGAAGTCTCCGAGGTTCTGTCCGAGTGCGACGTTCTCGATCGTGGTCAGGACGCGGTTCGCCAGGTACTTCCACCACGGCATGCCGGCGCCGATCGTTTCGGCGCGGGTGCGAACGCGCGACCCGAGCATCACGTCGCAGACGCCCGTCGTGAGATACCCGGTGAAGAAGGGTACGAGGCGCGGGTCGTACTGGTAGTCGGGGTGGACCATCACGATGACGTCGGCCCCTCGCTTCAGAGCCTCTCGGTAGCAGGTCTTCTGGTTCCCGCCGTAGCCCGTGTTCTTCTCGTGCGCGACCACAGTGAGGCCCAGGTCGCGCGCAACCTGGACTGTGCGGTCCTTGGAGCAGTCATCGACCAGGATCACCTCGTCCACGGAGCCCTGCGGGATGTCGCGGACGGTGCGCTCGACCGTGAGCTCCGCGTTGTATGCGGGCATCACGACGATCACCTTCGGGCGGGGTTTCGAGTCCATGGGGATCACTGTTCCAAGGGGGCGGAGAGGCTACCCCCGGTCCGACCGGCGCTCCAGTTCCCCGCGCAGCAGTGCGAGCTCCTGAGCCAAGCGCCGCGTCCGGTCCGTGAGGCGCGAGACGACGACACTCATGTGGAGGAGGATGAGCATCAAGAACACGCAGGCGCCGAGGAACACGAGCGCCGGCTTGTAGACGATGCCGGCGGCGTCGCCCAGCACGTCGATCCCCCGCCGCCACACCGACACAGTCACCAGCGCGGCGGCGGCGGCGAGCCACAGCAGCGAGTAGCGGGGCTTGAGGCTGCCGCGGGAGGTCAGCCAGGCAACCATTCCGAAGATCGCGATGGATCCGGCGATCGCGATGATGTCGATCGGCTTCCATGACGCTGGGTTCATGCGGCGGCCCTCACTTCATGCTCCCGAGGAGGAGCGACACCGAGACCTTCACCATGTAGAGGAGCGGCCGGAGGCCGGAAATCGACGACCTGCCGCCTCGACGCGACTGCATCGACACGGGCACTTCTTCCACTCGGAACCCGTGCCGCACGAGTGGTGCGAGCACCTGCGGCTCCGGGTAGTCCTCTGGATAGGCTTCGGCGAGCCACGCCACAGGAGCCGGTCCGAAGGCGCGCAGACCCGACGTCGGATCCGTGAACTGGCGGCCGCAGCGCAGGCGGATCAGGATCGACAGCCAACCCATCCCTGCGCGCCGCGCCCCGGTGGAGCGGTCGCCGGTCGTACCGAGAAATCTGGATCCGATCGCCACGTCGGCGTGGCCCGCGAGCACCGGAGCAAGCACCTTGGAGACCTCCGACGCCGGGTGCTGCCCGTCGCCATCGACCTGGATGACCGCGCGAGCACCGTGCCGAGCGGCCCACAGGAAGCCGGTTTGCACCGCGCCACCGATGCCCAGATTGAATC
The DNA here is from genome assembly GCA_021414065.1 of Planctomycetota bacterium. GTDB lineage: Bacteria > Planctomycetota > JAJSAM01 > JAJSAM01 > JAJVHW01 > JAIOPE01. The sequence goes on from JAIOPE010000083.1 coordinate 3,941, forward strand.
CGGGACGGAGCACGATCGCCCCCGCCTCTCTGGCCCGCGCCCCTGTCGCATCGGACGACCCGTCATCGACCACCAACACGACCGGGGGCTCCGGCAGAGCGAGGAGGTCGCGGACCACGTGCGCCACCGCGTCCTGTTCGTTGAACGCGGGGACGATCGCCACGACGGGTCCGTGGCCGGTCACTTCAGCTCCCTGAAGTGCACGCGGTACAGGCCGCCAGATTCGGATCTCAACGTCTTCGCGCAGGTGGTCCACGCGCTGAAGGTACAGGTAGACCTGCCCGTCACCCCAGTCGGTGTGGAGGACGGCGCCGACGGGAAGTCGGTCGAGGTTGCGTCGGCAGACGTCGCGGGGCGATGTGTCGCCCGCGCGGAGCGGGAGCACAAGCCCGATGCGCGCCGCTCGCGTGATCGCCGGGAACGCACGTTCGCCAACGGATGTGAATGCGAGTACGACGGCGACGCACGCGGGCGCGAGACCGGTGGCGGCGGCAGCCCACTTCGCGCAGCGGGAACCCCACCGCGCCTCGACTCCGGCGACACCCACAGCCACGAGCAGTGCTGCGAGAACGTACACCGGCACAAGGAACGAGAACTGGTCGCCGGTCCAGTCGTAGCGGAACGGGAACGCGAGGTGCAACGGAAGGAACACAAGGAACGCCCAGAAGGCGACCGGCCGGAGCCGCCTCAGTCGCAGGATGCCCCAGCCCGCGAGGCCGAGCGCGGGCCCGGGCAGGTTGTAGACAACCCATCGGCCCACGTAGGCGAGGTTCCCCCCGAAGGTGCGTTTTCCGGAGCCGAACAGGTGCTCGGCGTTCTTTCCACCGCCCAGGAAGATGTCGCTGAACCACCAGGCGAACGCGTTCCCGGCGTCGGGCGGCGCCGGGCGAGACGCGGTGGCGCAGAGCACGGCGAACGGCACGATCCCGATCCCGAAACCCACGAGCAGGTCCACCAGAAGTCCCCGGAGTCCGCGGAGGTCCTCCGGTTCACGCCTCCCTGCGAAGGCGAGTACGGCGATCCCAGGAGCGGCGAACGCCGTCATCCGGTGATGGAGGAACGACAGGCCGAGCATTGCGCCGAGGGCGAAGCGGAAACCGCGCGACCGTGGCGCCTCGAGCGCGCAGAGGAACGATGCGGCGAGGATCGCAGCGTGCATCGTGTAGACCTCGGCGACGCCCGAGAAGAGCCAGAACGTCGGCGACATGGCCAGCGTGGCAGCCGCCGCGAACCCGCCCACCCGTGACCCGGACAACCGACGTCCGCCTTCGTGCGTGAGCGCGGCGGCGAGCGCACCGAAGAGTGCGCTGATCGCATTCGCGCCGAGCGCAGGACTTCCAAGAGCGTGCCCCGCGAGCCAGCTCAGGAGACGGTGCAGCGGGTATCCCCGGGCGATCGGCGACAGCTCAAGCGACGCGGCACGGAGCGCGAACTCGCCGCTGTCGCCCCAGAAGACCACTGGGCACACGGAAACTCCGTAGAGCACGCCGACGGCCGCGAAGACGAACGCCATTCCGCGCACATCGAACTGCGGAACGCGATCGGCCGCCGTGGGACCGCTCACGCGTCGGCGCTCCGACTCCGCCGGAGCGTCAGGACGCCGCAGGCACAGGCACCGGCGGCCAGAACTGTCCACGCTGCCCACGCCGCCGACTCGTGGCCCGGGATCTCGCGCGCGACACGCACCGGCCAGAGGTCCGGACCGAGCTGACTCTCGTACGGCTGCCAGACTCCCTCCCCCGCGCCGAGCTCGGCACGCTTGTACGTACCGTCGATGGACGTGAGCTTGGCTCTCGCGATCCGGGCGGCGACCACGCCGAGCCGGGGCTCCGCTCCGCCTTGGCGAATGACTGTCCACGTCTCGGAGAAGGCGACCACGCACGGCGCAGCCTGGAGCAGCACGCCCCAGGCGACCACGGTCGCGGCGACGCAGCGGCGCCAGCCTCCGACGGCGAGTCCGCGTGACAACAGCGCCGCAGCGGGCACGGCAAGCAGCGCCACGTTCGGCAGCAGGTACCTGGGCCCCCAGGCGTCGCCACCGAACGGCGAGAAGAACGCCGCGTAGAGGGGCAGGGCGGCTGCGAACGCGAGCCCCACGCCCCAGGCGAGGCCCCGGTCGACGCGGGCGAGTCCCTTCAACCCGAGCAGTCCGATCAGAGCACAGGGCGCGAAGTAGAGGAGGCCACCGCGTTCGGAGAGGAGCAGTTCGACGATGCCCTGGAACAGCGGGTGATCGAACCGGGCGCTGCCGGAGTACCCCGTCGCGAAGGGGTTTCCGAATCGCGCGTAGTTGCACCAGCACCACAGTCCGACGCCGACACATGCCGGACCCGCCGCGCGCAGCGCGCTGCGAACGCCGTCCCGACGGAAGCCGACGGACCCGAGGAAGAGGATCGCCGGGATGCCCGCGAGCAGAAGGACCGCGGCGAGTTTGATCCAGACGACGGCCGCCGCGGCGACCCCGAGAATCCATGCGGGCCGAGCGTCCGCAGGGTCTGCGCGCGTCGCCAGGGCGGCATCGAACGCGAGCAGCACGAAGACCGTCAGCGGCGTTTCGAGGTAGGCAGAGCGACCGTACACGATCGCGTAGGAGGCGAAGCCGTGGAGGAGTGCTGCGCAGATCGCCGTGCGCTCACCGACAACGCGACGCGCGATGCGGAGCACCAGCACGCACGACGCCGCGAACCAGAGGACGGACGCGGCCGCTGCACCCGCTTCCCCCGCGTGGTGAGGGTCGAGACCGACCGGACCGAGTACGAACCGCCCGAGAAGGACGAAGGGCACGCAGAGCAGCGCAGTGCCGGGTCCGAACTTCATCTGATGCGACAGGTCGGTCCCGAGCCCGCCGTACTCCGCGCTCGCCATGTACGTCCCGGTCACGTCGCCGAGCGACCACGTGTGGGCGTCGATGAGGCGCTCGGCAGTGCGAAGGATGATGCGGCTGTCCACGTTGTCCACGACGCCGGGGTGGAGCGTGGCCGCGATGAGCACACACGTCGCGAACAGGAGAAACGCGGTGGAACTCCAGCGGCAGCGCGTCATGGAGCCGCCGCCCATCACGGCGCAACCGATCCGCTACGTCCCGGGCGGCGGGCTACCCACGCCGCTCCCGCCGCGACCCCGAGCCCGTGCAACGGTGCGAGATACCGTGGCTGGCCCCAAAACACGGCCGCGACGAGCGTGAACGACGCAGCGAAGGAGAGGATCACCGGAAGGTCGGCGCGCATCCGCGGCTGCACAGCGATTCCGGCGCAGGCTGCGAGGAGCAGCGCGCAGAACGACGCGGCGTAGATCGCGAGTTTCGCGGCGCTCGTGGGGCCAGGGTTGTAGACCACGCTCCAGAGAGCGCACATGCGACGGCCCGCGCGAACCAGCGAACCGAGTGGGTCTGCGACGATCGCGGCGACCGCGATCTCCCGGAACCGGGCGTCCTGGGCGACTTCCTCGGACGCGAGCCCGCGGATCTCCGCCGCCAGAGCTGGGTCCATGCGACGGAACAGTTCCCGCTCGCCTTCGTCGATCGACTCCGCGGGGTACTTCTCATAGGTGATCGCGGAGTTGCCGACCCACAGCGCGCGACCGGAGTCGGTGCCCAGCGTCCAATGCCCGACCGCCTCGTGATTGCGAGCGACCCACGGCGCGAGCACCAGTGCCATCGCGGCCGACGCGACCAGCGCAGCCCGCAGACCCTGGCGGCGCAGCACACAGAACGCGAGCAGCGGGGTCGTCACCGCGAACGTCAGCCGCGCCAGCGTTGCGACGCCGAAGAGCAGCCCCGCACGCAGGGCACGACGGTCGCCGAGCGGCGCAGGGTCGCTGGCGGAGGCCGCGGCCCAGGCCGCGAGGATACAGAGCGGGGCGTAGACGACATGCTCGACCAGCCCGGTGTCGGCCAGGATCGAGTATGGCCACAGAGCACCGATCCAGAGCGCGACGAGCGCCGCCCTGCGACCGCCCCACCGGAACGCGAGGAGCGCAGTGCACGCGACAGCTCCGCTGCCGACAAGCGACTGGGCGACGATGAGCACCGTACGCGCCGGCGTCCCGAACACCCATCGAACTGCCGCGACCAGCAGCGGGTACAGTGGCGCGCGGTTGGCGTACTTCCAGCCCAGGCCCTCGTAGAAGGCCCACCGCAGGCCGCGACCGCCGACCAGGTTGTCCGCCATGTACCCGTAGAAATCGAACCCGCGCAGGCCCTGGTCCGTCGGCGCCACGAGGAACCCGGCGCCGCAGCGGAGCGCGAAGGCGACGGCGAGTGGGAGCACCCACGGCAGGAGTCCGCGCTGCCCGGTCGAGCGAGATGGTGCGGCCGCTGCGGTCATCTGGGGACGACGAGCGAGCGCTGGCCTCGCGGTTGCGCCGCGATCGGCTGGACAGCCGGCAATGGCACGTCGCTGCCGTCGGCGCGATTCACCTTCCACGGTGGTGCGGCCCCGCGGCGTATCCGATCGCCCTCCTTCAGGATCATCGCGGACGAACTCCAAAAGATGAGCGCGCTCGGGCCCCCCGTGGAAAGCACGCTACCGTGCAAGAACGTGTCGGCGAAGGCGGCTACGTAGGATGCGAGGACCATCACGTTGACGCTCGACGACTCGGTCCGCCGTTGTCGCAAGATGCTCCACCCGGCGGCGAGGGTGAAGAAACAGTTCGCCCAGAAGAGGCCGAGCCCGAGTGCTCCCAGGTCCACGAGGATCTGCACGTGCGTGCTGTGCAGGTTGCTCGCGCCGCGCACGTTGCCGGATTCAAGAGAATCCTCCGCGTCCGCGCCATGGAGCATCCGCGACGACCCCCAGCCGAGCCCGATGAGTCGATTCCCCTCGGACGCCACCAGTCCCTCGTCCCACAGGTCAACTCGGCCGCTGAGCGTTCCGATGTGCTTCGTGCGCGTGAATCGCGCGGCCGCGCTCGATGCTTCGAGGTCTTCCACCGAAATGTACGTCGCGGCAAGGTAGATGCCGATGGTGCCGAGAGCGACCGTGAAGACGGCGCCCGCTCCGAATCGGTAGAGGAACAGTACGAGAAGCGCCAGCAGCGTACCGAGGAGGGAACCGCGGGACCCGGAGAGGATCAACGCCGCAGACGCGAGCGCGATTGCAGGAACGCGCAGCAGGCGGAGGCGCCCGAGCCAACCTGAGGGCGCTGCGACGAGGCAGGGCAGCACCGACATCGCGATGACGCCGGACAGGTTCGCATTGAACAGGATGCCGGCGTAGCGACCACCCCACCCGGTCGCCCGGAGAATGTAGGGATCGTCGAGCGACACCGCCACGACCGTCGCCACGAAGCCGGATCCGAACAGCAGGATTGCGAGGACTACGGCGCCCCGGCAGGCTGCAGCCGAGACGTCTTCGATGTCCAGTACCCGCCAGAGCACCACGTACGCTGCGACGAGAGAGAGCACGAACGACGCGGCGACTCCGAACGAGAACTCGGGTCGATCCGACCACATCGCAGAAGCGATCGCAACGGCGCCCAGCAGGGCACCGAACGTGCGACCGAGCGAACGTTCCCCGGGCGGGCGCGGCACACGCGTCGAAAGCAGGACGCCCCGCAGGCACAGGATGATCAGGAGCCACCAGCGCAGTCCGCGACCGATGAACCAGCAGGGCAGGTACCAGCACTGCGCGGAGACGAGGAGCAGCATCGTCAGCCCCAGCGCGCGGACGTACCCGCCGAAGAACGCGTACGCCAGGACGGCGAGCGCGACGAAGAACCAGACCGGCCCGACGAGGTTGAAGAGGTCGAGCAACGTCTGATCGAGGCGGAGCGTCACGCTGCGGGTCCCTGCCGCTGCAAGCGGTATCGCCCTTGCGCCGCCCGGCGGCGGATACGCAACAGGCCCAGGAAGGACCCCACTGCGTCGCGGACGAGACGGACGCGGGTGCTCGGGTCGTTCGTCCAGGGGACGGCGACCTCACGGATGGGGTACCCGAGTCGGCGCGCGAGGAAGAGCACCTCGGTGTCGTAGGCCCAGCCGTCTTCCAGGGCGCGCGAGAAGATCTCTGCCGCAACGTCGGCCCGGAAACTCTTGAATACGCACGTGAAGTCGCTGACGTCGGGGCAGATGAGTACGTTCGACAACCAGGTGAACACGCGCCCCATGCGCTCGCGGAGGGGGTTCTGGCGGACGAGCACGCGGGCCTCGCCGTTCTTGCGCGTCCCGATCACGATCGGGGCCCCCGTCTCGTGGATCGCGAGGAACCGAGTCGCTTCGTCGATCGGAGTGCTCAGGTCGGCGTCGCTGAAGAGCACGAACTCGCCCTTGGCCGCGCGCATGCCGGTGCGAATGCCCGCGCCCTTCCCCAGGTTCCGATCGTGGACGAGGATCTGGTGTTCGACGTTCGCCAGTCCACGCTCGGCGACGTCGCGCGTGCCATCCGTGCTGCCGTCGTCAACGACGACGATCTCGACGACATAGGGTTGCGCACGCGCCCACGTGACGATCGTCTCGAGTGAAGGAGGGAGACGCCTCGACTCGTTGTAGGCCGGGACGACGACCGAAAGTCTGGGGCGTGTCATGCTGCGGCTCCACCGAGGATCGACGCGAGCCGGACGGAGGTCGTCTCCAACTCGTGCAGAGTGGCGACGCGGCGGGCTCCGGCACTCCCACGAACCGCCGCGGCGGTCGGGTCGCGGAACGACCGATCGAGAGCCACCGCGAGTTCGGCGGCGTCGCCAGGCGACGCAAGGAGGCCGGAAACGCCGTCTTCGACGAGTTCGGGGATGCCGGAGAGTCTCGTCGAGACAATGGGAACTTCGGCTGCCATCGCTTCCATGAGAGCAACCGGGATGCCGTCGATGTCGCCGTTCGACGCGACCACGCAGGGGAGCACGAACACTGCGGCGCGCACGAGCTCCGCGCGAACGCGCTCCGGCCCCACGGCTCCCAGGAACTCGACGTCGACGCCAAGTCGGTTCGCGGACTCGCGCAGCGCACGCTCCTCCGGTCCCGCACCCGCAAAGACCAATCGCACCGATGTTCCCCGTTCGCGCAGGAGGCCCGCCGCGCGCACCAGCACCGCGTGGCCCTTCTTCTCGCGGAGGGCACCGACGATCAGCACCCGGCCGACCTCGGGTTGCCGCTCAAGTCCGCGCCAGTCCGACGTGTCGATGCCGACGCGCGATACGACGACGCGCGACGGCACGGCGGCGCCGCGCGACTGTTCGATGAGCAGGGAACGATCGTACTCGGTGATTGACACGATGATGTCCGCGTGGCGGCACTTCAGCGGCAGCAGGAACGGGTTGTAGGCCGTATGGTTGGCGAAGGAGAAAGGAAGGTCGAGGAGACGAGCTGCAACGAGCGCAACTGTGCTCCCCGCATCGACGAACTGCGCGTGGATGCGGGTGAATCCGCCGCGCGTCTGGACCGCCGACGCGAGCGCCGCGCCGAGCACCACGTGCAACGGTGCGCGCAACCGGCAACGCCATCCGTCGTCGCGGTACGTCCCGCCGAGACACGCGATCAGCGTGGCGAGGAACCGGAGCGGCCGACGCAAGAGCCAGCCGACGGCGGCACCGAGAGCGCGAACCGACAGCGGTCCGGGCAGGAACGTCGCCCGCGCAGCCTCGTCGCACGCCACCGGGTCGAACGACGCTGCGTCGCCGCGCTTCGCTGCGAACACATGGACGTCGAGCCCTCGCCGACGCAACGCGGCAGTCTCCCGGACTGTGAACGTCTGCGTCAGCACGGGGAAGGCGTACGCCACGTACGCGACGCGGGCAGCGGATGCCGGCACCGGCGCGTCACCCGACCGGCCGCGCAGACTTCTCGAGCACGAAGCGGTCGATGACGAGGGCATCGAGGCCGGTGGAGAAGTAGCACTTCAGCGCGTCGAGCGGCGAGTTGACGATCGGTTCGCCGCGGATGTTGAACGAGGTGTTCACGACGCACGGCATTCCGGTGCGGCGTCCCGTCTCGACGAGCATCCGGTGATAGATCGCGTTCTCCCGAGCGGTCACGGTCTGGAGGCGCGCAGAACCGTCCACGTGAGTGATGCCGGGCAGATTCGGCCGCGCTTCCGGAAGGACGTTCCAGACCTTCAGCATGAACGGATTCGGGCGCCCGCTCTCGAACCAGCGGCCTGCGTCTTCGAGCGTGCAGCTCGGCGCGAACGGACGGAACGGTTCGCGGTGCTTGACCTCGCGGTTGAGGATCTCCTTGGCGTCCTGGCGTTGCGGGTTGCAGATGATGCTTCGGTTGCCGAGCGACCTCGGACCGACCTCAGCCCGGCCTTGGTACCAGCCCACGATCCGGTTCGCCGCGACGAGTTCGGCCGCAGCGCGCGCCGGGTCGTCCACCTCGCGCCACTGAGCCTTCGAGCGCTGCAGCGCCGCGCGCACGTCGTCGGTGCGGGTGTCGGGGCCCCAGTATGCGTGCTCCATGACGAAGCGCCGGTCGCCGCCGTTGTCGTGCCAGGCGATCATCGCGGCGCCCAACGCAAGTCCGGCGTCGTACGCCGCGGGCTGTATCCAGACTTCGTCGAAGATCCCGGTCAGGTCGAGGCGTCCGTTCGCCACGCTGTTGAGGCCCACTCCGCCGGCGATGCAGAGGTTCTTCATGCCGGTGAGCTCGCGCGCCTCCCGCGCGAGGGCGAGGAACGCCTCCTCGACGAAGTCCTGCGCTCCAGCGGCCACGTCGGCGCACCGCGCTCCGGTCGGGTCCTCGCCAAGTTCGCGTGCAGGCCCGAAGACTGCTTCGAACCGCGACGACGAGCGCCGCCCCTTCTCGAACTTGAGCAGATCGAGATCGAAGGTGACGTCTCCGTGGCTGCCGATCTTCGCAACGCGGGCGACCTTCTCGCGTACGGCGGCGGGATCTCCGTACGGCGCTAGCCCCATCGTCTTCCCGGCGTCCTTCACCGGCTTGAATCCGAGCCACTCCGTGACGCAGTCGTAGAAGTGCCCGATCGAATGCTCGGGGAACGCCCAGTCGCGGACCTTTCGGAGGGTGCGACCCCGGCCCACGTGGAGCGATGTGGCGACGCCGTCGCCCTGCGCGTCGATCGTCAGCACTGCTGCTTCGTCGAAGGGTGAGCAGTAGAACGCGCTCGCTGCGTGGCACTCGTGGTGGTTCAGGTAGCGAAAGGCGCCGGCGTATCCGGTCCGGCTCCGCATCTTGCGGCCCTGGGTGACGCCCTTGTAGATCCCGGTCACGAGGACCTGATCCCAGAGCCAACTCCGGTACCACGGGCGCCCCGCCAGACGGAGTGCGTTCACCGCCGAGTGCAGGATCTCGGCCGTGGGGCGTCCGGCGAAGACCACCAGGTCGAGCTCGTCGGCGGTGATCCCGGCCTGCTCAAGACAGAACCGGACCGTTCCCTCGGGGAAACCCATCGTGTAGCGCTCGCGGTTGAACCGCTCCTCTTCCGCGAAAGCTACGAGGTGTCCGTCGCGCACGAGCGCGGCCGAGGTGTTGTGACTCGCGGCGTTGACGCCGAGGATGTGCATGAAGGATGGGGCTCCGGTTGCGTGTAGCCCTGTAGTCAACACGACCGCCCGGTGACCTCCCCAGGCAAACCGGACCGCGGGGACTTCAGCGGCGACCGGTGCGACGGTCAGTATCGTTCGCGCTTCCGTGACACATCCCCCCTCGCAGGTTCCAGACCCCGCCCGGAGCGCGCACCGCGTGCGCTGCTACTCCTGCGGTCGCCATCAAGACCCCTCGATCGAGTCGTGCCTGCGCTGCGGGGCCACGTTCGCTGGGATGTGCTCCTGCGGCGTGCTCCACAGCCTGTACGCGAAATCCTGCGCCGGATGCGGGGCGCGCTTCACACCGAAGCGACTTCCGCGGTCAAAGCACCCCGCTGTTCGGGCGGCGCGCTGGGGCGTTCTGTTGTTCGCCGCCGCCGGCGCGGCTGCGGTCTACTTCTCCAGCCGCGGCGAGAAGCCTGCGTACGCGCTGAAGGCCGACGGCCTCGCGCACTATCTGGCAGGTCGATACGGCGAGGCCGCGAAGTCGTTCGAGGCCGCAACCAGGGCTGCGCCGCGCGACGCTCAGGCCTGGTACAACCTGGCGACCTGCTACCGCAACCTCGGAATGTCGCAGGATGCGTACATGCCCAGCGCGAGGCAGGCCGCCGAGATCGACCCCGGCATGCTCGAAGCCCAGATGTTCCTGACGATCTGCGAGCGTGAGGCGGGGAACCTGGATGCGGCCCTGGACCACGCCCGCCGCGCCGCGGCGCTGTCGGCGGGCAACGGGACAGCCGAGCGGACGATCGCGGAAATCGAGCTCGCGCGGCCCGGCGGCGACCTGCAGGTCGCACTCGACGCGCTCCGTCGCGCGGCGGCGCGCGACCCGCGCAACGTGCAAGGCAAGATCCTGACGGCGGAGTGCTATCTGCGGCTCTACGGCACGCTCCCGGCTGCGTCCTACCCGCCGGAGGTTGCCGCGGCAATCGAGCAGGCGCGACAGGCGATGGCGGACCCGTCGGTGCGAAGCGACACCCCTGAGGGCGCGTTGGCGCGCGCCCAACTGCAACTCTGCGCCGGTGCACCGGCGGATGCATATGCCTCCGCGCTCGACGCCATCGACCGCGGCGGAGCTGACGTGCCCGACGCGACGCGCGCCCGCCTGCTGGTGATCCGTGGGCGCTCGCTGCTCGCCTGGCGGGATGCCCGCGACGCAGTCCGAACGGACTTCGTCCAAGCGCTTGAGCTCGTTCCGACGCTCGAGATGGCGTCGTCGATCTCGCTCCCCCTGGCATCGGTCGGTCGGGCTGACCTGGCCGAGGACGTACTGACCGCCGTCGCCGCGAAGAACGATCCCGCCGGTGGCGTGTCGGCAGCGCTCGTCGATCTCCTCGTCCGCCGGGGCGCGCTCGAGCCGGCCGTCGCCGCCGCCCGGCGTGCTGTCGGAGCCCGACCCAGCGATCTCTCGTACGCGCTCCTCCTCGGTGACGCGCTCCGGGCGAACCGAGACGTTCCCGCGGCACGGGCGGCCTACGAGCGGGCCAAGGCGCTCCCGGGGGGCACAGCCGAGGCCCGGATCGCGCTGCTGGCACTCGACGAAGCGGCCGGGCCGACGCGCGACGCGGCGTTGGTGAGCGCTTTCGACTCGCTCGCGCCGTTCCTGGCGCTCGCTCGGCCGAGCATGACCGTCTACGTGGCGGGCGCCCGGCTTCGGATCGCCTCGGGCGACGCTCCGGCGGCGGTGACGCTCGCCACGCGCGCGGCGGAGGCAGCCCCAGGATCCGCGGGCATCTGGCTACTTCTCGCGGAAGCGCACGCTGCGTCCGCCGCCCCCGACGCGCCGACCCGGGCAGCCTTCGCGCTCCAGCGCGCCCGCAGACTTCTCCCCGACGACGAAGACATCTGCCTAGCCGAAGCCGAGGCGCTGATGCGCGCGACGGACGCGGTGGGTGCAGTCGGTGCCGCATCGCACTATCTGGAGCGGCACCCGGATTCCGCCCGGATGCTCAAGCTGCGCGGACGAGCTCGCGCCCTTGCCGAGCAATGGGCGGAGTCGGCCCGCGACCTGCAGCGAACCATCGAGCTGAATCCGACCGACACCGACGCGATGTTGCTCTGTGCCGAGTCGGAGTTCCGAGGCGGCGACGCGGCTGCGGCGCTGCGGTCGCTGGACCGCATTGATGTGAAGGGCCAGCGTGCACTGGCAGACACCGTCGCCCTCCTGCGGCTCCGGGCGCAGGGAGCCACGGTGGACCAGGCTGCGGCCGCACTCCGTGCAAGCGGTGCGGGTGCCATGCTGGCGCGCGTGTTCCTGCTGCTCGGGCGCCTCGGCGACGCCGCGGCGGAAGCGCGCACCGTGCTCGTCGCGACTCCCGGTGAACCGGGCGCCGTTGACGTCTTGGTCCACGCCGTTCTGGACGCCGCCCCGGAGTCGGCGGCGGCCATCGCGGAGGCGTCGCGCGCAGTCACCACGCTCACGGGCTCGGCACCCCCATCGCTGGCGGCAACGCTCCGTGCTCGCATCCTCTTGGCGGAGCGCAAGTGGGACGACGCCTACGTGCAGATCCGGCCGTTCCGCGACGAAGTTGGACGAGATGCCGTGGCGACGTTCGTGCTCGGAACCGCAGCACTCAACTCCGGCCGCACGCAAGAGGGTCTGGATCAGATCCGGCATAGCCTCGAGATCCCCGGCGGGCCGGAGTCGCTTCGCGGCGCCGCTGCCGACGCGTTCGCGCGAGCGTCCGAGACGTCCGATGTGGCGCTCGGCGAGCGCTGCGCTCGGTTTGCGCTGACCATCGCGCCCAGCCATCCGGTGGCGGCGGCGAGACTCGCGGACATTCTCGCCCGCCGCGGGGAGTTCGCGGCCTCCGCGGCAGTCGCCGAGCGGGGGCTCACGTCTTCGACCGCCACGCCGAAACAGGCGCTCCGACTGCGCCTCCTCGCCGCGTCGGCCGAGACCATGGTCGGCGATGCGTCGCTGGCGCTGCTCAACCTGGAACAGGCAGCCAAGCTCGATCCGGGCTCGTCCGTGGTGGCATTGCTCCGCGGCAGCGCATGCCTGGCGGCCGACGATCTTGCCGGCGCGACCGTCGCGTTCGAGGAGGTGCGTCGCACCGATCCATCCCAGGCGCTCGCAGAGGCGGGGTTGATCGCGGTGGACCTGCGGTCGGACCGGGTGGCGGATGCCGTTCTCCGGGCCAAGACTTGGCAGCAGTCGAATCCGAAGGACACGCAGCTTGGACTCATCGCCGCCGCGCAGATGTCGCGGAGCGGGAGGTTCGACGCGGCGGCCGACGTTCTGCGCACGACGCGCGCGGCGCACCGCGACGACCTCACCGTCGCCGAGTCGCTGGTGAGTTCGCTGGTCGCTGCAGGACGCACCGCCGACGCCGTCGCCGTGGCCGACGATCTCGCGTCGCAGCGGAGCAAGGACGATGCGTCCGCGGAGCTCGTGGCGGCGCGCCTCGCATCGCTCCAGCCCTCGACCGCGGCGTCGGCGGTGACTCGCGTGCAGCGTGCGAGGGCGTTGCCGTCCCTCACCCCGGCGCAGTTGGCGGCCACCTGGTCCATCGAGGCTGAGGCGAACCTCAGGCTCGATCGGACGTCCGAGGCCACCGCGGCCGCCCGCGAGGGGGTACGCGCGCTCGAAGGGAACTCCGGCGTGCCGAGCGCCACCGAAACATCGCTGCACCTCGTTCTCGGCACCTGCGCGTTCCGCGCCGGCGACCTGACGTCTGCTATCCGCGAGTTCCAGCGGTGCGTGGAGCTCGCGCCCAACGACGCCGATCACCTGAACAACCTCGCATGGGTCTTGGCAAAGTCACCCGGCAAGGGGGCCGACGGCCTGCGCTTCGCGATCCGCGCGACCGAACAGCGCCCGCGCGACCCGAACCTGTGGGACACGCGCGCCGTGGCGGCCGACGCCGCTGGGAACGCCGGCGAGGCCGAACAGAGTCGCCGGACGTGCCTCACGCTCCACGCAGCGGATCCAGCACGAAGCCCCGACTCCCGCGCGCGCGTCGCGATCGCGCTGGCAAGGGCACTCATCGAGCGCGGACGCCGCGATGAGGCGATCCTGGTAGCGGCGGAGGTGGCACGCTGGGTGCCGAAACCGTCCGCGGACCTCCTGACCGAGGCCGCGACCCTTGCTTCGCCGTAGCCCGGACAGCGGGAATATCGAAGCTGGGCGGGCGTTCTGCCGATAGATTGGTTCGTAGCAAGTCGGACCAGGATCACACTTGGTGTACCCCCGCAGGGGCGCCGGTTGAGCTTGGTTTCTTGATCTGGTGCTGTACCCCTCAGGAGAGTGAAGATGCGTCGAACTGTGCTGGCCTCGTTCGTGGCGTTGTCGGCGTTCTCCGGAACCGCCTTCGCGGACATCGCGTTCCCTTCCTTCTACACGGCCGGAACTCTTTCGGCGCCCGGTGGATACGTGGGCGCGCCGGTCAACGGTGGGCTCAACGCGGTGGACGGCACGTTGATCGGGTTCCAGTTGTCGAATCCAGCAACCGTCTACACGATCACCATGACCGTGCAGTTCGACCTCTCAGCAGCCCACTTCCCTGCCGATTACCCCACTGTCGTCCTTCACGGTTTCCAGTTCTCGTCCTCCTACACCGCTCAACTCACGGGACTCACGTGGTCTACGAACGGCGCAGGAGCGATCACGACCAGCGCGCCGTTGGCGCAGACCCTCGCCAGCGGCGACACGATCAAGATCGACGGTTCACTTTTCACCGGCCTGATCGGCGCGACAGTCAATCAGCTCGATATCACGTTCACCGTGAACACGGGCGCCGCTGGTGGGCAGAACTTCCTGCTCGACGCCGTCTCGAACCCCGAGCCCGGCACGATGGCGCTGTTCGGCCTCGGCGCGATGGGACTCGGCGGCTTCGCCTGGCGCCGTCGCAAGGCCAAGAAGGCAGCGGCCAAGGCCTGAACTCGCCTCGCAGACGCATCAAGAGGCCCCGCAGGCGAACCTGCGGGGCATCTTCGATTCGCAGACCACGGGTGATTCGCCGGAGGGCCCACGACGGCCAGCCGCCGTCGGTGCGACGACGCCCGCTCGCTCCCGACAGCGAACGCCCCTACCGCTTCGACAAGACGAACGGCCCCATTACCAGCGCGTCCAGGCCCGTCACGGCGTAGACCTCTAGGGCTTCGCGCGGATGAACGGCCGGCGGTCGTCCGGGCAGGTTCAGGCTGGTGTTGATGAGCGCCGGCAGGCCGCCACTCGCCCGCCCGAAGGCCGCGAGGAGCGCGTGGAAGGCCGGCTCGTGCTGCGCAGACACGCCCTGCGACCGGCAGATCCCCGCCGACGAGATCGTGCTCCTGAGCGCGCCCCGGTGCGCTTCACGGACGCGGTCCCAGACGAGCATGTAGGGCGACGGACGCCCGCCCTCGAACACATCCCCCGCCCGCTCCTCGACGATCGACAGGCCGAACGGATGGTGATCCTCGCGCGGCTTGACGTCGCGCAGGAGGCGCGACTTCGTCTCGGGGTGCGCCGGATGGGCGAGGATCGCGCGGTGTCCGAGGCCGCGCGGGCCGAATTCGGCACGCCCCTCGAACCAACCGACGATCTCGCCCCTCGCGAGACGCTCCGCCGCCGCAGCCGCCGCGTCGGGGACGCGGGTGTACGGGAGCCGCGCGCAGCGGAGCGTCTCTTCGATCTCCGCGTCGGTGTAGGCCGGACCGAGTGCCACCGACCCGAGCGGCTCCGGCCGCGCCCCGGTCACCTGCGAGTAGACGTGCAGGGCCGCGCCGATCGCCGTGCCCTCGTCGCCTGCGGCCGGATTCACGTGAAGGTGCTTGAACGGTCCCTCGGCCGCGAGGCGGCCGTTGACGACCCAGTTCAGAGCGACGCCGCCCGCGAAACACAGCGCATCCTGTCCCGTCCGCTGCTGGAGGTGCCGCGCCGCGTGCAGCACCGCCTCCTCGATCGTGCTCTGGAGCGACGCCGCGATGTCGCGGTGCCGCTGCAGCACCGGTTCTCCCGGCATCCGGCGCTCGCCGAACACCTGGGTGAACCGACCGGACAGCGCCGCGAGGCCCTCGCGGTAGAGGAAGTACGCCGGGTCGAGGTGGAACGCTCCGTCGGGAAGCAGTCGGACGACCTCGTGGAACTTGTCGCGATAGAGCGGTTCGCCCTGGCTCGAGATCGACATGACGCGGAACTCGTCGTCCTGCCCGGTGAACCCGAGGAAGTCGCTGACTGCGGCGTACAGGAGGCCGAGGCTGTTCGGCATGTGGTCCACGCGGAAGACGTCGATCGCCGTCCCGTGCCCTTCACCCTGAGCCGACGTCGAGACCTCGCCGCGTCCGTCCATGTCGAGCACTGCAGCCCGATCGAAGGGGCTCACGAGGAAGGACGACGCCAAGTGCGCCAAGTGGTGCGGGACCGTGTGGAACCGACCGTCGCGCCCCGTGCGCAGGTCCTCCACCGCCTTCAGGTACCGGAGCGTCGCGTGGATCTCGTCGTGGAAGATATGGAACGCCTGGAACTCCGGCGACTCGAAGAAACTCTCGCCGTACCAGTCGAGCACCTTCGAGCGGAGTGCCAGCCAGGGGTTGTTCGCCACGGCGACGTGGTCCACCGCAGTGGCGTCCGCGCCCGCGATCCGCAGACACTCCGCGATGGCGCGGGCGGGAAAGCCGCCCTGATACTTCACGCGCGTGAGTCGCTCCTCTGCGACCGCGGCGACGACTCTCCCGTCGCGCACGATCGCCGCACTCGAGTCCTTGTACCCGAGTCCGCCGAGTCCGAGGATCAGCATGGTCAGCGCCTCCGAGCGCGCATCAGCGCGCGAACGATTCGGTCTCCCAAGGTGGCGGCGTCGGCCGCTCCCACGTCCTCGATCTCAGCCGTGAGGCCCTCGTCGCGCAGCACGCGAGCCTGCTCCGCATCGTGCACCAGGAGCACCGGACACAAACGGTCCGTGGCGCGGGCAGGTCCGGCGTCGGCAGCGCGTTCGCCCGCGCCGACACGGAGCACCGGCACGTGCGCACGCAGCGCGGTGGATGCGACGGCGACGGCCGCCGCTCCCCCACCGACGAGCAAGACGGCGTCCGCACCGGCGGGTCGTCCGTCGCGCGGCGCGAGCGCGGCGCCGACGCTCTCGGCCGCGATGGCGGCGTCAGGGACGTCGAGCGACACGGCTTCGATCCCGATCGAGAGGAAGCGGAGCCGGATGTCGAGCGCTGCGTTGAATGCGCGCATGGCGCTGTCGAGCGACGCGACCACTCCCGCGTCTGCGCCGGGCGTTCGAATTCGCAGCACCCTCATCGACGTCCCTCGGCGTCTCGCAGACGGCCTGAGTACATCGTCTCGTAGTACTCGCGGTAGGCACCCGACTTCACCCGGCGCCACCAACCCTCGTTCGACTTGTACCACTCCACGGTGGCGCGAAGTCCGTCTTCGAGACGCACCTGCGGAGCCCAACCGAGTTCCGCCCTCGCGACGCTTGCGTCGATCGAGTAGCGGCGGTCGTGCCCTTTCCGGTCCTCGACGTGGCGAATGAGCGACTCCGGCTTCCCGAGGATCGCGAGCAGTTCCTTCAGGAGCACCAGGTTGGGGCGCTCGCCGTCGTGTCCGCCGATGTTGTAGACGCCGCCGGGGCGACCGCGTTCGGCGGCCGCGAGGATCGCGCGATTGTGGTCGTCGACGTGCAGCCAGTCGCGCACCTGCATCCCATCGCCGTAGACGGGGAGCGACTGGTCGGACATTGCGTTGGTGATCATCAGGGGCAGGAACTTCTCGGGGAACTGGAAGGGGCCGTAGTTGTTCGAGCAGCGGGTGATCACGGCCTCGAGTCCGTGCGTCCGCGCCGCGGCGCGCACCAGCAGATCCGCCGACGCCTTGCTGGCGGCGTACGGACTGTTCGGGAGGATCGGCGAGTCGGTGCGGAACGACGGTTCGTCGGGACCCAGCGTTCCGTAGACCTCGTCGGTGCCGACCTGCACGAAACGGGCGATGCCGTTGCGCCGGGCGAAGTCGAGCATCGCCTGCGTTCCGAGCACATTCGTGCGGAGGAACGGGAACGGGTCGCCGATCGACCGATCCACGTGAGTCTCTGCGGCGAAATGAACGAGTACGTCGAACCCGCCGCCCTGGAGCGCCGCGGCCTCCCAGGCAAGCGGATCGGCGATGTCGCCCCGGACGAATCGGTACCGCAGGTCCTGCTCGACGTCGCGGAGGTTCTCGAGATTTCCCGCGTACGTGAGGGCATCGAGGTTCACGACCGTTGCGTCCGGTCGCTCGCGCAGGAGCAGACGCACGAAGTTCGAGCCGATGAAGCCTGCACCGCCTGTCACCAGCCAACGTGTCACGAGTGAGCCTCCCGCGCGGCCGCCTCCGAGAGGTAGGCCGCCAAAGCGTCGCGCCACGATCGCAACCCGGCCCCGGTCTCCTGCGCAAAACGCGAGCAGTTGAACACCGAGTACGCAGGCCGCGGCGCCGGGCGCGCGAGGTCGGCAGCCGTCGTCTCGCCGATCGCCACGTCCGCGAGCCCGCTGAGGTCGAGCGTGGCGCGCGCGCACTCGTACCACGTGCACGACCCGGCGTTCGCCACGTGGTACACGCCTTCGCTGCCGCGGTCGAGGATCGCGACGATCGCGACCGCCAGGTCCTCGACCCAGGTCGGACTGACGCGCTGGTCGGTGACCACGCGCAGCGGTTGGCCGGAGCGAGCGCGGGCCAGGATCGCGTCGGGGAACGACTTCTTTCCGGCGCCGTACAGGCTCTGCGCGCGGACGATCGCCCACCGTGGCGCGAACTCGCGCACCGCGAGTTCGCCTGCGAGCTTGGATCGTCCGTACGCGGAGAGCGGGCGCGGGACGTCGCTCTCGACCCAGGGCGAAGCGCTCGTCCCGTCGAACACGTAGTCCGTGGAGACCTGCAGCATCGGAGCGCCCTCTGCGCGGCAGGCGGCGGCGACGTTGCGAGCGCCGACCGCGTTCACGCGGTGGGCGAGCGACTCGTCGCGTTCGCACCCGTCCACGTCCGTCACCGCCGCCAGGTTGACGACCCGGTCCGGGCGAACGGCCGCAACGATCCTTGCCACAGCGTCTGCGTCCGTCACGTCAAACTCGGGTAGGTCCATCGCGTGGACTTCGTGGCGTTCCGCCAGACGCCGCGAGAGGGGCATCCCGAGGAGCCCCCGGGCGCCGGTCACGAGTACCTTCATCCGCGGCGCGAGATCCGGAGGTCGCGGACGAGACGGTTCGCCAGGTGCAGCGACTCGAAGGTGCCGGCGTCGGTCCACCACCCCTCGATCTCCTCCGCGTGGAGGTCGCCGCGACGCAGGTAGGCGTTGTTGACGTCGGTGATCTCCAACTCGCCGCGGTCGGATCGCTTCAGGCCGTCCACCACGCTGTAGACCGAGTTGTCGTACATGTAGACGCCGATCACGGCGAGGTCGGTCTTCGGCTGTTTCGGCTTCTCCTCGATACCGATCACGCGGCCCTGCGCGTCGATCTCGGCCACCCCGAAACGACCCGGGTCATGCACCTTTTTGAGGAGGATGCGGGCGCCGCTCCGCTGTTCGCGGTACCGCTGCACCGCGCCGGTGATCGGGTTCTCGAGAATGTTATCTCCGAGGATCACGACGAGATCGTCGTCACCGACGAAGTAGCGCGTCAGCCCCAGCGCCTCGGCGATGCCGCCGGCACCCTTCTGGTATCCGTACTCGAGGTGTTCCAGGCCGAAAGCGTCGCCGTTGCCGAGGAGTTGCAGGAAGTGACCCGCGCTCTCGCCGCCTGTGACGACCATGATGTCGCGGACACCAGCCTCGACGAGTGCGCGGATGGGGTAGTAGACCATCGGCTCGTCGTAGATGGGGAGCAGGTGCTTGTTGGTCACGCGCGTCAGCGGGTGCAGGCGGCTGCCCATGCCTCCGGCTAGGACGACTCCCTTGAGTGCCATGGCGATCTCCGTGAGTTACGAAGTGAACGTTCGGAAGTAGGACGAGCTAGACGTCGGCCTTCGGGGCCTTCGTCGGCTTGGCGCGCGGCGGCTTGACCACCTTCGCCTTCGGCGGGCGCTGGTCGAACGAGGCCACCGTGCGTTCGAGGCCCTCGCGCAGTCCCACGCGGGGCCGATAGCCGACGACGTCTGCCGCCTTCGTGATGTCGGCGAGCGAGTGGCGGACATCGCCGGGGCGGCCGGGCTTCAGCTTCGGCTCGAGCACCTTGCCGACGATCTCGCCGATCATGTTGCAGAGCCCGCCGATCGTCACCCGGTCGCCGCACGCGACGTTCACGTACTCGCCGGCCGCCCGCGTGGCGTGGCACGCGAGCATGTTGGCTTCGACCGCGTTCTCCACGTACGTGAAGTCGCGGGACTGTTTGCCGTCGCCGTAGATCGTCGGACGCTGGCCTGCGAGCAGCATGACGACGAACTTCGGCACCACGGCCGCGTAGTCGGACTCCGGGTCCTGGCGCGGTCCGAAGATATTGAAGTAGCGCAGCGAAACCGTCTCCAACCCGTAGTTCATCGTGAACACGCGGCAGTAGTGCTCGCCCGCGAGCTTGCTGACTGCGTAGGGAGACATCGGCTGCGGGGCCATCGACTCGATCTTCGGGAGGGTCGGCGTGTCGCCGTAGGCCGACGACGACGACGCGTAGACGACGCGCTTCACACCCGCCTCGCGCGCTGCGACGAGTACGTTCAGCGTGCCGGTCACGTTCGTCTCGTTCGACGACACCGGGTCTTCGACGCTGCGGGCGACCGACGGGAGCGCCGCGTGGTGCAGGACGAACCGCTGCCCCTTCATCGCTTTCGCGAGGTCGCCGGGCTTGCGGATGTCGCCCTCGATGACGCGGAGCTGCCGCCCTTCGAGGTGTGCGATGTTCTTCATCCGGCCCGTGCTGAAGTTGTCCAGCACGGTCACCATGTGCCCGTCCGTGACGAGTCGTTCGCAAAGGTGCGACCCGATGAAGCCCGCTCCGCCCGTCACGAGATAGCTGTCGTTCGCCATCATGCCTCCTGCCAGTTGTTCCGCCCCGCCGCGGCTCGTACGAGCACGCCGGAGAGCACATGGTCCGCGATTCGCTCCGCCGCCCGCCCGTCCCAGAACTCGGGGCGTCGCGCGGCGACGCGCTCCGAGAGAGCGTTCCGCGCCGCAGCCTCGATTGCCTCCGGCGCGCCGCCGACCAGTCGGTTCGTTCCGTCTGTCACGGTGGCCGGCCGCTCGGTGTTCGGGCGCAGCGTAAGGCAGGGGACGCCGAGAACGGTCGTCTCCTCTTGCACGCCGCCGGAATCCGTGAGCACGAGCCGTGCGCCGTCGAGCAGCGACAGGAACTCGAGGTAACCGAGGGGATCTATCAGACGCACCGCCGGATTGCCTTCGAGCCGCGCCAGGAGTCCGTGCCGCGCGAACGCCTGCCGGGTGCGCGGATGCACGGGGAACACGAGGGGGACCAGGCGCGCGACGCGCTCGACGGTTTCGACTGCGCGCGCCGCATCCACCTCTGCGTCCACGTTCGACGGTCGGTGCAGCGTGAGCATGCCGTACTCGTCGGGCAGCCCCATCCGAGCTCGCATCCCGAGCGCGCGTGCGCGATCCCGGTGCCGGAGCAGCGAATCGATCATGACGTTTCCAACGAGAACCGTCCGCCACGCTGGGATGCCCTCGGCGCGGAGGTTGTCCACCCCGGACTGCTCGGAGCAGTACAGAAGGTCGCAGATCGAGTCCGTGACGAGGCGATTGATCTCCTCGGGCATGGTCCGATCGAAGGAACGCAGACCGGCTTCGACGTGCGCGGTGACGATGCCGAGCTTGACAGCCGCGAGCGCGCACGCCGCCGTGCTGTTCACGTCGCCGACCACGATCACGAGGTCCGGCTTCTCCTCGAGGAGAACGCCCTCGAAACGATCCAGGACCATCGCCGTCTGCTTCGCGTGGCTTCCGGACCCGACTTCGAGGTTCGCCTTCGGACGGGGAATTCCCAGGTCGTCGAAGAAGAGATGGCTCATCTTCTCGTCGTAGTGCTGCCCCGTGTGGACCACCGGGGCCTCCACGCCTCGCGCTTCGAACGCGGCAGTGAGCGGCGCGATCTTGACGAAGTTCGGCCGTGCTCCGGCGACGTGCAGGACTTTCATGTGCGCAGGCCCTGGTACCAAGCGGCGAAGAGCCGAACACCGACGTCGAGCGAGGTGGTCGGGCGATAGCCGATCTCGTCCGCCGCGAGAGTGCCGTCCGCGCACGTCAGCGGGACGTCCCCCGGGGACGCGGGCAGGTGTTCGAGTACGGCGCGCACACCCCAAACGCGCTCCAACGCGGCCACCAGATCGTTCAGCGAGACGGTCACGCTGTTGCCGAGGTTGTACACGCGGTAGCCGCGACCGTGCGCGTGGTCGAGCGCACGGACGACGCCCGCGACGACGTCGGCGACGTAGGTGTGGTCGCGGCGCATCGAGCCGTCTCCGTAGAACGGGATCGGCTTGCCGGCCAGCATCTGCGCGCTGAACTTGTGGATCGCCATGTCGGGGCGCTGCCGCGGGCCGTAGGCGTTGAAGAACCGGAGCGCCGTGACGTCCATCCCGTGCAGGGCGGCGAACGTCTTACCAAGCAGTTCGCACGCCTGCTTGGAGCATGCGTACGGCGAAATCGCCACAGCCGGAGGATCGCTTTCGCGGAACGGCGCATCGGTTCGCGCGCCGTACACCGACGACGACGAGGCCATCACGAACGCGCGAACACCCGAGCGTTGAGCGACGTCCAGGAGCACAGCGGTGCCCGTGACGTTCACGTCCGCGTAGAGCGCCGGATCCTCGATCGACGGACGAACGCCGGCCTTCGCGGCGAGGTGGACGACCTCGTCGATGCGCTCGTCTCGAAACAGGCGCCGCACGAGGTCGCGGTCCCTGATGTCGCCTTCGACGTGCTTGAATCCGCTGACGGCGGCGAGGTCCGACAGGTTTCGCCGCTTGATCGCTGGGTCGTAGTACGGGTCGAGATTGTCGAGGCCCACCACGCGGCGCCCCGTGGATGCAAGCGCCGCCGCGGCGTGCGAACCGATGAATCCTGCGGCGCCCGTCACGAGGACGGCACCGGCACGCGAGGACTGGGTCACGGCGGCAGGCTCCAAGGTCGGCGCATCCTAAAACGACGGCGCCCCGGGGCCGACGAAGCCCCGGGGCGCCGGGCGAGTCTGGTTGGATCGAGTTACAGCCGGACGACGTTCGGGAACTTCTTCCCCAGTCGCGCGACGGCGTTCCGCGAGTCAACGACCAGCCGTGCGTTGTCCACGATCCGCTGGTAGTCGAAGCTCGAGTGGTCCGTGGCGATCACCACGCAGTCGGCCCACTTGAGAAGCTCGTCCGTGAGCGGGACGCTCTTCGCCAGAGGCTCGCCGTGCCCGTGCTCTCCGTGGAGGACCGGGATGTAGGGGTCGTGGTAGCAGACCTTGGCGCCACGCTGCTCGAGGAGCCGGAAGACGTCGATCGCCGGCGACTCGCGGGCGTCGTCGATGTCCTTCTTGTAGGCCATGCCGAGCACGAGCACGTTCGAGCCCTTCACGGACTTCTCGCGCTGGTTGAGGGCGCGTGCCACCAACTCGACGACGTAGTCCGGCATGCCGGTGTTGACCTCTGCCGCGAGGTCGATGAACCGAGCCTTGTAGTTGAGGGTACGCAGCTTCCAGGAGAGGTAGAGCGGGTCGATCGGGATGCAGTGACCGCCGAGGCCCGGGCCTGGGTGGAACGTCATGTAGCCGAAGGGCTTGGTTGACGCGGCCGCGATGACCTCCCACACGTCGAGCTTCAGCTTCTCGCACATGATCGCGACCTCGTTCACGAGGCCGATGTTCACGCTGCGGAAGGTGTTCTCCAGGAGCTTCACCATCTCGGCTGCCGCGGTCGAGCTGACCGGGAAGATGCGCTCAATCGGCTTCGAGTAGAGGAGCGACGCCATCTCGGTGCAGGCGGCCGTGTGACCACCGACCACCTTCGGCGTGTTGTGGACGCCGTACTTCGGGTTCCCCGGGTCCACGCGTTCGGGGGAGAACGCGAGGAAGTAGTTCACGCCGACCTTCAGGCCGGACTTCGAGAGCATCGGCTCGATGAGCTCCTCGGTCGTGCCCGGGTACGTCGTGCTCTCAAGGATGACGAGCATTCCCTCGTGCAGTCGCTTGGCGACCGCTTGCGAGGCGTTCTCGACGTACGACATGTCCGGGTCCTTGGTCTTCGAGAGCGGCGTCGGCACGCAGATGGACACGGTGTCCACCTCAGCCAAGCGGTCGAAGTCCGTCGTCGCCTCGATGAGCCCGGCCTTCCGGTGCGCGGCGATGTCCGCCGTCGGGACGTCGGGGATGTAACTCTCGCCGCGGTTCACGGCGTCCACCTTGCCCTTGGCGAGGTCGAACCCGAGGACGTGGAACCCCGCCTTTGCGAACTCGTTCGCGAGCGGCAGTCCAACGTACCCCAGCCCGATGATCCCCACCACGGCGGTGCGGTTCTCGATCTTGTCGCGCAGCGTCACGTCAGCACCTCGCTTCAGAGTCTTCTCCGGAAGTCCTCGATGGTCTCCCGGAGGCCCTCCTCCAAGCTGATCCGCGGCTCCCAACTCAGGAGCTTCTGCGCCCGGGTGATGTCCGGGCGCCGTACCTTCGGGTCATCCTGGGGAAGTGGCCGTTGTTGAAATCGGCTGGCCGACCCCGTCATCTCGAGGATCTTCTCCCCGAACTGCCGGATGGTCATCTCGGCTGGATTGCCGATGTTGACCGGGTCGGACTCCTCCGTGTGGAGCAGTCGCCATATTCCATCGACCAAATCTGACACGAAACAGAAGGAGCGGGTTTGCGACCCGTCCCCGTAGATCGTGAGCGACTGCCCGCGAAGAGCCTGGCAGAGGAAGTTAGGGAGCACGCGCCCGTCGGCGAGTCGCATGCGCGGCCCGTAGGTATTGAAGATGCGTACGATGCGCGTGCGGACGCCGTGCATCCGGTGGTACGCCATCGTGAGCGCCTCCTGGAAGCGCTTCGCCTCGTCGTAGCAACTGCGGGGTCCGACCGGGTTCACGTTGCCCCAGTAGTCCTCGGTCTGCGGGTGGACCAGCGGGTCGCCGTAGACCTCCGACGTACTCGCGACGACGACCGGCGCGTTCTTCGCCTTGGCAATTCCGAGCACGTTGTGCGTGCCGAGCGAACCCACCTTGAGCGTCTGGATCGGGTAGCGGAGGTAGTCCTCAGGGCTCGCCGGCGACGCGAAGTGGAGGATGCCGTGGACCGGTCCTTTCACTTCGAGGGGCTTCGTGACGTCGTGCCGCACGAACGTGAGGCGCGGGTCGTCCTTGAGGTGCGCCAAGTTCTCCAGGGACCCGGTGATCAGATTGTCCACCACGATCACTTCGTGCCCCTCGGAGAGGGCGCGATCCGTGAGGTGGGAGCCGATGAACCCGGCGCCGCCGGTAACGATGATCCTGCCCAAGTCGCGTGGCCTCCTGCCCGTCATGGACCGGGCTCGACGCTCTAGTCCGGGCCGCGGGTGGACGATCCGTCCGCCGTATCGCCGCCGACTGCCGCGGATGCTAGCGAGAGCGCGCAGACCGTCAGGAGAGCATTCGCGGGGACATGGAGATTGACTTCGACGAACCCGTGCGCGACGACAGCCGCGACCCCGGCCGCGGGACCGAGCGTTCGCCAACGAGACGCGCCGCTCGCCGCGATGCCGGACCGAACCCACGCGGCGAACTCACGCCACACCGCGATCAGCGCCGCCAAACCGAGCAGGCCGGTCTCCATCAGAACCTGCGCCCAGTCGGAGTGGGCATTCTGGAACGACCGCTCGTCGCAGACCCTCTGGTACGGAGGGTAGACGTCTTCGAACGTGCCGGCACCCGTGCCGAAGATCGGGTTGTCTAGAAACGCCAGGATGGCATCCCGCTGCACGCCGAAGCGGTTCTTCCACCGACCGGAGAGCGTGGCAATCCGAGCGGTGAAGGCGTCCAGAGCGCCGGTCCAGAAGAGCGCCGCACCGGCGGCGGCCACGGCGCTCGCGATGAGCAACGCCCCGCGGAGCCGCCGACCCCGCGGCGCGCATGCCAGCAGGAACAACGCGCCCGTCCCCGCGGCGATCACCCCTCCGCGCGACGTCGTCGTAGCCAACGCGCCCAGCATCGTCGCGACGGCCGCGGCGTACACGACGGATACGGCTCGTCGCCGGAGCGACCACGAGGCGAGCGCCTCCCCCGCTGCCACGCAGGCGAGGACGGCCATCGCTCCGGCGAAGTGATTGCGATTGACGTAGGGTCCAAACGGCGTGCCCGCCTCGTACACCTGCCAGCGCCAGTAGATCTTCGGCCTCAGCTCCCCGAGCTGCGTAACGTGCTGCCACACGCCGATCACGGCCAGCCCGACGCCGGAAATGGACAGCGCGGCCGTGATTGCCTGGCGGCCGCCGGGTCGGCCCGCTTCGCGCCGGAGCAGCGCAAACGCTGCGACATAGGCTGCCGCCAGACCGAGCGCGGTGCCTGTCGCCGCTGGCGCCAGCGACGATGGGCGCCAACCGCTGGACGTCGATGCTGCAACCCGATCCATCAACGTCGTGCCCCCGTGGGCCACGAGCGTTCGCACCGCGTGCGGGAGGGGTACCAGCGCGATCGCGGGAACCGCGACGACGAGCATCGCCGCGACGAGCACGCCGCGAGGAACCGCCGCGGGGTGTCTGCGGGTCACGTCGGCGAGCAGCATCAGCGCACCCGGCACGAGACAGCCCACGGCGAGTGCCGCCGCCCAGGAGGGGTCTACGGAACCGAACGCCCACGGCGCAGCGGACGCCACGAGGAGCGCGGTCCACGCGAGAGGCCGATCCAAGCTCACCGGCCCCCCGTCGCAGTGGACTCCGCTCGCAGCCTTCGGGCCGCGTCAGGGCGCGCATCGTCCACCAGTCGCGCCGCGGTCTCCAGGAGGTCAGGACGGCCGCGAAGCGCGAGCAGCAGGTCGTCGATGAGCGGCCCGCTCGGCGCGAGCAGCAGCTCCCGCGCGGGCCAGGCGCCACCGATGGTGCGCCCCTGGGAGACCTGCTCGTCCCGCCCGTCGTACAGCTCGAACCCGAGGCGCGCGGCATCCACGCAAGCGGCGAGCACGTCCGGGTCCATTGTGCGTCGCCAGACCCACGCGAGCCGCGCGGCAGCGGCATTCAGTCCCGCGAGGCTTCGTGGTATCAGCAGCAGCGCTGCCCGCGTCCGAGCGACGGCGCCATCGGTGTCCCCCGCCAGGACGCATGCGGACGCCAGAGCGTCGTGAGTTCGGCCGTCGAGAGGGTGCAGAGTGGCGGCGCGTTCGAGCAGCGCGCGACTCGCCGCCAGTCGCTCGCTGCGGTCTGGGAGCAGCGGTCGACCGGCGACGCGGTGGAGTTGGATCTGCCCGGCGCGCAACGCGAAGAGCGGCTGGGTTGGGTCCCGCTCAACGGCTGAGGCGTACGCCTCCAGCCGCCCGGGCACATCGCGCGCCGGGGCATCCGACGCTTCGACGCCGGTGCGTGGATCGATCGCCCGGATGCCGGCCTCGTACGACTGCTCGGCCCACCAGGTGTTCGCCTGCCCGGCGGCGAGTCCGAGCGCCGCTGCGGCGGCCACGACGCGCGCTGCCGAGGCACACGCGCGCCGGGCGTTCACCTCGCGTCGTCTCCCGTGGCGGCGTCCTTGGCGACCGGTGCGACCGCCTGTTCCGGCGGTGCCTCCTCGGCGCCGTAGTGCGAAGAGTAGTAGTAGTAGTAGTGGTAGTAGCCCGGGTAGTACCGGATGCGGCCCATCTGGAGGTTGTTGAGGATCACGCCCACCACGTGCGCGTTGATGTACCGCAACTGCTCCAGACCGCGCTGCACGATCTGCCGACGCGTCTTGCCCGCGTGGACCACCAGGATCACACCATCGCAGATGGTGGCGAGCACCGCTGCGTCGGTGACTGCGCCGATCGGCGGCGTGTCGATGATGATGTGGTCGTACTTCTCCCGTAGACGGGCCAGGATCTCGAACATCCGCTTGTGACCAAGCATCTCCGAGGGATTCGGCGGGATCGGACCGCTGGGGAGAAGATCCACCTTGTCCACCTGCGTAGGCATGCAGTAGTCCACCGGGTCGTCGTGCCCGATGATCAGGTTCGTCAGCCCACGGGTGTTGGCGACCCCGAATGACTTGTGGACGCGGGGCTTGCGAAGGTCGGCGTCGATGAGGAGTGTGCGTCCGCCGGCATACGCCAGGACGGTCGCCAGGTTGATGGCGGTGGTCGTCTTCCCTTCGCGCGGGCCGGCGCTCGTCAGCAGGAGGACCTTCTGCGTCGGCCCCTCCGCCGAGAGCGTGAGAGCCGTGCGCACACCGCGGTACGCCTCCGAGATCGTGCTCTTCGGCTGAGCGTGCGCGAACATGTCCTTCTTCGACGTGTCGCCTGTGCCCCCTTGGATGTTGGGGACCACACCGAGAAGCGGCACGTCGGCCACCTTCGCCAGCTCGTCCTTGGTCCGGATCGTGTCGTCGAGGTAGTCGAGCAGGAATGCCAACGCGAGTCCGCACAGCAGACCGAGGATTGCGCCGAGGATCAGGTTCTGCTTGAGGTTCGGACTGAACGGCTCCGTGGGCTCGTGCGCGGGCTGCGAGATGCTGACGATATCACGGTCCTCGAACTGGCTCGCAAGGATGGGTTCTAGGCGCCGGTTCAGCGTCGTGCGCTCTTCCGTCGCGCGCGTGATGTCCACCTTCTTCTCGTCCACGAAACCGTGGAGTTGGACCACCTCCTGGACCTTCGCTTCGATCCCCTTGAGGTCGCGCTCCAGGTCCACGAGTTGTTCGACCTTGCCGCGGTAGCTCAGCTGGAAGCCGTCCACGAAGTCCAGGATGGCGCGCATGCGCGCTTTCACGAGCCCATCGATCTCCTGATCCAGGGCGCGCATCCGCTCGTTCGAGACGCCCACACCTTCACGAATCAGTTGCTCTCGACGATCTCCCAGAGCGTCGATCTGACGCTGTACTGCGACGACCTGGGGGTTCTGCCGCACGTCGGGAATCTGCGCAAGCGCGTCCACCGCACCGCCCGCCTTCTCGCGAGCGGCCTTGAACGCCTCGTTGAGGACCCGCCCTTCCGAGACTGCGCGGCTCACTTCGTCGCGCTTCTTCGTGTACTCGCCCAATCGGGCAGTCTCGTTCTGCGTGACGAAGTCGAACGTGTACTCGCTGTAGTGCTGCGCCTCCAGGCGGAGTCGCTTCTCCTGCTCGGCGATCTTGATGTCCGTGCCGAGCTTGGCGATGCGTCCCTCGAGGTCGGACCGCACGGTCTCGCGACGGTTGCGTGTCTCCGACCGTTGCATCTCACGGAACTCCTGCACCAGCGCGTTTGCCAGGTGGTGCAAGACTCGCGGGTCCGGACCCACCAAGCTCACGTCCATGAGCAATTTGTTGCGCCGGAGCGACACCTCGACCTTGTTGATCGCGAGCTTGACGATGTCGCCGTCGCTCTTGCCCGCGAACTCCCGGAGTTGCGATAGCTTCTGGGCCTTGACCGCTCGCTCGATCGTCGTCGGCATGCGCAGCTTCTCGACCTGGGTGTCGAGGTAGCGATCGTCGGTGAAAATCGCGGGCGCAAACATCCCGTCTCCCCCGGACGACGTCGGCGGGACGATCTCGATGGTCGCGGTCGCGCGGTACTGCGGCTCCTGGTTCTTCGTCACGAGCCACGCGATCGCGACCGCGACGCCGAACGTGAGCACCAGCAGCCACCATCTCTTCATGACCACGCCCCAGTAGTCCCAGAGATGTCTGGGTTGCTGGTGCGCGGCGGACTGCGTCTGGCTGTTCAACGGCTGCACGTGGCGCCTCCAAGAGCGCGATCGTCAACGATCGGAACTCTGCGGTTCACAGGAACGATTCAGGCACGAAGACGATGTCGTCGGGCTTCATCTCGAAGTCGGGGCGCTTGCCCTCGATGATGTCGTCGAAGTCCACCACGAACGTCTGCCGCCCCGTCTCCGTCATGCGGATGACCTTGACCTTCGACCGATCTGCGAACTCGGAGAAGTCACCGCAGATCGAGATCAGACGCACGAGCGTGAACGGGTAGCGACCGCGAACGATCGGGATGCGTCCCTTCTGCCCGATCTTCCCCAGCATGTAGACGAAATCGGACGACTGCGGCATCGACGTCTCGAGGCGCGGGATGTAGACGATGTCGCCCTCTTTGATGACGACGTTCTGCTGCTCGTCGTTCTGGCGGAAGACGACGTCAACGTTGACCTCGAACGTGAACGGACGCCCATCCGGCACCGGTCGGCGGATCGAGACGTGCGAGAAGTCGGCGTCAGGCGCATCGAGTCCGCCGACGCGCGAGAGCAGTTCGAGGACGCGGAGGTCCTTGTGAACCGGCATCTCCACCGACGCTCGAACCGCACCGATCACCGAGACCGTGCGAGGGGCGTACTTCATCACGAAGCACCCCACGTTGGGGTTCGTGACGATGTTCTCGTCCTTCAGACGAGCGGTGATGAACTCCTCGATCTCCCACGTGGTCTTGCCGAGGAGATTGAGCCTTCCGATCGGCGCGAACGAAATCTCTCCGTTCGCAGGCACGACGATGTGCTTCGTGAGACTCGTGTCGAAGCTCCCCGTCTTGTAGATCGCCACCTCGACTTCGTCTTCGACGCGCAGGCGGTACGCGCCGAGGTCACGACGTGCAGGATCTTGCGGCCGTGCGCTCGGGCCCTGGGGCGGTTGCTGCGGGGGCTGTGGCGGGCGCTCCTGAGCCGAGGCTGCGGCGCTCCAAACGGCAACGCCAGTCAGAAGTGCAACGGAGAGAACGATCCAGGAACGCATACGACCTCCTCGTGACCGGGGCGCACTCCCGGGCCGGGGAGACTAGCGCCCCGCAATGCGAGCCAGAAACAAGAGACCCGCCCAGGCCTGGGCCTGGGCGGGTCCGATGGTCTGCCCCTGAACTACTTGCTGACGTCGATCGACCACGCTGTGGAGGTGAGTTCCGTGGCGCTGCCACCACGGTAGACCTTCGCGAACTCACCGGAGATCCGCTGGAACGACACGGACTGCCGAGGCGCCACGCGCGCCGAGGCGGACGCATTCTGCAACACGAGCGACGTGTCGTAGGGGGTCTGGATCTCCAGAGCCACTGCGCCGACTCGGGCCTCGGAAATGACGCCGGACACGAGTTGCAGGCGGTTGCCGCTGCCGCCCACCTCGACAACCTGGATGACAGCCGGGCCCACAACCTGCACTGACGAACCGTCGGCGAAGTTGAGCGTCGCGCGCGCTGCGGCGTCGCGGAGCCGCACCACCGAGCCGACCTTCGATGCGCCGGAACCACCCTCCACGCGGACATCGCCGCTGCTGCGGATGTCGAGACCGGAGCGAACCGCCGGGGCGGCCGGAACCGCTACGCGCGGTGCAGCCGGTGCCACGACGCGGGGAGCCGCCGGAGCGACCGGGGTGGCGGGCGCCTTGACCACGGGGGCCACGACGACCGGCGCGGTCGCGCGAGGCGCAGCAGCCGGAGCCGTGTAGGTGTCGCCCACGAGGCTTGCACCCTCATCGTATCCGCGCGACTTTGCCTTCAGTGCGCTCAGGTAGAACGTGACTCCAGCACTCACGCGGTGATTGACGAAGCTCGCGCGGCCGTTCCGCCGCTCCCAGTCGTACTGACCGTCAGCGTCCAACCACTCGTTGATCCGATAGCGGAGACCGGCACCCGCACCGAAGCGGGTCGTTGCCGGATAGTCGCCCGTCGTGTCGCCGGAGAACGTGTCGTCCTGCTGGCGCAGCCGACCCGACGGGTCCGCGTACTCAAAGAAGGTACCGACGCGACCTGTGAGGTTCTGACCGATGTTGTGCGTGAACGTCAGATCCATGCGGTCCACGATCTGATAGTTGCCGTGGAACGTGAACTGGTTCGTGCGCAGGTAACGCAGGTCGACGCTTGACTTCCGCGACATCATGTACTGAAGGATCGCCGACACCGCAAGGCTGGTGTTCCTGCGGTTCTCGTCGCGCGTCACGATCGCAGACCCGTTCGTGAACTGGCCGCTTTCGTAGAGCGCACTGTCGAAGCCGACGCTCACCTGGCCGCGAAGGCCACGGTACTCGCCCTCGGAGAGCGGGATCGAGCCTTCCATTCCGACGTCGAAGCCCCAGAGGTTGCCGTCGTTGATGCGCTTCGAGTCGCGCTCGTCCTGGCGGTAGCGAGCACGACCGAAGATTCGGGTGGTGTTCTTCAGGAAGGGATAGGAGGCCTTGGCGTAGTAGCCCGCCTCCGTCCGGTTCATGTCGTCGAGGCCCTGCTCCCGACCGTACGTGTGGCGGGCGGCAGTGCCAAACTCGAAGCGGAACTTCGATCCAAAGATGATGTCGCGATCGAGTCCGAAGGTCAGGAACGAGCCGCGATTGGTGCGCTTGAACTGACGCGTGATCTCGACGTCGATCGGATCGGAACGCTTCTCATAGCTGACGCCGCCGCGGATGTAGACACCGCTCGGGAACCGATACGACGCGCCGACCTGAGCGCTGAGCTCCAGACTGTTCGCCTTCGCGTCGTCGCGCAGAAGGGTCGATCCAGTGTGCGTGCCGCGATCTTCGTTTCCGTGGTCGTAGCGAACGTCGTACTCGGCGTCCACCGACGCTGCGAGCCGCAGACGTCCGCCGGCCAAGGCCATGTCGGCGTTGGCACCGGCTTCATTGGTGTGCGTCCACGCGGCGTCGTTGGCGTTCGGGCTGCCCGTGTCGCCCGTGCGGTGCTCACGGTAGTAGTTCGAGACGTACTCCACACCCTCGCGGACGTAGGGAAGGATGCGGACGGGTCCGAACTTGAGGTCCCCACGGGGCCAGATCGGCACCGTGCCGAGGCGACGCACGCCAATCTCCTGCGTCGACAGGAAGTCACGCGAGAGGCGGTACATCGTCTCGGAAGTACTCGATGTGTCGCTCGACCCGAACGCATCCCAGGTCGGCATCGTCTTTACGGCCTCGTCGCGCGCAGGCGCCTGCGGCGCGGCGGTGGTGGTCGCAAGCGGGGCGCGAGTGCGTGTGGCATCTTGCGCGAAGGCGGGAGCCGCGAGAGCGGTTCCGATCGCGACGGCAAGGGCGAGACGTGCGGCGTTATCGCTTCGGATCATCGAACAGGTCCCCTATGGGCTCGTGCCCCCCGCGACCGATCCGGATCCCACGGGGGGCCCTCGGCCGCGAAAGACAACAGGACAACCAGCATCAACGCCCTGCGCAGGGCTGAACTACAGCGCCGCGACCCGAGAAGTCCCGCAACGGAGACAGCCTCAGGATCAAGGGCGCTTACGACAAGACACCTTCGAGCAAGATCATCGGCACGACAAAGCTCCTACCCGAGTCTCTCCTAACTACCGTCGGCTTGAGCGCGAAATACTGGCGTCGGCGGCGCTCTCAACCGACTCCTCGTAAGGGAGCTCCTCGCTGAGCGGGTGGTACATGTGCGAGATCCCGTCGAACGACGTGACGTTCCCGTACTGGTCGAACACCACGCACTCACCGGGAGCAAGAAACAGAACGGTGTCGGTGCCGACGTACACCACTCCGAAGTCATCCTTCCCTTGGTAGCAAAGGCGAACCGCCGCGCCGGGCGCGTTGAGCTCAGTGAGCTTGAACTGCGACGCCGGCTCGACGACGATCACGCGCTCGCCGAGCAGGATGCCGGCGCGATCGTTCGGCATCGCCACCAGCGAGCGTGGGCGCCCCGCGGCCGGCGAAGGCTGAGCGGGAGAAGTGGCAGTCGGCTGACGAAGATTCAGCGACCATGGGGAAGTCTTCAGGTCGTACGCAACACCGCCGCCGTGCACGCGAGCGTAGTCACCGTCGCGGCGCTGGAACGTGACGCGGTCCCGACCGACGACCCGCGCAAAACCAGTGGCGTTCTGCAACACAAGGGATGCGTCGTAGGGCGTCTGGATTTCGAGAGCCACACCGCGGACCCGCGCCTCGGAGACGACACCCTCCACGAGCTGGATGCGATGCCCCGTGGCAGAAACGTCCACGATCTGGACAACAGCAGGCCCGACGATCTGCACCGTCGAACCGTCGGAGAACTCAAGGGTCGCGCGCGCGCGGTCATCCGCGAGCCGGATGACCTGACCGATGGAACTCCCCGCCTTCGCAGGCTGGACGCGAACGGAACCGGTCGTACGCACGTCAACGTGCGCGGGATCGGTTGCTGCGTTGGTCGCAGAGACAGACAGACCAATGGCCAACGCGCCGACGAGCGTCCTAAGTACCCGCGCAGCGTTTCTCGCACCCACCTGCTTCATCGTATTCATGTGCTCTCCGCCTCGTCGCTCGCACCCGAAATCCAGCGCCATACCTCAGCCGGCTACCCATCGCGAACGCCTCGAACCGCGTGGCATTTACCGCCAGCGGTTCACGAACGACGTGCAGCCGAGTTCGCCCGCGTCGGCGCCGGACTCGCTAGCTTCCGCTCGTGGGTCGGAATGTCGTCGATCAGACTGAGAACGCGCCCACCGGCGTTTTGCTTCCCGGTGCGGCCCTCAGTATGGCTGCCCGCGCGCAATCTCCTGAAGTTTTGGTAACCGTCGCGCGCCACGTACCGCGAGCTTCGACTGCGAGCTCGCAGGCGCCATCTGTCTTCATCGGCCGCCAGCGTCTAAATCCTCAACTCCGGTCGTCAATCTGGACAACTCGCACCCGGCGGTCAGCGGCGGCCGTGTGTCTTCGGGACCGCGGACGGACCGCTGCGAGACGCCGGAGACTGCCGCGCGGATCGCGCGCCGGCGGGAGCCGACTCACGACTCCGTGCCCGCGAGGAGGTCCTCGACGAATCCCGTGTCGTAGTGCCCAGACGCGAACCCGGCGTGGCGGATGACCCGCCGGAAGAAGGGAAGCGTCGTCTTGATCCCGGAGATGGTGAACTCGTCCAGGCATCGGTCTAGCGCGAGGAGGGCCTGGCGGCGATCCGGCTTGTGGACGATGAGCTTGGCGATTAGGGAGTCGTAGTTCGGAGGAACGACGTAGCCTTGGTGTGCGTGCGAGTCCACGCGCACGCCGGGCCCGCCGGCGGGCGACCACTCGGTGATGCGGCCCGGACACGCCCGGAAACCCTGCTCGGGGTCCTCGGCGTTCACGCGGACCTCGATCGCGGCGCCGCGGAACACGACATCGTCCTGGTCGTACCCGAGTTTCTCTCCCGCCGCGAGACGGATCTGCTCCTTCACGAGGTCGATGCCGGTCACCAGTTCCGTCACCGGGTGCTCAACCTGGATGCGAGCGTTGACCTCGATGAAGTAGAACGAATTGTCGCGGTCCACCAGGAACTCGACGGTCCCGGCGTTCGTGTACCCCGCGGTCTTCATGAGACGCACCGCCGACTGCAGCATCCGCTTGCGCACGGGCTTCGGCAGCGCGGGCGACGGGCTTTCCTCGACCATCTTCTGGTGACGTCTCTGGACGGAGCAGTCGCGCTCGAACAGGTGCACCACGTTGCCGTGGGTGTCGGCCAGGATCTGGACCTCAACGTGGCGTGGACGGTCGAGGTACCGCTCGAGATAGACCGAGCTGTCGCCGAATGCGACCTGCGCCTCGGCTTGGGCAGACTGGATTGCGGATCGCAGGCTCATGTCGTTGTGGGCGACGCGCATCCCGCGACCGCCGCCGCCGGCCGATGCCTTGACGAGCACCGGGTAGCCGATCTCGCGGGCGGTCTTGATCGCTTCGTCTTCACCGGTGATCTTGCCCTTGCTCCCGGGGACGACGGCGACGCCGGCCTTCTCGGCAGCGCGCCGCGCGGCCGACTTGTCCCCCATCGTGCGGATCGCCTCGGACGTCGGCCCGATGAAGGCGATCTTCGACGCCCTGCAGATCTCGGCAAAGTGAGCGTTCTCGGAGAGGAACCCGTAGCCCGGGTGGATCGCGTCCACGTCTGCAATCTCGGCCGCGGCGAGGATCGCCGGGATCGAAAGGTACGACTTCGAACTCGGCGCGGGGCCGATGCAAATCGACTCGTCCGCGTACCGCAGCCAGCTGCCCTTCGCGTCGGCCGTGCTGTACACGGCGACGGTCTGGATGCCCATTTCGCGGCACGCGCGGATCACACGGAGCGCGATCTCTCCGCGGTTCGCAACGAGGATGCGAGAGAACATCGTGCCGCTCAGCCCGGCCCGCCGGCCGGACGCACGAGGAAGAGAGGCTGACCGAACTCCACCGGTTCACCGTTCTGGACGAGGATCTCCAGGATCTCGCCGTCCACTTCGGCCTTGATCTCGTTCATCACCTTCATCGCCTCGACGATGCAGACGACCGAGTTCTTGTTGATCCGGTCACCGACCTCGACGAACGAGGCAGCGTCCGGCCCGGGAGACCGGTAGAACGTGCCGACCATCGGGGACGCGATCTCGGTTCCCCGCGGAGCGACCGCCGGCGCACCTGCAGCCGGCGCCGTCGCCGCGGCGCCGGACGGTGCGGACGTCGCCATGAACTGCGGCGCCTGCGCGTAGACGACGGGTCCTGTCGCCGCGCCACGGGGGGCCCCGCGCACCACGTGGACGCGCTTGCCCTCCTCCTCGATCTCCACTTCGAAGAGGTCCTTCTGCTCCATCAGCTCCGCGAGCCGCCGAAGCTCGGCCAGGTCGAGCTTGTTCCCGCGTCGGCCGGTGCGCCCGGACTTCACAGGAGACCTCTCTCGATCAGGAGTTCCGCCGTCTGCACTGCGTTCCATGCCGCACCCTTGAGGAGTTGGTCGCCAACGGACCAGAGAAGGAGTCCGCCCTCGCGACTCGGATCTTCGCGTATCCGGCCGACGAGGACCTCGAGCCTGCCCGAGGCATCGAGGGGCGTAGGGTAGTCCGCGGAACCATGCGCGTCCACGACCACGACCCCTGGGGCCGCGGAGAGGACTTCCCGGGCGCGGGCGGCCGAGACCGGCCGCTCGAACTCGAGCGCCATCGAGACCGAGTGCGCGCGACGCACCGGGACGCGCACGCAGGTCGCCGCGCAGCGGACGCCGTCATCGCCCAGGATCTTGCGCGTCTCGCGATCGAGCTTGCGCTCCTCCTTCGTGGAGCCGTCGTCGAGGAACACGTCCACTTGCGGGATGACGTTCCCGTGCAAGATGCGCGGGAACACCGTCCGCTCCAGCGGGCGCTCCGCGGCCGCTGCGCGGACCTGCGCGTCGTACTCGGCGAGCGCAGTGGCGCCGGCGCCCGAGGCCGCCTGATAGGACGAAACCACTGCCCGTCGGATGCGCGCCTCGCGATGGAGCGGACCCGCGGCCATCAGGAACACGATCGTCGTGCAGTTCGGCACGGCGAGGACGCCCTTGTGTGCGAGCGCCGCTTCCGGATTGATCTCGGGCACCACGAGCGGCACGTCTGCGTCCATGCGGAACGCGCTGCTGTTGTCGATGACGACCGCCCCGCCGCGGCGCGCGCTGTCGGCGAACCGGACGCTGCGCTCGCTGCCGCACGAGAACAACGCAAGGTCATGCCCGCGCAGGTTGGCATCCGTGAGTTCCTCGACCGGCAGGTCCTCGCCGCGGAAGCGGAGCGTCTTGCCCGCCGATCGTGCGGATGCCAACAGCTTCAGCGACGCCACGGGCCAGTTCCTGTCGTCGAGCAGACGCAGGAACTCGGCGCCGACGGCGCCCGTCGCGCCGGCAATCGCGACCCGGAGCGGGCGGTGGGAGACAGTCGGAGACGATAGGGCGATCATCGTTTCACCTCGGGAGTCGGTTCGGCAGCCGCTCGGCGCGTCGGCGCGTCGGCGCGTCGGCGCGTGCGCACGCGGTTGGCGGCTCACTTCCGCGTCGTGTTGGCGCAGTCGGCTTCTCCGCCGCGCAGGAGCTCTAGGGCGTGTCGGAGGGGCTCCGCCACCCATCCGAGACACTCGACAGCGCCCTTCGGGCTGCCGGGCAGGTTGAGCACGAAACAGCGTCCCACGGTGCCCGCGGTGGCGCGCGTCAGGATCGCGCGTGCGAACGTCTGGACGCCGCGGCGTCGCATCTCCTCGCCGAACCCGGGGGCCTCGCGCTCCACGACGTCGCGCGTCGCCTCGGGTGTGACATCGCGCGGCGCGAGCCCCGTCCCGCCGGTCGTCACCACGAGGTCGTGCGAGGCAGCAAGTCGGCGAATTGCGTCAGCAATCTGGGAGCGTTCGTCAGGCACCACCGCGGTGTGAGACACCTCGTATCCCAGCGCGCGCAGCGCCTCCGCAACTGCCGGCCCCCCGCCGTCGGGACGCTCGCCGCGAGAGGAGCGATCGGAGACCGTGACGACGGCCGCCTTCACGAGGAAGTCCCGCGCTTCCAGACGCCGCTGCGGCCGCCCGACTTCGCGAGCAGCCGGAGCCCCGTGATCTCGATGCCTCGCTCGGCTGCCTTCAGCATGTCGTAGATCGTGAGGGCGGCCGCCGCGGCCGAGGTCAGCGCTTCCATCTCGACTCCGGTACGGTCCGCCGCGCGCGCGGTGGATGTGATGCGAACGCCTGCATCTTCGATGACCAGATCGACGACGACGCCCGTCAGCGACACCGGGTGACAGAGCGGGATCAGATCGCTCGCGCGTTTCGCGGCGGCGATCCCGGCCACGCGCGCCACTGCGAGCACGTCGCCCTTGGCCACCTTTCCTGCCTGCACGAGGGCGAGCGTCGCCGGTGAGCAGAGGACCATCGCCTCCGCGACGGCCTCCCGCACGGTGCGATCCTTGTCGGATACGTCCACCATCCG
>JAIOPE010000028.1 GCA_021414065.1 Planctomycetota bacterium
GTACGCCCGAGACGCCCGGCGGAACGTCGGCGACGTGCGTCCGGTCGCCGGACTGCCGACGTACGACGACGCCACCCCGGTTCGCAGTGCCCGTCGTGAACGAAAGCGACCCGGGACCAGCCCCGCCGAGCGTGAGCCCGATCTGGCTCGCCGCCGGCAGCGCGACGTACACCGCGAAGTACTGGATCTCCACCGCACCGTCGATCGCGCGGAACGTCGCGCTGTCGGACGCGCCACTCGCCGTACCGCCGCCACTCGCCGTACCGCCGCCACTAGCCGTACCGCCGCCACTAGCCGAATCGCCGACGCCGGCCGGACTGCTCACCCGAACGGTGGCCCGGCCACCCGCGGCGCACCGGACCCATCCTGGCGCAGCGCCGAGAATCGTCGCCGGTGTGATCGGCGCCTCGACGTCTCCGGCGATGACGAAGAACGACTCAACGCCGTTCTCGACGCCCTGGTGGCTGACGACGGAGTTCGGGCCGACCCGCAACTCCCCGTTCCCAGCGAGGCGCACGCGGGCTCCGGCGGCCCCGGTCTCGAGTGTCGCACCCGCCGCCAACGTCAGGACGCCGGTGGCCGCAACGACCTTTCCGCCGATCCGGGCGCCCGGGTCCGGCACCGCGCCCTCGCGCGGCGCCGCAAGGGCCGACATCGACAGGCCCGCGGCGAGCGCCGCAACGACCGCCGAGCCACAGAAGAAGCTGAAGCTGCGGCCCACGCTCACGCGCCGAAGTCCGGTCACGTCCGCCGGGCGGCGCCGGGCCGCGGCAGCGCGATCGATGCGAGGCCGAAGATCGCGGCGATGGAGAGCAGCGCGAGCGCGGTGCCCTTCTTTGCAGCGCCCTCCGTGTCGGCAGACGCGGCGGGCCCCTTGTCGTAGACCGCGACGTAGTAGGGGTCGCGGGCGGCCGGATCGATTCGCACTGGGAAGAGCGTCAGGCAGAGCAGCGGAGCGACCACGCCCGCAGCGGCGAACCGCAGGAACCGCACCTTCGCGTTCCACACGATCAGGAACGCCGCGTACACGACGAGCGCCGCGAGCACGAACGACACGGTGACGAACAGCCCGGGGCTCCCCGGAACGAAGAGCGTGATCGCACACAGCACGACGAGCGACCCGAGGACGACGCCGATGCGCTTCACGTACGACCAGACCGACGGGCGCCCGAACCGCGTCGCTGCGAACGCCGCGCCCCCGGCGAGGGCGAGCGACGCCGCGGCGGCAACCGGCGCGACCGCGGGACCGAGCACCCACGCGGCGCCGGCGCCGACGACTCCCGCCACCACCACGGCGATCACGCCTCGCTTCAGCTCGACGGACTTCTGTGCGGCCTTCGGGTCCTCGACCGACCAACGCTCGAGTTCGTCCGCCAGGATCGCGCCGTCTTCGGGGCGCGACTTCGGCTCCTTCTCGAGCATCCGGAGGACGACTTCGTCCACTTCCGGGGGCACGTCGAGGTCGGGGAACCGCTGGGTGATCGAGGCCACCTGCTGCTTCAGGTGCAGCGCGACGAACCCGAACACGTCGTCCGCTTCGAACGGCGGTTTGCCGGTCAGCATCTCGTGGAACATCGCGCCGACGGCGTAGATGTCCGCACGTCCGTCGATCGCGTCGCCGCGGATCTGCTCGGGCGCCATGTACTTCGGCGTACCGACGATCATCCCGGTCTTCGTCTTGAACGACCCGGTCACCTCGCCGACGTCGCCGCGCACGAACTTCGCCACGCCGAAATCGAGGATCTTCGGGCGTTCGATGCCGTCGGCATCGACCACCACGCGGATGTTGGCGGGCTTCATGTCGCGGTGAACGATGCCGAGCTTGTGGGCGGTGGCGAGCGCGCGGAGCAGTTGGTGGATCAGGTTGCAGGCGCGGCCGGACGCGAGCGGAGCCTCGGCACGGATGAGCTCGTCGAGGGATCGCCCCTCGATCAGTTCCATCGCGATGTACGGCAGGCGGTCTTCGGTCTCACCGGTCGCGAGCACCGCGACCGCGGCAGGGTGGCGGAACCGGGACGCCGCGCGGGCCTCGCGCTTGAAGCGCCCGACGAACTCGCGCGACTGCGAGAGTTGCGCCTTCATGACCTTCACGGCAGCCGGCCGGTCGGAGAGCCGGTCCGTGGCGCGGTACACGACTCCCATCGCGCCTTCG
This sequence comes from Planctomycetota bacterium, assembly GCA_021414065.1. GTDB lineage: Bacteria > Planctomycetota > JAJSAM01 > JAJSAM01 > JAJVHW01 > JAIOPE01. The sequence goes on from JAIOPE010000028.1 coordinate 2,153, forward strand.
CCGACGACGGCGCCAAGTTCGAACCGGTCGCCGAGTACGGTGCCGGCTGCGATCCGCGCGGGTGCGGTCTGCGAGCTCACTTGCCCTTGAGGCGGATCACGCCTTCCTTGTCGCCCGCCACGATCTCGACCTCGACCGGCACCCCGCCCTCGACGCGCGCCCGGTAACGGCCCGGAGCCTGGTTCCGCGGCCGCGCCACTCCCGCGTCGTTGGCGACCGCTTCGTCCACCTGAACCCAGATCCCGCCCCGCGACTGCTCGAGCACGACGATGCTCCCGGCGGGCGCGTTGACGATCACCGGCACTTTCTCTGCGGCCTTGACGGCAGCGATCGCAGCGCGCACGCCCTCAGCGACGTCGATCTCCTGCTCGAACGGCCGGAAACCAATCCAGGTGACGCGCACGCGGACCCTCACCGCGCGCACCTTGCCCTGCCACGTGTCGTCCGTCGCATCACCCTCGAACAGAAGCTCGCCCGACGCCGTGCGCACTTCGACGTGGCCGCCGGCACAGCCGGAGACGGCGAGATCGCCCAAGACCTCCGCCATGCCTGGAACCGACACGGCCTTCTTCTCCTCGGGCGTCAGGTCGAAGGGGATCGTCGCGGTCCGAAAGCCGGGGCGCGAAGCCGTCACCGTGACCCGACCCGGTGCGACGTTCCCGTACGTGCGCGGCTCGCCGACCGTGGGCAGACGGAACTCCTCGTGCAGCGGAGTCCCCTTCGGGTGCGAAGGAACACAGTCGAGCGTCGCGGTCACGTTGGGGTCGGCAGCCGAGACGGTCACCGTGCCAGGCTTCGGTACGAGCCAGATCGCAGCGAGTTCAACGACTCCATGCTCCTTGATGGGAAGGTCCTGCGTCTCGTCGAAGTGCTTCTCGGCGGTCACCTGCAGGCGGTAGTCGCCCGGCACCAGTCCGTCGATCTTCACCGGCGTGGACCCTGCGACGAGCTGGGCGACGTCCTTGCCGTCTTTGTCCACCAGGCGCACTTTCGCGCCCTCGGGCTTCACCGCAACGGACACGTTGGCCTTCGTCGGGCGGAAGATCAGAAACACCGCCGCGATCACCGCGAGAAGCACGCCGCCCCACGCGGCGACTTTCTTCATCGGGTTCGGAAGCTCGGGCGGCGGCGGCGCCCGGAACGTGGCGCCGGCGGTCTCGAACTCGCCGGTCTCCGACATGTCCATCGGCGGGCGGAGCGCGGCGCCGTCGAACCGTCCGAGGACCACGGTGATGTTGTCGCGGCCGCCGTTGGCGTTGGCTTCCGCGATGAGCTGGTCCGCGGCGCCGCGCAGGTCCTCGCCCTTCTCCGTCAAGATCTCGCGCATCCGCGCGTCCTTGATCATGCCCGAGAGACCGTCCGAGCAGAGCAGCACGACGTCGCCGCGCAGGAGCTCCCAGTTCTTGGTGTCCACGCGGAGCGTCTCCTCCACGCCGACCGCCTGCAGAACGATGTTCTTGCCGCCGAGCTTCTCGGCCTCTTCCTCCGTGAGCGTGCCCTCTTCGATCAACTGTCCGATGAGCGACTGGTCCTTCGTGATCTGGTTGAGGAGCCCTTTGCGCAGCAGGTACGCGCGCGAGTCGCCGACCTGCGAAACGAACAGACGGCCACCCGTCACGACCGCGGCCGTGAGCGTGGTGCCCATGCCCTTCTTCTCGGCGTCGGACCGCGCCTTCTCGAAGATCTCCGTGTTCGCTTGCTGTACCGAGCGGTCCATGAGCGTGGTGATGACGTCCGGCGTGGCCGTCGCGTAGTCGGCCGCCGCGAGCATTCCGGCGACGCGCTCGGACGCCATCTTGCTCGCGACTTCGCCCGCCGCGGCGCCGCCCATGCCGTCGCAGACGACGAGCAGGATGGCGGACTTCACGTCGGTGTCGAGCGTGACGCCCGGCACGAGGGGCTTGCCGGCCTCGCGATCGAAGACGAGGAACGCATCCTCGTTGTGCTCGCGTACGCGCCCCACGTCGGTGATCCCGACCACGTGGGCGCGAACGGTCGGTGTCGCGTCAGCTTCGGCCATGTGGCACTCCTACCTCATGCCCTTGTTGAACTCGTCGAGCAACTGCTCACGTGGCAGCCCCAGCGTGCGCACCATCTCGGCGAGGTCCTGCACGACGCCTTCGTAGTACGGAACGTCGTCGGTCCCCGCGGCGCGGGCGCGGGCGCGGACCGCGTCGAGCCAGCGGCCGCGGAGACGGTCGAGACGCGCGGTCACGCCGTCGGCGCGGCCCGCGTCGCCTCCGACGGCCGCGCGCGCGTTGAAGTACGACGAAGCCGCGCCCTTGAAGTTGCCCTGCGACTCCTTCAACTCCGCGACCTTCAGGTAGTTGAGGTACCCCTGCAGGCCTTCGATCCGGTCCATCGCCGGCTTCGACGTGCGACCGACCGGATCGTCCACGAGCTCGCGGTAGCGAGCGAGCGCCGCCGTGGCGTCGGTGGCCTCGAGCGCGGCGGCCGACTTCATGGCATCCGCCGTGAAATCGTCGCGCAGCTTGGCGATGACGTCTTCGCGGAGCTTGCGCGGCGCAGCCTCGTCGCCGAGGAACGCCTGCGCGGCAGCCAGGAGCCGGAGCCGCGCCACCGGGTCCGGACCCGCGTCCACGTTCTGGATGGCGACGGCGAAGTCGCGGCCGGTCGCCAGTCGGGGGTCTTTGCTGAACTGCGCGAACTCCGCGGCGTAGGCCGCGCCCGCCGCCTTCCAGTTCCCTGCCGCCTCGGCGGCCTGGGCCGGAGCGAGGTCCGCCTCGAGCTTGCGCACGTCTTTGACGATGGTTTTGGCCGCGTCGAGATCGCGGTTGGCCTGCACCCGCGCATCGACCGCGACGTCTCGCGTGGATGCGATCGCCGAGTACTGGAGGAGCCCGAGCGAGAGCAGGACCATCGCCGCGGTGCCGAGGCGGAGCGAGAGCGGTTCGCTCGTGAGGATGAGCACGCGACGCTCGGCCGCGCGCTTTCCCTTCAGCGCGTCGGCGTCGTCCTTCTTCACCTCGAGGACGTTTTGGTACGCGGCGATGGCCGCGTCGAAGTCCTTCACCATCAGCGAGCGCGTGGCGTCGGTCTTCAGCAGGGCGAGGCGGCCCTGTTCGCAGGCTTCGCGGCGGTGCTTGTGCTCCTCGGGCGTCGCGCCGCGGTCCTTCGCCTTGTCGAGGGCGTCGAGCGCCTCGTCGAACATTTCGGTCGCGAGGTACTTGTCGCACTCGGCGAGGAACCGGTCGATGGCCGCGACGGCCTTGTCGCAGTCCTTCTTGATCGCCACTGCGCGCGGGTGCTTCGGGGCGACGGCGAGGACCTGCTGGGCGGCTTCGCCCGCGCGGCGGTACTCCTTTGCGGCGAGTGCCTGTTCCGATCGCTCGAGACTCGCCTTGACCTGCCCGTGGCTGCGCTTCGCCTCGACGATCTCCTTGTCGAACGACGCCGACTTCGCCGCGTTGACGGACTTCAGCCGTTGGAGTGTCTCCACCGCCTCGGGGAACATGCCGTCGGCGAGGTGCTCGTCGGCGAGTTCGCGGAGCGCGCTCTCTTCGCGGAACTTGCGCTCGATCTGCTCGCGACGGGTGCGCGCCGTCTCGTTGTCGGGGTCGATCTGCTGCACGCGCTGGAGCAGCTCAAGCGATTTCGCCGTCTCGCCGGCCGCTTCGAGTTTCGCGGCCTTCTCGAGCGACTGGTCGATCTCGGCCAGTCGGTCCGACTCGTGGACGCCGCGCTCGCACGACGTCAACAGCGACTTGGCTTCGAGATCGTCCGGCGTCTCCTCGAGTACGCCCTGCAGCAGCTTGACTGCGTCGCGGAACTGGCGATCCGCCATGAGCCGCCGCGCGTTCGCCACGCGCTCTCGCTGCTCTGCGATCCGCTGCCGGGCCTCGGAGACGAGCTTGAGCACCCGCGTTTCGCTCGGCCGGAGCGAGAGGGCCGCCTCGAACTCCGAGAGCGCGTCGCCGTAGCGTTTCGCGGCGAGCTTCGCCTGGCCGCGGGACACGAACTGGTCCACCGACTCGACGGACGACTGTGCGCGCCGGCGCAGGTCTTCCATGGCCGAGTCGCCGGGGAGGATCTTCTGCACGTCGCTGGCGAGCTGGTACGCCTCTTCGTAGCGACCCCCGGCGAGAGCCTCGGCAGCCTTCTGACGGTTCTCGGCCGCCGTCGCGACGCGCTTGCCGTAGTCGGCGCGCACCGCGCGGATGTCCTCGCGGCTCGGGTCCACGCGAAGCGCCTGATCGAGCGACTCCATCGCCTCGCGCAGACGGCTCTGCGAGGCGAGCGCCTCGGCGTCGGCCACGAGCGTGCTCACCTTGCGGTCGGCGAGCGTCTTGCGCATCTCGTCGCGCTGCGACTTCACCTCGTTCGACGAGGGATAGCGGCGGAGGAGTTCCTCGACGGCGCCGAGGGCCGACTCGATGTCGCCCGTCCGCATCATCTCCTGGGTCTGGTTGGCGACGCGCTCGACCTCGGCGAGCGTCGCGCCGATTCGCTCGACCTCGGCCTTGGCCTCAGCGTGACCGGCGTCGAGTTGCAGCACCTGGCGGTAGCCGTCGGCCGCGAGGCGGAGATCCCCCATCGCCTGGAAGCGCTTCGCCGCGTCGAGCGCGGTCTTCGTGCGGACGAGTTTCTCGAGGTCCGCGCCGCACCCGGAGCACGACTTCGCGCCGGCGGCCTCCGGGCTCCCGCACGCGGGGCACGGGACGACGAGCGCGGCGCCGCAACTGCGGCAGAACTTGCGGCTCTTCGGGTTCTTCGTGCCGCACTGCGCGCACCCCGACTTGTCGTCTGCGACCGAACCCTGGAGCTTCTTCAGGTCTACGATCGTCTCGCGGAGCGACTGGTACCGATCCTCGGGGCGCTTCGAGATCATCTTCTCGATGACCGCCCACACGGCCTGCGGCACGTCCTTGTTCAGCTCCGTGAGCGCCTTCGGCTGCTGCGTCAGGATCGCGTAGATGATCTGGACGGTGTTCTGGCCCTCGTAGGGCCGCGACTTCGACAGCAGGTAGTAGAAGGTCACGCCGAGCGAGTAGATGTCGGAGCGCCCGTCCACCGACTTGCCCTCGAACTGCTCCGGGGACATGTAGTGCGGCGTGCCCATGACCTTCGTCGTCTTGTGGTCCGACGAGAGGCTCTTCGCGAGGCCGAAGTCCGTGATCTTCACGAGCCCCGACTTGTCGAGCATCAGGTTCTCGGGCTTGATGTCGCGGTGGACGATGTTGCGTTCGTGCGCCGTGGCGAGAGCGTCGCACGACTGGATGTAGATCGGCATGGCCTCCTGCCAGCCGAGGACGCCCTTCCGGTGAACGATGTCCGCGAGGGTCTCGCCCTCGACGAACTCCATGATCAGGTAGTGGATGCCGCGCCGCTCGTCGCGTCCGACCTTGTGGATTGCGACGATGTTCGGGTGGTTGATCTGCGCCGCGGTGACGGCCTCGCGGACGAAGTTCTGCACGAACTGGACGTTCGTCGTGAGGCTGGGGAGCATCACCTTCAGGGCGACCGTGCGCTGCAGGTTCTGGTCGTGCGCCTTGTAGACGCTGCCGAAACCGCCCTCGCCCACCTTCTTCAGGATCTTGCAGTCGCTGATGATCTCGCCGACGAGGTAGTCGGGTTGCTTCTCGGTGCCGGTCTGCACCGCCGAATCGATCGACGCCGTCTCGCCGCACTTGACGCAGGTGAACGACTCCTGGTCGGATTCGACCGGGAGCATGTTCGCCTCGCCGCACGCGGGGCAGTCGATCGAGAGGTCGGGCACTGGTGCCGTGTCTTCCTTGTTCCTGTTGACCCCGAAGGACCTAGAGGTCCTGCTGCCTGACCTTCACGAGGAACTGGCGGTCACCGATGTTCACGCCGCGCAGGTCGAGCACGGCGCGCGTGCGCTGGCCGGCGCCGGCCGCAGGGAGGGCCCGCCACTTCGTGCGCATCCCGGACCGCGGGAACACAGCCTGAACCTCGAGCTCCGAAGCCTTCGATCCGCTGATGTTCTCGAACTCGAGCACGAGTTCCGTCGGATCCGACGCATCCTCGATGTTCGAGACGGCGACCATCTCGAGCTTGTTGAGGAAGCGCGTGCCGGGGGACCCGGCGCTGCGGGCCATCGGGAACGCAGGTTCGTTCTTCGCCACGCGCAGTCGCGTGCCGATCACGGCCTGGCCCGCGGCGCGGCGCTCGTTGAACGCGGCGCACGTGGCGTCGAGGACCTTGCCCGCGTCGCCGCGGAGCATGACGAGCGAGCGCTCCGACGTGGTCTCCGACTCCTCGGCCACCGAGATGTCGCTCTCGACCTGACGCGGCGGGAACAGGAACGACACCGACCACGTGAGGTCTTCCTGGTCCGCTCCCGAGACGTTGTCCACCACGTAGCGAACACGGCCCTCGGTGTTCACCGCATTGCGATCGATGCTGGCGATGCGAACTGCGTCCGCGAGCAGCGCGCCCTGGGCGTCGCTGGAGCTTCGGCCACCGCCGCCGCTGCTGCCGCCGTCGCCGTCGGACGCGCACGCGCCGAGAGACACCGCGGATGCGGCGCACAGGGCGACCGCGACGAGTCGCAGGAACGAGTTCGGGATCATGGGTTTCTCCGTGGCTTGCCGAGCGGCACGACGCAGCGCAGACCGACCTGCGTGTATGTCGCTCCGTCTTCTCTCGCGTGATGGTTGAAGTGACGCGTCCGATCCGCCGGTTGCATGCGGTTCCAGCACTCGAACGAAGGCACCGGGTCGCGCAGCAGGTCGGCCGACCAGGATGCCGTGTTGTCGTCCGGGCCGGCGATGTCGCGTTTCAGATCGCCGCGCTTGAAACTGCTCCCGATGAAGCGCTCGTCGGCGAGCCACTCGTACACGTTGCCCGCCATGTTGACGCAGCCGAACCGAGAGGCGCCCGCGGCGCACGAGTCCACCGACTGCGGGCTCTCGATGCCTTCGGCTCCGACGAAGTGCGTCCCGGACTGCGGTGTCGTGTCGCCCCAGGGGTAGCGACGCCCCTTGCCGTCGGGATCGCCGAACGCTGCCGTGAACCACTGACGGATCGTAGGGAGTTCCTTCCCCGACGCCGCAGCGTAGGCCGTTGCCTGCTGCCAGTTCACGCCGGACGCCGCGGTGCGGTCGCCGCCGAGGTTGCCGGTACCCGGACTGCGGAACTCCGAGACCGTCACCTCGGTGCGATCGATGAGGAATGCGTCCTCGCCGCCGGTCGCGGGCACGATCACCATGTTCGCCGGGACGGCCGCGACCAACGTGACGGATGCCCCCTGCGACGTGAGATCGATCTGTCCCGCCCGGAACTCCGCCGGACCGTTCCCCCGGGCGACGACTTCGTAGCGCCCGTTGCGAAGGCGCATCGGCCTGCCCGCCTGCTGCTGCGGCGGGGCCTTCTGCCCTGCGAGCGGACGGAACTCGAGCTGCGCCGACGCGAAGTCGGTCTTCGGGCCGCGCACCTTCGCCATGCGGTCCGCGGCACCGAGCCACTCGATCCCCACTTCACCGGTCGTCGCGAGAATCTGCGAGCGCTTCTGATCGAGCTTCGCGCGCGCGGGTGTCGTCTCGGGGAGCAACTGCGTGGACTGCGTGAGGACGTCGAGCGCCGCGTAGAAGTCGTCGCGCGCTTCCGCCTTCTCAGCCTGCTTGATTCCGAGGCGCGCGATCATGTCGTACGCGGGCTGGAACCCGGGGGATCGTTTGGCGGCCGAGAGCGCGAGCTTCAGCGCGCCCTCGTCGTCGCCCCGCTTCTCGGCACGATCGGCCCACTTCAGCTCGATCGTGGCGGCCTTCAGCGCGAACTCGGTCCGGCGCGCCGCAACGACGGCGTCGCGCGCCAGCAGGTCGTACAGCGAGAACGCACGCTTCTCGCCGGCCTCCGTGCCGTCGCCCGCCCGGAGGTCCGCATAGCGCTCGGCCGCCGTGTCTCGGATCTTGAGGACGGGCGTGCGGTCGCCGTCGCCGAGCGACGCAAGGGTGACCTCGAAGTCGGTGAGAAGCGGCTCCCAGCCTCGGCTCAGGCTCTGCACGAAGAACAGCCGGTCGTCCATCCGCCGCGCGGTCGCGTCCACCGGGTCGTCGGCGAACGCCGACGCCGGTCCCTGGAAGGAAAGCACCGCAGATACGAAGACCGCGGCCACGAGCGAACGAATCGCTCCTGGATGAGTGCGTCGCACGGAGGAACGCTCTGCCGCCATGGAGCGCGCGGTTCTACCAGAACCGCCCAGCGGAGAACGAAACCAGAACACCGTCTCCTGAACTCCGTTGAACGATGCGTCTCCCAGCCGGGTACCGTCCGCACCTCGGGCCTACCTCGTCGGGGTCGTCGCTGCGTGCGCCGCGTCCCGGTCTCCTCGGTCCGGCCCGGCCGCTCTGGGCGCGGACGCGCCACGCGGAGGGCGAACGTGGGTCGCGCCTCCTTCCGCTACAGCGCCGACGAGATCCGGTCGTACAGGTCCACGAGTCGGCCCGCCTCCTTCTCCCAGTGCAACTCGTCGGCGGCGCCCCGGAGCGCCGCAGCGCGGCAGGCTTCGCGCAAGTCCGGATCGGCGAGCAACGTGCGTAGCCCCCCGGCGACATCGTTGGGATGGACGTCCCGGGCGCCGGCGGCGACGGGGACGACGATGCCGGCCGCGAGCCGCCGGACGAGGCCCCCGGCCTCCGGAACGTCGGAGACCACCAGCGGTGTGCCGGCCATCAGGCACTCGCTGAGTGCGGCCGGGAGTCCGAGCCGCGTCGCGCGGACCGCGGGGGACAGCGGGAGCACCGCGACCTCCGCCGACGCGATCAGCCGCAGCACGTCGTCGCGCTTCGTGACGGACACGACGCGCACCTGGGCCAGGACGCCTTCGTCTGCCGCCAGCCGGAGCAACCGGTCCTGACACCACGCCGCGCCGAGGATCGCCAGAATGACGTGGTCGCCGAGCACTCGTATCGCGCGGATCGCCGACTCCACTCCGTGCGCCGCGTCGGGCGGCCCGTGGAACACGACGATCCGGTCGGACGGTCGCGTCCCGAGCCGTGCACGCAGGGCGTCTCCCGCGTCCACACGACGCAGCGGCGGACAGTCGCGGACCACCACCGGACACTCGCACCGGAACCGCGCCCGTACATCGTCTGCCAGCGCGTCGGACGATGCGACCTGTCCCGCGGCGCCGCGGCGGACCTTCTTCTCCACCGCGACGGCGCTCGCACGGAGACGCCGGACCGACTCGCGCAACCGCGCGCCGCCCGTCGGCTCGGCGCTCTCCCAGCCGTCGTCCGGCCCGCCTGCGACGTCGTCGAACACCAGCGGGACGCCGAGGCCCGTCGCGGCGGTGAGCGCCGGCCCGGCCACGTCGAGCCCGAACGCGTGCAGACACTCGGGAGGGTCCCGCGTGATCGCGAGGCGCACCACTGGCTCACACCGCTGGAAGTGGTCGCCACCGGAGAGCAGGCCGCGCAGCCCCGCCTTGGGCGGTTCGAACCGCCCGAGGGCCGCGCGCACGAGGACCACGGGACCGTCGTCCTCCTCCGGCTCGGCGCCCTCCGCGAGCACGCCATGGACCGTGACCATGTGCCCGGCGGCGGCGAGCACGCGCGCCATGCGGCGGGCACGGCCGCCGGGCGGGAGGTCGTCGGCAGAGACCATCGCGATCTTCAGAGGGTCGATCTCCGTCGGAGTGCGGCTTCGAGCACGACGAGCGCCCAGACGGCCGCCCCGAGATCGTCGTCGCCGCGTCGGTGCGCCGCAACGAGATCCGCGACGGCGCCCGCGTCGAGATGATCGCGGAGTCGCGGGGCCGAGCCGGCGAGATGCTCGTCCACGAGTCCCCGGAGCGGCCCGCGCATCCACTCGGAGACCGGCACGCCGAAGCCGCGCTTGCGGCGCGACAGCACGGCCGCTGGAAGCAGATCCGTTGCGGCCGCACGCAGCGACGCCTTCGCTCCCCGCGCGCTACCGCATCGCAGGTGCGCGCTCGCTAGGGCGGACCCTGCGAGATCGGCCACCTCGTCGTCGAGGAACTGCACGCGGTTCTCCAGCGCGACGGCCGCCGCGGCTCGGTCCTCCTTCGCGAGAAGGTCGTCGGGGAGATACGCGCGCAGGTCGGCGGCACGTGCCGCGTCGGCGAATCCGCGCGTGCCGTCGAACTGCGCACGCGAGGCCGCGACCGACGGCGGCTCGATCTCTCCGCCGAGGAGTTGCGCGCGCCAGGCCGCGGGGACGACAGCGAGCGACTCGCCGTACCGCGCCGCATCGTCGGTGCCGGACGCGCGCGCGGCCTTCCGCGCCAGCGCGCCAAGCGTCCCGAGTCTCGTGCGCCGCGACGACGGAAGCACCGCGGCGACGGTCCGCGCCGCGACCCGCGCGGCGAGCGGCACACGCCCGAGACGATACCGGCGGTACCCGGCGAACAACTCGTCGGCGCCGGTCCCGGAGAGCACGACCGTGGCCCCGCAACGCGCCGCCTCGCGGCAGAGCGCGTGCGTCGCGAGCGCCGATGCGTCGGCGAAGGGTCCGCCGTGGGCAGCAACGAGACAGTCGAGCAGGTGCGGGACGTCGGCGGCGAACAGCGGCGCCTCGACGAGCGGAAGTCGCAGGTGCGCGGCGACGGCGCGGGCAGCCGGGCCTTCGTCGTAGTCTCCCTCGCCGGGGAACGTCAGCGCGAACAGCGCCGGCGCCTGCCCCGTCCGCGCTAGCAATGCCGCGAGCAACGCCGCGATGACCGCGGAATCCAGGCCGCCCGAGACGAACACCGCCGGCGGGACGTCGCCCATCCGGTGGCGATCGACGGCCCGCTCCAGGGCCGCGCGCAGCGCCCTCGGGTCGATCGCGTCCTGCGGGCCGCACGCCGGGGGTCGCGCGAATCTATGTGCGTCGACGCGCCCCGCACGGAAGACGAGCGCCGTGCCGGGCGGCACCTGTCGCACGTCCGGGTCGAACGTCGCCGGCGATGGAACGCACCCGAACGCGAGATAGTCACTCAGCTCCGCGCGGCCGATCGCACCCGACGCAGGCAGCGCGCCTGGCTCCGAAGCGAACCGGAGCGGAGGCCCCGGCGCGTAGTGCAGCGGCTTGATCCCGAACCGGTCTCGGGCCAGGACGACCACGTCGTCGCGTGCGTCGTGGATCGCCGCTGCGAACATCCCGCGGAGGCGCGCCAGCCCGGCGACACCGTTCGCCTGGTAGAGCGGCGCGACGACCGCGGTATCGGCGCCGTCCGGCACCGCCACGCCGCTCGCCGCGAGGTCGCGTCGGATCTCCGCGTGGTTCCAGATCTCGCCGTTGACCGCGGCCGCGACCGCGCCATCGCACGTGACGTACGGACCGGATGGCGCAGACCGCGCCACGACGTGCAGTCGCGCAAGTCCGAGCGCGACGCCCGCGCGGACGATCACTCGGCGGTCGCCGGGTCCGCGGTGCGCGAGACGCGCCGTCATCGCATGCGCCTCGCGCTCGGCATCGCCGCGCCCCGGCGACGTGCTGCCGGCGATGCCGCACATCAGAGCGTGTTCGCGATCACGACGGCGATTGCCACGCCCTGGATGATGCAGCCGAGCGCTGCGATCCAGCGCGCCGCCCGGACGAGTCCATCGCCGGGTCGGCCCTCGTCGGCGGCGCGGCCGAGCGTTCCGTGCGCCGACCACCAGATCCAGGCGCCGAGCGGCATGCAGAACAGGATGAACCCCAGCACCGCCAGCACGAGCATCGTGCCGCCGCGGGTCTCGTCTTTCGACTGCGCCTGCGAGAGCGCAGCGAAGTCGAGCGTCTTCGGCACTTCGTTCTCCGCCCGGCACCACGGGCAGGGCACGGTGCGCCCGGCGTGATACGCCTCGAGGACCATCTCGCGGGTGCAGGTCCGGCAGCGCTGGATGGAACTCACGTCAGCGGGACCTGAACACAGCGGCGATCATGAACGACAGGAAGCAGCCGACGAGCAGGAGGAATGCCGTTCCGACGATCCCCAGCACCCAGCCCACGGTCGCGTTCGTCGGGGGTTGGCGGCCCTCGGCGCGCGCCCGCGAGCGCGCGCGGTGGCCGAGAATCCACGCGACCGGCCCGAGCAACGGCACCGCAACCACGCTCACGATGCCAAGGACCAGCACGATGGTGCAGTCGTCGGACGCGTCCCCGTATCGAACGGGCGGCGGTGCGTCGGGATACGCTCGAACGGGCGGCGGTGCCTCCGGAGCGACAGCCGCAGGCGGCGCCGGCACATCGGTGGCGCCGGCGGGAACGAGGAACCGGTGGTCGCACGCGGGGCACGGCACCTCGAACCCCTCGTGGACTTTCTCCAGGAGCATCGGTTTGGCGCAGGCTGGACACGGAAAACGAACCGACATGGGAACGTCGCCCTCCACGCGGATTGAACCACACACCGGACCCTCACGCGCAACCCCTGCCGGGCGGGATCAGCTCGCCCGGAAGATCCACGAGGGTTCGCGCCTGGGTGGGCCCCGTAGGCGCCGACCAGCCGTCCGCTGCGCTGGAACCGTTGCGTGACTTGACGGAGCCGACTCTGCCGGTCCCCCCGCGGCCGTCTCCGCGTATCCCGTCCAAGACAGTCGATCGTGGCTCGGCCGCGGTTCAGATCGGTGTGCGACGCTGGTACTGCCCACGAAGCACGCCGTCTTCACGCGCCCCCTCGTGCGTCTCCCTGGCCGGCGGAGCGGACCGCCTCCGCAAGTCGCAGCCATCCGGCGGGCCCGATCGTCTCAGCGCGGGCGGACGGGTCGAGTCCGGCGCGCCCGAGCGCAGCGCGGTCCGCGACGCCGTCCAGTGCGCGGGCGAGTGTCTTGCGCCGCTGCAGGAAGGCGCGCCGGGCGAGCGCCGCTGCGCCGACGACGTCGCCCGCGGCCCGCCGCGTCGCGTCGGGGGCGACACGCACGACCACGCTTTCGACGTCGGGCCGCGGAAAGAACGACGACGCCCCGACGCGGCGCAACACCTTCGTCTGCGCCGTGAGCGCCACGAGAACCGCGAGCGGTCCGTACGCATCGGAGTCCGGCGCGGCGGTCATCCGTGCGACGACCTCGGACTGGAGCATCACGTCCATCGCGTCGGGCGGGTGAACGAGCGAGAGCATGCGAATGACCAGCTCCGTGCCCACGGAGTACGGGAGGTTCGCGACGACGAGCACGCGGTCGAACCCCTCGCTCCGCGCGGCCGTGAGCTCGTCGAGGATCGCCGGATGCAACCCGCCGGGTCCGTCGAGCGCGTCGCCATGGTGCAGTCGGAACTGCGGGCAGGAACCGAGGTGCTCGCGCAGGAGATCGGCGAGTCCACGGTCCAGTTCGATCGCTGTGACCCGCCCCGCGGCTGCGAGGAGCGGAACGGTCAGCGCTCCTGCGCCCGGCCCGATTTCGATCACCGCGTCTCGCAGCGTGACGCCCGAGTCCGCGACGATCCCCTCCGCGACCTTCGGCTCGACGAGGAAGTTCTGCCCGTCGCGCCGACGCAGGCGGAGCCCGCGGGATTCCAGGAGAGCGACGAGGGGTCCGCGCGTCCGGGGAAGTT
>JAIOPE010000054.1 GCA_021414065.1 Planctomycetota bacterium
CGAAGCAACTCCCAGACGAACCACGCGGTTTCGTACTCATGCGAAGGCGTGGCCGACTCATTGTCGGGAAGGTCCGACGTGATGCCGTCCAGCAACTCGCCCCGCCCGAACGTGTGGAGCCGGACCGCTCGGGGCGGCGTCGTGGACCCCGGGCCGACGTCATCGGGTGCGCTCGCCGCGTGCGACTTCCGACCACGACGTGCTGCCATGCTCCCTCCGCGGCGGCGCCACCGAGCACCGAGCGGCGGCGGACTGCCTTCTGAGGCGCGAACTCTAGGCGATCCGCGGGTTGGACCGCAACGCTACATCGTCGAAACGAGCCCCGCGACGCGGTAGGCTCCGCCCGCACGGTCTACACGGAGCGCCGACGATGGAGCGATTACCCGACGGTTCATTTCAGTTCGCCCCGCCGCGGACGTTCCCGATCACGATCGGCCCGCTGACGGACGCCGACGCGCAGGCCGTCGCCGCGATACTCAGCGCCAACACGCGGTGCGATCTGGGGGGACCAGCGCCCATGCCAGCCGCTCAGGCCCATGCGGCGCTACGTGCGTTGCTCGAACGCACCGGCGCGCGTTGGCGCGAGCTTGACGAGTACGCCGAACGTGGTCGCTGGGACTACGTCGCGCACATCGAGCGCAGGCGGGCAGAGTGCCCGCAGTGGCACGCGATGGAGGAAGAACAGCGGCGCAGCCTCACGGACGAATGGCACGAGCAGGCGATGCACCGACTTTCCGAGTCGGGCATCGATGGTCCCCAAGCGTTTCTCGACCATCCGGCGTTCGCAGCCGATGTCCTGCGCCTGAGCGGTCCAGACGCGGCGAGTCCGTGGGCGGCGCGCGCGGAGACAGCCGACCTCGTGCTCCGGACCTACATGGGGGCCGCCTACCACGCGCGGCAAGTCGCGACGTTCCAAGATCAGAACATGCGCGGGACGTTCCCGATGCTCGAGTGGGACGGAGTGGCGGACTCCGTCGCGTGTGCCCGCTGCCGTCGTCACTTCGGGCAGCGGTTCCCGGTCGCTCGTCCACCGCGCCTGCCGCTGCATCCTGGGTGTCGGTGCGGGCTGACAGGTCGGAACAAATGGGCGCTCGCGGACGAAGCAGCAGCGCGCGAGCGCGCGCCGGGAACGATCCCCCCTACCGCCTGAGTGTTCGCATGACTGGCGACCTGCGACGGCCTACACGGCGGCGCGGGCGGCGCGCGGCTTCGCGAGGGCGACGAGCGACGCCTCGCCGCGGGTGATCGCGACGACAGCGTCGAGGGCGTCTGCGATCTGCATCGCGTCGTCGAGGGTACGGGCGTCGCGGGGGATGCCGCGGACGAGGCCGACGTAGTGGCGCTCGGCGATCGTGACGGAGTGCCCGAGTTGCTTCGCGGACAGAAACGCGGAGGCGGCGCCGAAGATCCCCGGGGCGTTCGTGAGGAAGGTCCCGGCCGTCTGCCTGAGCCGCTGGAAGGTGAACGCGGGGGCGCCGAACTGCGCGACGAGGCGGTCGCGGGCGTTGTCGGCGTCCCACTGGGGAAGCGCAGCGGCGCCACCGAACACGAACGGCTCCCCTCGCGCCCGGAGCTTCATCGTTGCGAGCAGTGCGCGGAGGCGAGGGGCGACCTCCAGGCCGACGCGGCGGGCCGTGTGTGTCTTCGTGGCGGTCGCGTCGAGCCGGACTTCGCCCACGGGGTTCCGGTCGGCGTCGGGGGCGTTCAGGTCCACGTCGGACCACCGAAGGCGGATCGCCTCGCCGATCCGGCACCCGGTGAGAAGAGAGAACACGACGAGGGGCGCCACCGCGCGGTAGCGGGGCGTCCGGTGGACCCCCTCCGCCATCGCGTCGGCGGCGTGCTCGGCGCGCGTGAGTGCCCAGGTCGTGCCGTCGTGTCGCATCGCGGCGGCGATCAGGTCGCGCACTTGCTGCGTCGTGAGAGGCGTCGGCTGAGGCGCGGGCATCGCGAGCCGGGCGAGCCCCTCTGCGATCGTGTCGCGGTTCAGGCGAGGCGTCTTCCCGAGGCGTCGCGCCCAGTTCAGGAACGCAGACACCGCGCGAAGGTGGTGGTTCACCGACGCGGGGCGGAGGGGGACCGTTCGGGAGACCTTCGTGCCGACGGCGCGTCCGGGCACGGACTTCGTCGCGCGACGGGCGATCATCGTCTCGCGGAACTCCGAGAGGTGCGCAGGCGCGATCGCTTCAACGTCGCGGAGGCCGTTCCGCTTCGCCCAGTCCGTGAACAGCGCCACCGACTCGCGGTACGTCAGCAGCGTAGCCGGGCGGAGCCGCGCCTCGCCCGTGGCGAAGTAGGACGCGACGGCCGAGACGAACGGCGTAGACGTGATGGTCGGGGCGCCGCACGCGATGGCCGTGCGCCGGTTTGCGAGCGTCCGCGACAGGAAGACCGCGAACTCCTTCCGCGTGTCGGCCGTCGAGCACGCCTGCGGATCGAGGGTGCGGTAGATCGTGCGCCCAGTGTCGGGGTCCCGGAACCGGGCGCGCCAAGCGGTGCCACTCACGGGCAGGCGACGCGCCAACAGGACTACGCCCGGGTGAGAGGAACGCTTGCGGCGGGTGCGAGCCATCGGATTATCCTCCAGAGGTCGGAGCGCGCGAGCCGTTTCCGTCGTCCGGCGTGGCACCTTTGGTGGCACCCAACTCGCCGGGTAACTGCGTCCGCGCACGTCCGACAGCTAACACGGTGGAGCGGCTAGAACCCTTTGTTTTGCAAGATCCCAAGGCGCTAGGCGTACACAGTCGGACACTGGCAGAAACGACGGATTGCGCCTTCGGATCAGCGGGTTGGGGGTTCGAGTCCCTCCGGGCGTACCAGCCGGGCCGCTTCGCGGCGGGCTGGTACTTGTCCGTCGGGTTCGTACGACGAGCCGGTCCTCAGCGCGCTGTCGCGCGCATCCGGTCCCGCTCGTCGTTCGAGTCCCTCCGGGCGTACCAGCCGGGCCGCGTTGCGGCTGGCTCGAACGCGTGGCCGGTCGGGCTCCCGCCGATCGTGAGCTGGGCGTGGGTTTCTTTCGGGCGTCTGCACACCGCGCATCGATGGCCGGGGTTCTGGTAGGCTCTTCCCCTTGACGAATCACAACTTGGAACCCAGGGCGGCGCTTACGGAGACTTCGCTGGCGGAGCTTCCGCCGCGGCTTCGCGATGCGTGCGAACGGATGGGCTGGACGGAGCTGATGCCCGTGCAGCGGCTGGCACTGCCGTATCTCTTCGCGGGACGCGACGTGATGGTGCAGAGCCGGACGGGGAGCGGGAAAACCGGCGCGTTCGTGCTGCCGATCCTCGACCGGATCGACCCGGACCTCCGGGCGTGTCAGGCGCTGGTGCTGGTGCCCACGCGGGAGCTGGCGCGGCAGGTCGAACACGAGGCCTCGCTGCTGGCGGGGGACTCGGGCATCCGGACGGTCGCGGTCTACGGCGGAACGGCGTACGGGCCGCAGTGCGATGCGTTCGCACGCGGCGCGCACCTCGTGGTGGGGACGCCCGGGCGCATCCTCGACCACCTGCTGAAGCGCACGCTCGATCTCGCGAAGATCGAGATGCTGATCCTCGACGAAGCGGACCGCATGCTCTCGATGGGGTTCTACCCCGACATGCAACGCATCCGCGGGTACCTGCCGAAGCGGCGCATCAATGCGTGTCTGTTCTCAGCGACGTTCCCACTCCACGTCGTGGGGCTGTCGCGGGAGTTCCTGCACGAGCCGGAGACGCTCTCGCTCTCGAAGGACCACGTCCACGTCACGGACGTCGTCCACTCGGTGTGCGTGGTGCCGGGGACGATGAAGGACCGGAGCCTCGTCCGGCTGCTCGAGGTCGAGAACCCGTCGGCGGCGATCGTCTTCTGCAACATGAAGCGCACGGTCCACTTCGTGAACATCGTGCTGAAGCGCTTCGGATGGGACTCGGACGAACTCAGCTCGGACCTCACGCAGGAGCATCGCGACCGAGTGCTGCAGCGCGTCCGCGACGGCAAGCTGCGCGTGCTTGTGGCGACCGACGTCGCCGGGCGCGGGATCGACATCCCCGAGCTCTCGCACGTGTTCCAGTACGAGCCGCCGATCGACCCGGAGTCGTACATCCACCGGGCCGGGCGCACGGGTCGCGCCGGAGCGAGCGGGCGCGCGATCACGCTGGTGGCGAAGAACTCCATCGAGGAAGTGCAACTCAAGGGGATCGCGAAGGAGTTCGGGATCGAGATGGCGGAGACGCCGGTGCCGACCGAGGAGGAAATCTCGGATCTCCTCGACCAGCGAATCACGGCGCGCCTCGAAGCGGGCTACCGCGCCCGCGGCGAGGACGATCAGGCTCTCCTGCAGGGGCTCGTGCCGCTCGCGAGAGCGTTCTGCGCGAGCGAAGAGCGCTCAGTGCGGATCGCGTTGCTGCTCGACGACTACCACCACCGCGATGCGTCGGTGCCGACGTACCCGGCCCGCGACGACGACCCGAAGGAGGTCGCGCGTCGCGTGTCGCCGCGCCTCATCGCGGACGTCGCATCGCGCGACCAGATCCAGCTCGAACGTCTGCAACGACTCGTTCCGCTCGCCCGCCGCCTCTGCGAGATCGACGACGAAGCGGTGCTGATCGCGATGCTTCTCGACGACTACGACCAGCGGCCGCCGCGTCTCGCGACCGTTCGGCCCCGCCCGGACAAGTCACCCGAACGACCGTCGCACGGCGGGGGGCCCCGCCGCGGCGGGCGCTGACACGGACTCCTCCCGCGCATTGACGCACTCCGACCACATTCCGGACCTCGGCAACGACCACGGCGGCGCCGTGCGCGCCGACGCGTCGGAGCGCCGCACGCGATGGGTGGTCGGCATCACGATCGTGATGATGGTGCTCGAGCTCGTCGTCGGGAACGTGACCGGTTCGATGGCGCTCACGGCCGACGGCTGGCACATGGCGACGCACGCGGGTGCGCTCGGTCTGGCGCTCGTCGGCTACTGGTTCGCGCGGACGCGCGCGACGCACCGGGCGTTTTCGTTCGGCACCGGGAAGGTCTACGCGCTCGCCGGCTACACGAGCGCCGTGGCGCTCGGGGTCGTTGCCCTCGCGATGGTGTGGGAGTCGGGGCAGCGGTTCTTCGAGCCGCACGCGATCGAGTTCGACGAGGCACTGCCGGTGGCCGTTCTCGGATTGCTCGTCAACCTCGGCTGTGTGGTCTTGCTCGGGCATGGCGATCACGAGTCGTCGGACGACACCGCTGCAGGCCTCGATCATGACCACGCGCATGGTCACGGTGACGACGATGGTCACGGTCATGGTCACGACCACGACCACGGTCACGAGCACGGTGAGCACAACGACCACGACGGTGGAGGGGCGCGCGCCCCGGCTGACCACAACATGCGCGCGGCCTACGCCCACGTTCTCGCCGACGCGTTCACGAGCGTCCTCGCCATCGGGGCGCTCGTCTGCGGTCGGTGGCTCGGGTGGAAGTGGATGGACCCCGCGATGGGGATCGTCGGCGGAGCCGTGATCCTGAAGTGGGCGGGCGACCTGTGCCGCTCGGCGGGCAGGCAACTCCTCGATGTCAGCCCCGCGCCGGAGCTTGAACACGAGATCCGCGCCGCACTCGAGAAGATCGACGACGTCCGCGTGGCCGACCTGCACGTGTGGGACCTCGGTCCTCGGCGCCGCGGGTGCATCGCAGCGATCGTCACAGCCACCCCGCGCGACACGGCCATCTACCGTGAGTCGATCCTGTCGCACGGGAACTTCTCCCACGTCACGGTCGAAGTCCACCGGTGCCGCGACCCAGAGTGCAGCCCGACCTGACACCGCAGGCATTTCGACCGGTTCTGCGAGGATGGCGATCGTGAAGCGAGGCATCCGACCCGTCGTTGCGATCGCCGCTCTGCTCGTCGCAGCGGTTGTGGGGCTCGGCGTCGGGGCGTGGTGGCTCCTTCGCGACGCCGGCCCGGGCCTCCCGGACGACGCCGCTGCGGGCACGTCACCGCAAGCCGCTTCCGGCAGCGCGCCGCGGGCGCCGGTCGCAGCGCCGGAAGCGAGGCCCCACCCGCGGACGCGCGCGAGGCGCCCGGGCGAGTTCGTCCCGACGGGCGACGAGTTGTGGGACGCGGCGCGGCGCGACGTGCTGGCCGGGCGGTTCCTGGAGGCTCTGGAGAGGATCGTCGCGGCTCGGGTGAAGGCGGATGCGGCGTGGAAGGAGAAGGGGCGTGTCGCCGAGATCCTGACGTGGGAAGACACCGCACTCGACCAGTTCGAGTCGTCGATGACGGCCGTGGGGCGGGCGGACCTGTTCGTGTGGCTGAAGCGTCTCGACACAGCAGTTCTGGATGCGGCCCGGAGGAAGCGCCTGGACCTGCTCCGACGGAAGCTCGTGGAGGCGGGCGTTCTCGACCTCGCGGCAATCCTGGAGGCGGCGTCGGCGGAGGGCCGTCGCAACATCGAACTGCATCTCACGCGGTTCGGCGGGGGCCCCGCGGCAGCGGGCGCAGCCACCGAGCCGACGAACGTAGACACCTTCCTGCGTTCCGTGCGGACTCGGAACGAGCAGCGTCCCGTGACGCCGGTGCCGTTGCCCGTGGACGACGCTGCGACGCGCGAGCAGCGGCGCCTCGAGCAGTTGGAGAAGCTCCGGCAGCGTGGTGCCACGGGCCTGCTCGACCCGATCGCCGCCGGTCTCGCATGGGCTGCGATCCACCAGGCCGACGACGGCGAGGTATCCGACGACACCGTGGCCGCGCGATGCACGTTCCTCGGCCACACGCTGTGTACGTCGCAGGGCGTTGCGAAGCCGGGCCAGTACCGTCTCTC
The DNA here is from genome assembly GCA_021414065.1 of Planctomycetota bacterium. Lineage (GTDB taxonomy): Bacteria > Planctomycetota > JAJSAM01 > JAJSAM01 > JAJVHW01 > JAIOPE01. The sequence goes on from JAIOPE010000054.1 coordinate 6,783, forward strand.
GGGAACGGCGCTCGCCGTGCTCGCGTGGCTCGACTTCCGCGACCAGGACCTCGCGACGGTGTTCGAGCCGTCGCTCTCACTCGGTGTCTCCTGGCTGCGGAAGCAGATGAAGGCCGACGGGTCCTTTCCGCAGCAGGGTTACGAGGCAGGGATCGCGCTCATGGCGCTCGGTCAGGCGGCGAAGGCGTCGCACGCGCCGGACCTGTTGAAGGACGTGGACCGCGGGATGAAGTTCGCCGCGTCGAAAGTCTCCACCGACGGTGGCTTCCGGTACGGATGGGGCACGCCCGGCGACCTGAGCGTCACCGGTTGGTACGTGCAGGCGATGGAGCAGGCCCGCGACGCGCGTGTCACCCAGGACGCGGTGTTCAACAACGCGCTCGAGAAGTTCGTGCGGTCGGTCTGGATGGGCGACTCGCGGTTCAAGTACACCGTGGATCGGCCGAGGGAGTCGGAGTCGCTCAGCGCCGTGGGCATGCTGTCGCTCCAGATCCTCAATCCCGCGGCGGCGGAGAAGGAACGCGCCGGTTGGACCGCGGCGCTCGCGGCTTCGGCGGGGAAGACGCGGAACAACCTGTACGCGACGTACTACGAGGTGAGGACCGAACTCGCGATGAACGGCGCGCTCACCGACGCCCGCCAGGCGCTTCTCCTCGCGTTGCCGGGCGCGCTGCAGCGCACCGACCCCTCGGCGGGCGGGATGTTCGGCCCCGCGGTTCCCGCCGCCGCTGCGCCGCCGGTGAAAGGTCGCAAGCCCACGCCGCCCGCTTGGACCACGCTCGGGTGGGTGGACCAGGGTGGACGCGTCGTCGCGACGGCGTTCGCGGTGCTGACGATGGAGCACGCGCTGTATCGGCGGTGAAACCTCGCCCCGAATGCCCTCTCGGTCGGCATTGGTTTCGGCGAAGCCCTCGCGTAGCATCCCGTGATGACCGACTCCGCCCAGCCCCTCGACGCGGCTCTCAAGTTCCTGGCGGAAGATCTGCTCCGGCTCGTGGACCGGCTCGGGGCGTACGGCACCGACGGCGTGAAGGACGACGCGAAGCGGCTCGCCGCGAAGCCGAATTTGCTGCGGCTCCGCACGCGCGTGCAGGAGATCGGCGAGACGCTGCTTGCGATGGATCAGGACGCCTGGGGCGATGCGGCCGTGCGGTACAAGGACGGCTCCGAGGAGTGGCGCGTGACCTGCGACGAACGCGCAGCCAGCGTCGATGCCGCGAACGGCGCACGACGCTGCGGCGAGCATCTCTCGCGGGCCGCGAACCACATCTCGGAACTCGCGGAGGCGGAGAGCGCGGCGATGGCGGCGAAGATCGCGCGGCGCGCGGCGACGGAACTGACGAAGGCTGCGTTCGCGTGGAACGAGGCGTCAGACCAGGACTGACGGCGCGAGGCGACCGGGTGGTCCCCCTGCGGAGTTTGACCCCGCCCGCCGCGGCGTCTCCCATGCCCCGGTGAAGAACCCCGTCCTCACTGTCGTCATCCCCGCGCTGAACGAGGAGCAGTCGATCGCGTCGATCGTCGAGCGCTGCCTCGCGGAGCGCCCGAAGCTGATCGAACGGTGCGGTCTCGCCGACGTGCGGATCGTGGTCGTCTCCGACGGCTCGACCGACCGGACCGTGTCGATCGCGCAGTCGTACGAGCCGAGGATCCGCGTGGTCGTCTTCGAGAAGAACCGCGGCTACGGCGCGGCGATCCAGGAAGGCTGGCGCGTCGGCGGGGGCGACCTGCTCGGGTTCATCGACGCCGACGGCACCTGCGATCCGGCTGCGTTTGCACCGATGTGCGAGAAGGCGATCGGCGGCGCGTCGGTCGTGCTCGGGAACCGGATGCACGGCGAGTCGAAGATGCCGGCCATCCGGCGCGTCGGGAACCGGCTGTTCGCGTGGCTGCTCGGCTACCTGTCGCAGAAGGAAGTGAAGGACACCGCGAGCGGCATGCGGGTCGTCCGGCGCGACGCCCTGCACAAGTTGTTGCCGCTGCCGGACGGTCTCCACTTCACCCCCGCGATGAGTGCCGTGTGTCTCGTCCACGAAGACCTCACGATCGCCGAGATCGAGATGTCGTACCGCGAGCGCGAGGGCCGCAGCAAGCTGCGGATCTGGCGTGACGGCTTCCGATTCCTCGGATCGATCCTCACGGCGGCTGCGGTGTTCCGTCCGCGACGACTCACGGTGCCGGTGCTCTGGCTGCTCGTCGCTGCGTCGCTCGCGCTCGCCTACGCTCCGGTGACGATGTACGCACGCGAGCACCGGATCGAGGAGTCGCACATCCACCAGTTGCTGCTGATCACACTCATGGGCGCGATCGGAGCGATGCTCTTCGGGGCGACGTACCTGGCGGAACACATGACGGCCGCCGGGCACCTGCGCCTCGACCGTTACGAAGCCGGCCGCGACCGTCTCGTCTCGCGGCCCGTGTTCCGCGCGCTCGTGGTGATCTCGGGGCTCTTCTGCGCGGCGACGGTCGCGTTCGCGGCGCACGGCTTCTTCGAGTACGTCTCCACGGGGCGGACCGACGTCCACTGGTCGCGGTTCGTGCTCGCGATGTTCGCCACGGTGATGTTCGCGGAACTCGCGACGACGGCGTTGTTGCTTCGCTACGTCCGCGCGCTCGACCGCAAGCTCACGGCGTTCCACGGAGAGAAGACCGCGCCGTGACCGACAAGCGGCCCGTGATCGACGAGCGCCCCGGCGACACGGACGCAGCGCCCGAACTCGCTCGCGAGAAGGCCCGCGACGAAGTCCGCAAGGGCGGACGACTCATCTTCCATGCGACCGTGACGCTCGCCTCCGCGGCGGTCGCGGGCGCGGCCGAAGCGCTCGGCAACGTGCTGTTCCGCGGCGGCAACGATCTGCTCGGAATGACGCTCGAGGGAGCGGTGTTCGGGTTCCTCATCGGCAACCTGCTCGCCCTCTGGCTGTGGCCGAAGATGGTGGATCGGATCTGACGTCCGCTCCGCGCGTGATGACTGTCACGCGGCACCGGCGAGACACGCATCGACCGCGCGGACGCGCCGTCTTCGCTGGAGCGATGCGCGCCGGGTCGTGACCATGGTCGCCATCATGACGACACCGAAGCCACGCTCCACCACGCTCGACGGCCTCTTCCGGCCGCGCTCGGTCGCGATCATCGGCGCCTCGCGGAAGAAGGGCCACCTCGCCCGCGAACTGATGCACAACCTGATCGTCCACGAGTTCCAGGGGAAGATCTTCCCCGTCAACCCGAGCGCCGACGTCATCCACTCCTTCAAGTGCTACCCGACAGTCGGCGCGATCCCCGACGAAGTGGACCTCGCGATGATCATCGTCCCGCGCGACCACGTGCTCGGCGCGGCGGAGGAGTGCGGCAAGAAGGGCGTGAAGGGGATCGTGGTGATCTCGTCGGGCTTCCGCGAGGTCGGACCGGCGGGCGTCGAACGCGAGCAGAAGCTCATCGGGCTCTGCCGCAAGTACCACATGCGCATGATCGGCCCGAACTGCATGGGGATCGTGAACACCGACCCGCTCTTCAACCTGAACGCGACATTCGCCGGCACGTTCCCGCGACCCGGTCCGATCGGGTTCCTCTCGCAGTCGGGCGCGATGGGCGCCGCGCTCTTGTCCCACGCCGACCGGCTCGGTCTCGGCATGTCGATGTTCGCGTCGATGGGCAACAAGGCCGACGTCTCGGGCAACGACCTGCTCGAGTACTGGGAGGACGACCCGGACACGAAGGTCGTGCTCATGTACCTCGAGAGCTTCGGCAACCCGCGCAACTTCACCAACGTGGCGCGCCGCGTGACGAAGAAGATGCCGGTCGTCGCCGTGAAGGCCGGACGCACCGCCGCAGGCGCCGCGGCCGCAGCGTCGCACACCGGCGCGCTCGCCGGGTCCGACGTCGCCGTGGATGCGCTCCTCTCGCAGTGCGGCGTGATCCGCGCGCAGACCGTGAATGAACTCTTCGACGTCGCGATGGCGTTCTCGTCGCAACCGCTGCCGAAGGGCCGTCGCGTGGCGATCCTGACGGACGCCGGCGGGCCCGCGATCATGGCGACCGACGCGATCGTCGCGGCGGGCCTCGAGATGGCGTCGCTCGCGCCGGAGACTATGGCCGGGATCGCGAAGGGGCTGAGCGAAGACGCGTCGGTGAAGAACCCCGTGGACATGCTCGGTCACTCGGGCGGCGAGGACTACGCGCGCTGCCTCCCGCTGCTCCTCAAGGACCCCGGTGTGGACGCCGTGATCGCGATGTACGTGCCGCCGATCATGCACGACCCGGTCGAGGTCGCGCACCGCATCTTCGAAGCGGCGCAGGGCAGCGACAAGCCGGTCGTCTGCGTGCTCATGGCGCACGACCAGGTGCTCGAAGCGATCAAGAAGCGCGGTGGGCCGACGCTTCCCATCTACGCATTCCCCGAGGGCGCGGTGCGCGCGCTCGCCGCGATGGCGAGGTACCGCGAGATGCGGGACCGCGACCCGGGTTCGATGCCCGACTTCAAGGTGGACCGCGCGACGGCGGAGAAGATCCTCCGCAAGGCCGCGAGCGAGCACCGCGAGCACCTCGCGCTCGATGAAGCCCAGCAGGTCCTTGCGTGCTACGGGCTTCGCTTCGCGAAGTCGAAGCTGGTGAAGGAGCGGAGCGAACTGCGCGCGGCGTTGCGCGACGTCGGCACGCCGGTCGTCCTGAAGATCAGCTCGCCCGACATCATCCACAAGACGGAGATCGGCGGCGTCGTGACGAACGTCGGCTCGCCGGACGAAGCGGCGGTTGCGTTCGACGCCCTGCTCCACCGCGCGAAGTCTGCGTTCCCGAACGCGCGGATCGACGGCGTGCTCGTCCAGGAGATGGTCCGCGGCGGGCGCGAGATGATCCTCGGCATGACGCAGGACCGGAGCTTCGGTCCGCTCATCATGGCGGGCCTCGGCGGCGTCTATGTGGAGGTGCTGAAGGACGTCGCGTTCCGCGTCCACCCGATCACCGACCGCGACGCGCGGGAGATGGTCGAGGGGCTCCGCGCGGCGCCGCTCCTCCGCGGCGTGCGCGGCGAGAAGGCCGTGTCGATCGACGCCTACATCGACGCACTGCTGCGTGTGAGCCGCCTCGTCACCGACTTCCACGGGCTCAAGGAACTCGACGTCAACCCGTTCGTGGTGGGCGAGACGGCCGAGGAGAGCGTGGCCGTGGACGCGAGGATCCGCATCGATCCGAAGGCGTTCGGCGGGTAGCGGCAGCGCCCGCGACTGGACCGTGATGCGAGACCGCGCTTTCAGTGAGCCGGCCTGGAACAGCGCGTAGATCTGCTTCGGCGTCTCGAAGTCGGTCCCGTCGATCGCGACGCCGATGTCACCGTCGCGCAGCCCGGCGCGGGCGATGTCGCTGTCGTGGTCCACGTCGAATCGCACGGCGTTCCAGGGCTTCGCGACGAACGTCACGTCGGCTGGGCACGGCACCTGGACCGTCATTTCGCCGAACTCGTCGTGGTGGAGTACGTACGAGCCCGCCGGCAGCAGATCCCACATCTTCGCGCCCTCGCTCGTCTCGCCGTCGGACCACCACTCGCGCGAGCCGTCGCCGTTCGCGAGGTAGAGGCTGATTCCGCCCGGCGAGATCGACTCCGGTGCGTGGACGCGGAGCGTCTGCAGGCGCGGCAGCGTGAGCGCAACTTGGTTCGGCCCGGCGTGGAGCGCCAGGGGCGTGCGGGAGATCCGGTTCTGGTGGTAGTTCCGGTCCTGAAGCACCAGATCGACCCAGATGTCGCCCACTGGAAGCGGAGCGACGGTCGCGGAGCCGTCTCGGATCTCCCGGTTCCACCCGTCCGAGTCGTCGTCGGTCGCCCGGCGGACGCGGACGATCAACTGCGCGCCCGGTGGGGCGTCCGGAGCCGTCACCTCGAGTTGCGCGGGCGCCGTGAACTGCACGGTGTACTCGCGGCCGGGCGTTGGCTCCCACGGGACCTCGACGCTCCCGAACGTCTCCGATGACACGCGGAGCGCAATCGTTCGGGGGTGCTCGGCGTCGGGCGTGTCGTCGCCCAGCTCGTCCGGTTCGGGCAGCGCCACTTTGGCGCGACCGTCGCGTGTCCGGCTCCACGCCAGGTTCGACGACGTCTCGTCGCCACGCCGCCGCGCAACGGAGTGGAAGTCGCAGTCGGGTACGACGGCGTCGTCCGGCCCGACGACCCTCACGAGGAACCAGTCGCGGAGGTCGCCCGCCGGGATGGCGATCGTGCGACGGACGAGACCGTCGCCGACCGTGACCGTCTCCCGGTGGAACTCGCGACCGCAGGCGTTCGTGGCGATGAGGGAGTATGGGCCGGGCGCCACGTCGAGGAGCGCGGCCCGACCGCCGGGGTTGGCGTGGCGGGTTCCGGAGTCGTTCTCGTCACGTTCGGTGGACGCGGAGGGCGCGGCGTCTGCGGAAGCGCGTTGCAGTTGAATGCCGACGCGCGTCGGACCGTCGGGCCCGGCGGGACCGAGTTCCACCAGCACTCCGCGCCGCTCCTTGAACTGGAGACGGAGCGGTGGCGGCGCCGCGCCGTCCACGATCGTCACGCCCGTTTCGTCGGAACGGTACTCGTCCTGCTCGCCGCCTTCGGCGCGGACGCGCCACTCGCCGGGACGCAGGCGGATGCTCGCGTCCGACGGCGACCAGTTCGCGCTGGACGAGTTGTCCTGCTGCCCGCGGAGCCACCTGACGATGTCCGCCTTCTCAGCGGCTCGCCCGTCCGGCATCGTCACCTCGACGGTCAGGTCGTTGCGCACTGTGCCCACGACGTCCACGTCGGTGCCCGGGCGGATGTCGTCCCAGAGGTTCCCGCCTCCGGCGCGATCGAACTCCCATCCGGGGTGATCGACGTCGATCCAGTAGGCGCGGTCCGAGAGCCCTTCGCACCGGAACGCACCGGTCGCGTCGGTCACCGAACGCCGGGAGAGCGCTTCGTTCCAGCGGAACTGCCGGACCCTCTCGCGCAACTCGCGGCGAAGGCTCTCCTCCTCGTCGTCGGTCGGCGGGAGGTTGACCTTCGGCGCATCCTCTTGAGGGCGCGCCGTCACCTTCACGCCTGCGATTCCACGTCCCTTTGGGTCGAAGACGTGTCCGGTGATCGCGCCGCTTCCGCGCGTGATCGGGCCGAGGTCGCCGACGTCGATCGACGCGAGGAAGTCGCCCGCCGCACGGCGTGGACGCTGCCCTTCGCGTCGGTCGTGGGTCGTGCCGCCGGGCGCCTCGGAGCCGGGCGCGGCGGGTCCGTTCGGTGTGCCGCCGACGTCGTCGGCATCCGGCCCAGGCCCGCCCCCGATCGTGATCCCCACGGCGACTCCCGCTGCCGCGCCGAGCGCGACACCGAGGACGAAGGTCAGGACGCGGGCCATGGCGGTCACCTCATGCTACCGCCAGGCGACCCGCCCGCGCGTCAGGCGTAGTTGCCGGGGAACAGGCTCCGCTCGGCCGCCTCGATCACCGCGTGGATCACCTGGATGTGGACTTCCTGGATGCGGTCCGACGTCGTGCCGAGCGGGACGACGACCGCGATGTCGCAGGCGTCCTTCATCTTCCCGCCGCCGCGTCCGAGGAGGCCGACGACCGTGAGCCCGCGCTGCCGCGCCGCTTCGCAGGCCAGAAGGATGTTGGGGGAGTTGCCGCTCGTCGAGAGCGCGTCGAGCAGGTCGACCGCCTTCCCTTGGGCCTCGACCTGCCGCGCGAAGACGTGGTCGAACCCGAAGTCGTTCGCGATGCACGACATCGCGGCCGGGTCGCTGAACGCCATTGCGGGGAGCGCCGCGCGGTCCTTCCGGAAGCGCCCGGACCACTCCTCCGCGAAGTGCATGGCGTCGGACATGCTCCCGCCGTTGCCGCAGGAGAAGATCGTCCCGCCGCGGCGCAGCGTCGCGAGCGCGGCGTCGGCGAACGCTTCGCACGCGGCCATCGCCGTGGCGTCCGCGCGGAAGGCCGCTTGCACCGCCGCAGCTTCGTCGAGCGTCCGCCGGATGGAGTCGCCGCTGTTCATGGCCTCAGGTGATACCGGAACGCCCGGGCCACGGGAAGGGGTCTCGCACGCTCGGTGGGGCTCGGGGGACGGGATGTGTGGTGTTCGCGACTCGCGCCTACCTCGTCGGGAACCTCGCCACGAGCGCCACGTCGAATCCTCCTCGGTCCGGCCCGGCCGCTCTACTCAGCGAACGCGCGTCGCGTGGAAGCGCGTGCGTCGAGCCTCCACCCAGGCGGGGAGTCGATCGTTGTCGGGCGCCGCACGTGCGGCGGAGCCAGTCCATATCTGACGCAGAGAGCGTCCGCGATCGCGCCGCGCGCTCGACAGCGACTCGACGGTTGCCAGTCCGGTTGCGCCGATGTACCCTTCAATCTCCCTCACAATTGAGGGTGGAGAATCCGCCATGCGTGTTGAAGCCACCATCCCGAAGAGCCGCGGGAGCGCGATTGCGGAGCTCGCCGAGGAGCTGGGACTCTCTCGGAGCCAGATCGTCGATGAGGCGTTGGCGCTCTTCCTCAAGGCCGTGCTCGAAGCGCGCCGGGGTCGGCGCCTCGTCATGGTCGGACCCGGCACGTCGGGCTCCTGCGAGATCGCGACGCCCACGCTGTCGGCGCTCGAGTGGGCCGCCCGCCCGCAGATCGTCGAGATGGCCGTCGAGTCGGTGTCGCACATGGACGCGCTCGTTCGCAAGCCACGCAAGCCAAACGCGCGCCTGCGCGCGGCGGCGAAGCGACACGCGCTGGGCCGACGCGCATGACCCTCGACGCCGCGAGCCGGATCGCCGTTGCCGCCGCCCTGGTCGCCATGATCGCGATCCGGGCGCCGCACGGGCAGCGGAGCCGGTCCATTCCCGTGGCGAGGAGCTTCCGCGACCGCGCCGACTCCGCCGTGCTCGCGGTCGCGATGGTCTCCTTCGTCGTGCCGGTCGCGTGGCTCGTCTGCGGTGCGCTCGACGCAGCGGAGCGGGTGCACTCGTGGACGCTCCTTTCGTGCGGGTGCGCCGCCGTCGTCGGAGGACTCTGGCTCTTCCATTGCTCCCACGCCGACCTCGGCACGAACTGGTCGGTCACGCTCGAGATCCGCGAGGGCCACACGCTCGTCACGTCCGGCGTCTACTCCCGCATCCGCCACCCGATGTACACGTCGCTCCTCCTCTACTCGCTGGGCCTCGCACTCGCTCTCCCGAACTGGATCGCGGGCCCGTCCTACCTCGCGTCGATGCTCCTCCTGGTCGCCGTGCGCCTCGCCCGCGAGGAGCGGATGATGGCCGCCACATTCGGCGACGCCTTCACCGCCTGGTCCGCCCGCACCGCCCGCCTCGTCCCGTTCGTGTGGTGACGGGGGCCGGTTCCGGCCGTCACAGGTCCTCCGGACGGAGCCCGGCCGAGCGAGCGATGCGGGCGAGCATCCGCGGGCAGATCTCGACGCTGTCGTGGAAGGCGAACACGAAATCGGGCCACCCGTCGCGCATGAGCACGCAGTGTGACCCGGTCTGCCGCCGCAGTCGTCATCCGAGCCTCTGGACTGCGGCCAGAACGCGACGTGCCTTTGTCGCGGGCCAGTGACTCACGCCGTGGCGAACAGCCGCGCGATGGCCGGGATCGGTTCGCCATGCTCGACGCGGTCGGCGAGCGCGCGCAGGGCGAGCGCTTCCACGTTGACGAGGGCCTCATCACGCGTACCGCCGTAGGCGAGCACGCCCGGCAGGTCGATGACTTCGGCCAGCCAGCGCCCGTCAGCTTCGCGATCGACCTCGACACGGAAGGAGTCTGCGCTCATGCGGCGAGAGTACGACGGATCGGGGCGGCAACGGACAACGGGTGCACGCGACGTAGCGGACCGGGGTCCGGCAGACGAGCACCCGGCGCGTCGCGCATCGGGGACGGTCCCCAAAAACTCAAAATCTCCGCGATCAGGCGAGGCCGCGTCGGTGAGTGCGAACGCTGCGGGCAGGAGCCACCGGGCGTTCATCCTTCGCGGCGGCCGGCGGTCGCCGGTCGTCGTCCCTGGCGAAGATCGGACCGCCGCAGTGCGCACGAGCCACGCGGTGGCGGGTCGCGTGGGGCTCCCCGTTTCGGGACGTGCGCCACGCACGATGAGGTCGCTCGGCGGGGGCCGGAAGTGACAGCTCACTTCACCGCGGGCAGCGTGACGACCGCGTCCGCGATCTTCTCGTCCTCGACGACGACGATCGCCGTCGCGAGTACCGTCTCGCCCCGCTTCGCCTCGACCCGCCAGGTTCCCGGGAGCGCCGGGGACTCGAACCGGCCGTCGGCACCGGTGCGCAACTCGACCTGGTGCGTGCCGGCGCCGAGCAGCGATGGGACGTACGCACGGACGTCGCCGGGCCACGGCGCGCCGTCGGCGTTGACGACGCGGCCGCGGAGCGTGCCGCCGCGGAGCAGCACGATCGCCGCGCCGATCGGGGCGTCGCCGGATGGCGCCGAGAACTCCTGGCGCGGGTAGCCGTCGGCGAAGACGCCGCCGGTCACCGTCCCCGGGAGGACTGCCGGCGCCACGAACTCGCCGGCGTCGCCGGTCCTGGCGCCGAGATCGTCGCGCCAGTAGGGCAGCACGCGTGCGCCGGCGATCGGACGCCCCGTCCGGTCCAGGACGCGTCCGGCGAGCGGAACGCTGGCGGGGCGTTCGAGCGGGCCGAGGTCGAGCGACTCCCCGGCAGTCAGGCGAACGATGCGCCGCAGCGGAGCCCACCCCTTCACCGTGAACTCGAGCCAGACCTCGCCGGAGTATGCGACCTCGAACGTGAACTCGCCGGGCGACGCGCCACACTTCGCGTCCGATCCGGACCCCCACGTGCTCGAGTCGTGGTCACGTCCGTCGCGGGCCATCACCCATGCGCCGAGCGTCGGTCCGCTCGAAGGCGGCGGAATGCGGAACCGCACGGTCGCCGGGAGATCGGGATCGCCGACCGTCAGGCGCAGGGCCGCCAGCGGCGGTGTGACCTGTTGCTCCAAGACGGGCCGCCCCTCGATGAGCACCTGCACCAGGTACGGCACGGTCGCGAGTCCGGTGACGAAGAACGTGCCGTCGTCTCGGGTCTCGGCGTACTCGCAGTGACGTGTCTCTCCGGCGCCATCGACCTGCGCCTCGACGGGCTCGCACCAGAGCCCCGCGCGCACGATCGGCCGGCCCGCCTGATCCACGACCACGCCGCGGATCTGCGCGCCCGCCGCAACCACGACGCGCACCGGGGTCGCGGGATTCGCCGGCACCTCGAAGTCCACCGTCTGGTCCAGCACGTCGTACCCCGCGAGCACGAGCCGGTGCCGGCCTGGATGCGTGCGACGCAGGCGCAGCGGTGAATCTGTGCCGAATCGATCGACGTACGCGCGGTGCGCGGCCGTCGCGGCGAGTTTCTCGTGCAACGGTTCGACCTCCGGTTCGCCGTCGTAGTTCAGCGCCGTGCCGTCGGCCAGTGCGAGCACGAGATCCGCGTCGATGAGAGGCTCAAGGCGGAGGTCTTGGTGCAGCCGACCGCCGGCGCTCGCGGTCACTCCGACCGCGGTGCGGGATGCGAGTCTCGCTCCGGCGACGGCCCACACGGAGTAGGACGCACCCGGCACGAGATGCGCGACTTCGAATCGTCCGTCCGCCCCGGACGTGGAGCGCAGTGCGTGTGCGTGCGGATCGTGGCGTCCGCTCCCGCGTGACCGCTCCGGCCACGTGACGAGCTCCGGGTCTGTCGCCAGAGCGGCGTAGACGAAAGCGCCTGCGGCAGGCTTGCCGTCGGGCGCGGCGACGACGCCCTCGACGCGACCTGCCGCCGCCACGAAGAACTCGGGCACGGCCGCGTCGCCGCTTCCTGGGGCCGTTACTTCGCGCTCCGCGATCGTCCACCCCGCGGCCTCGACGACGACCCAGACGTCCTCGCCCGGCGGCAGTCCGGCGAGCCGGAACGACCCGTCGGCCGCGGTTGTCGTCTCCGCAACATCGAACTCGGACCGCCTCGGTGCTCGGATGCGGACGCCTGCGAACGCGGTGACGGTGGCGCCGGCGACGGGCGCGGTGATTGCAGCGTCGATCACCCGTCCCGTGACGGCGACGCCACCGGGGACTCTCACATCGACCACCTCTGACGTGCCGTCCGCGCCGATCGTCACGTAGTGACCGCTCCCGGTGCAGTCAGCGACGATTTGGAGCGGCACGACCTGCCGCACACGGTCGGGGCTCCGCACGACGAGGCGGAAGTTCACGCGCGGAAGACTGTCGATCGATGCGTCGCCGGCCACATCCGTGGTCACGCGGCGGATCTGCGTCCAGCCCGCCTCGGCCGCGTCGTCGTCGCGCTCGGGAGGAACGGCGGCGATCGTCGCCCCCGCCAGCGGCTTCCCATCTTCGGCGGCGAGAACGCGGACGCGGAGCCGGAACGACGTCTGGCGGTCATCAGCCTGCGCGAGTCCGTCGGCAGAGCCGAGGAGGGCCGCGAGCCCGAGCAGCAGGGCGCCGACGCGCGTCGTCCGCATGCGGGTCAGGCTACCACGGCCCGTCGCGCCGCTTCGCGTCAAGCGCATGCACGACGGTCGGCTCGGCGGGGGATGGACGTGACATCGGGACTCGCGGAGTTGTGAGTTCTGGGGACCGTCCCCGGGAGCAAGGCTCCCCGCCGCTACGGCGACTTCAGCCGCTTCACAACCCGCTTCATGACTGCGTCGAGCATTTCCCTCGTTGCGGGGTCCATCTGGCGCTGCACGCACGCTGCGTCGAGTTCGGCGCGCGTCACGTCGTAGTGGCGTCGGTGCTGAACCAGCAGGCCGCCCCGCGCGAGTCGTGGGTCCTCGACGGCCCACCGAATCGCGCCGTCCGTCACCGTCGATCCGTCCACCAATTGGAGTGATCTCAAACGCGGGCAGCGGCGGAGCGGCTCGACCGACTTCAGGTGACGACACTGCCAAGCGGTGAAGTCTCGCAGGGTCAGCACGTCGGCCAGGGCGCCGATATCGGTCAATGCCGCCGCGCCGTCGAAGAACACGGTCTCCAGGGCCCGCGCGTCCGGCGCAGCCGAGAGATCGGTGAGCCGCTTCGCCCGCCGGACTGACAGGGAGCGAAGCGACGGAAGCTGGGCGATCCCGTCGAGCCGCTCAAGCCGCGGCGCGTTCAACTCAAGCTCCGTCACGTCCGCGTGCCGGGGAACCGAAGCGAGATCCGGTGCCTGGTACGTCATCAGGTAGAGACGCGCAAGGCCGCGACAGTCTGCGACATCCGTCGGCGCGCGGTCGCATACGAGAGACCGGAGCGCGTGTCGGGCCCCGATACTCCAACTGTCAGGGGTTCGCGTGCGCAGGTCGAGTTCCACCACTTGGCCAGGAACGCGCGCAAGCTCGTCGATCGGAGGGCAGGCCCCTTCGACAAAGAGCCGCCGGAGCCGCGCGATCCCTTCAAGGGCGCTGATCCGCGGAGGGCATCGCGAGCGCAGCATCACAGATGCCACGTCCTTCCGACGCGCGATGGCGCGCACCGCGCCGTCGGTGAGGGGACCCTCAACCGACGCATTCGTCTTGCCCGTCCACGGGCCCGCCATGATCGTGTTGAAGCTGACCGTTGTCGTCTCGGCGTCCTCCGTCGTCGGACGTCTTCCTGACTTCGAGCCGACGCGAGGCCGGGTCCGATGCGCCTTCATCGCTGGGCCGGGGACGGTCCCCAAGAACTCAAAATCTCGGCGCACCCGCGGGACCGCGGCTGCGGACGAGCACCTCCGCGGCGGTGAGGTTCCGCCCGGCGAGGATCAAGCGACGTCGCGTTCTGGCGTGGAACAGCGCAGACGGGCGCACTCCGAAGTGCGGCACCGTCTCGACCGTTGTGGATGCACCCTCGTCGCATGCGACGAAGGCTACCACGCCGTTCGCCGCGTCCTCGCGGCCGCGACCGGCGGCCGGGGCGACTGCGGGGTTGCGGGCGGCGTCCGGGTTGCCGTCGTTTGTCGGCGCCGCGTCCCGCGCCGGGGACGGTACGCTCTCCCGCGTTCCGGAACCGACCCTGGAGGATGCGATGAACTGGACCGAACTCCTGACTGCGAAAGTGAACGAGACGTACCACGCGATCGAGGGGATGCTCTCGCTCTGCGACGACGCTTCGCTCGGGTGGAAGCCCGCGACGGGCGCGAACTGGATGACGACCGGACAACTGATCGACCACCTCACGAACGCGGGCGGGTCGTGCATCGCCGGGTTCGTGGCCGGGAAGTGGCCGATGCCCGAAGGCGCGTCGGTCGAGGAGATGCTGCCGTCGGCCGAGAGGATGCCGACCGCGAAGAGCGTCGCCGAGACGCGCACGAAGCTCGCGGCGGACAAGGCGCTCGCGCTCGCGATGATCGCCGAGGCGGGGGAGCAGAACCTCGCGACGAAAATGGTCGCCGCGCCGTGGAACCCGCAGCCGGCGTTGCTCGGGCTCCAGTGCCTCGGGATGGTGGACCACCTCGCGAACCACAAGGCGCAGCTCTTCTACTACCTGAAGCTCCAAGGCAAGCCCGTCCACACGGGGCACCTGTACGGCATGTAGTTTCGACTTCCGGACGACTTTCACGGCGGCGAACCTGCGGGCCATGCGCTCCGCACTCGCCGCCGTGTTCGTACTCACGCTCGCCGCCTGCGCGGCCGGCCCGGCTGCGGCGCCGACCGACCATACCGACGTCCCCGGTGCGCCGCGCGTCGCCACGCCGTTCGCCGACAACGCTCGCGACGCCGCGCAGCGGATCGTCGATGCCATCGCGACGGACAGCCGGGCCCAGGCGCGGCTCCGGCATCTCTGCGACGAGATCGGGCCGCGTCTCTCGGGGTCCGAGGGGCTCGCCAGCGCCGTCGAATGGACGGTTGCGACACTGCGGGCCGACGGACTCGACGCGCGTCAGGAGTTCGTGGCCGTCCCGCACTGGATTCGAGGACGCGAGAGTGCGACGGCGGCGGTCGTCTCCGCGACGGGCGGCTCGGCGGCGCCGGGTTCGTCACGCGAGTTGCGGATGCTCGGACTCGGCAACTCGGTCGGCACGCCGCCCGAGGGCGTCGAAGGCGAGGTCGTGGCAGTCCGCGACTTCGACCACCTGGAGTCGATCGGCGCGGCCGTGCGCGGCAAGATCGTGCTCTTCACGAAGGCGATGCCGCCGTATGACGCGGAGAAGGGCGCCGGGTACGGGGAGACGGTCGTCTACCGCACGCAGGGGGCGAGTCGCGCGGCGAAGCTCGGGGCCGTCGCGGTGCTCGTGCGGTCCGTCACCGCGACGAGTCTCTCGACGCCGCACACCGGCTCGGTGACGTACGCGGTGGACCAGCCGCGCATCCCCGCGGCGGCGCTCTCCATCGAAGACGCGGACTGGCTTGCGCGTCGCGTGGAAGACGTTGTCGCCGACGGGCGCTCGATGCGCGTGCGGCTTCGCATGGAGGCGCGGTTCGAGCCGGACGCTCCGTCGGCGAACGTCGTCGCCGACCTGCGCGGGAGCGAGCGGCCCGACGAGATCGTGCTCATCGGCGCGCACCTCGACTCGTGGGACGTCGGGCAGGGCGCGCACGACGACGGCGCGAACTGCATGGCGGTGATGGAGGCCATGCGGACGCTGCAACGGCTCGGCCTCCGCCCGCGGCGGACGATTCGCGCGGTGCTGTTCGTCAACGAGGAGAACGGGCTCCGCGGGGCGATCGGGTACGCGACGTCGCAGCGGGAGAACGTCGCGAAGCACGTCGTCGCGATCGAGGCAGACGCGGGGTGCTATCGGCCCCTCGGGTTCACGACTCCGGCCTCCGACGATCCACGCGTGCGGCGTTTTCGCGAGCGGATGCAAGACGTGATGACGCTCCTCGCGCCGCTCGGCGCGGACCGCCTGCGCGACGGCGGCGGCGGCGCGGACATCGGCCTCCTCGGCCAGGGCGGCGTGCAGTTGCTCGGCCTCGACGTCGAGGGCAGCCGCTACTTCGACATCCACCACACTGCCGCAGACACGTTCGACAAGGTGGCGAAGGAGGACATCGACCGCGTGGCGGCGGTCCTCGCCATCACCGCGTTTGCCATCGCAGACGCGCCGATCCGCGTGGACGAGTAGGCGTCACCGCCCCGACGACAACCCGCGCCAGGCGACGGCCGAACCGCTCGTCACGCCGAGTCCCCAGGCGCCCGTGACGCTGGACGCTTCGATGTCCTTCGTGAGTGTTTCCTTGCCGTCCACGAACACCGCGACGCGCCCCTGGATGATGACGACTTCGAATTGAATCGTCTGCCCCGGGCGCAGGATCGGCCGATCGATTGCGGCGATCGTCGTCACCGTCCGCGTGCTTGCGTCGCAACGGACGAGCGCCAGCGTTCCCGGGCCGAACTCGACGGCGAGACAGCCGTCGTCACGACGCCCGAACAGAACGCGAGCGACGGACCCGGAACGCGATCCGAGCAGGATCGACACCCTGCCCGAGATGGCGAGGCTCGTGTCGCGGTCGTCGCCGAGGCGCCACGCAATGGTCTGCGGCGCGTCGGGGCGGTCCGGTCCGCCGATCAGGAGCCAGTCGCGGTCGCCGGGGAGTTGCGAGATGGCGCGAGCGGGGCAGTCCCAGCCGGCGGGTTTCGCGGCGGCGATCCGCTCCCTCCAGACGTGGTCGAGATCGGCGGCCCCCGCGGCACTCATGAGCGCGGCGATGTCGGGCGGTGTGCTGTCGCCGGGCGACGCGATCCCGTCCGACGTCGCGACTGGATAGAGAGCGCGCGGGGGACGATCGCCGAGCGCGGCGACGAGCGTGGCGTGGAGCGACACGTGGACCGCGGCCAGGTCTGCGTCATCGAGCGTCGTGACGCGTCCGGCCATCACGTCGGCCGCACTGGGGAGCGCCCCGCGTTCGAGCAGTCGCATCAGGCGGACGGTCATCGTCGTCTCGACCGGCGATGCGTACGTCAGTCGTTCGCGTGAGCCCGTCGGGGCGGCTCGGTGAGCGGCGGTGGCCCAGACGTACCCGTCGACGTATCCAGCCAGACCCTCGGCTTCGCCGTCGGCGATCCACCGCGGTGGCGCCGCGGCGTCCGGGAACCGTCGCGCGCGCAGGACGGGCGCCACGGCCCGCACGATGGCGCGCACCGTCTGCGCCGGAAGTCCGACCTCGTCGAATGCCATCGGCGGGAGCGGTGGCGTGAGCGCGACGTGGAGCGCCGACGGTGCGGGGGTGCGGACCGTGCCCGTGACCTCGTGGCTGTTGGCGACGTGCGTGTCGGGGTTGGTGGTGCCCGGCGCCGACGACACTGCGGCAGCCGCAGTCGTCGCGTCCGGCCAGACGTGGATCGTGACGGGCCCACCGCGCTCCGCCGTGAAGGCGAGCCCGAGCCGGCCGGGCGTCTCGCCGATGAGGCTCGCGAAACGATCGGCAGCCAACTCCGCGGCGGTCAGTGCGTCAGCGGCGGCGCGGGCGGCGCTGCTCGGGGCACCGGCGCCGACGTCCATGTGAAGTTCGACGCTGAAGATCCGTCCGGACTTCGTCGCCCGCGTCGCCGGCAGCACCGTTGCGGCAGCTTGCGTCGCCGCCGCCGGTGCGGGCGAGACCGCGGCTGCGGGTGACTTCGGAGGTTGCGCGGCGGGCGCGGTCGGTCGGTCGCCGCACGCCGCGACGCACGGAATCGCGGCGGCGAGAAGCAGCAGCGCGAACGGAGACGATCGGGTGCGCACGGTCCACCTCCTCTATCGGCCGACGACGTGGGGCGACTACGCTCCGTCGATGATCACGCCCGTCCGCTGCTTCGCAGGTCGCTTCGCCCTCTCGTTCGTCGCGATCGTCGCAACTGTCGTTGCAACCGGCGGGTGCAGCAGTTCGACGACGCAAGACGAGTTCCCGAAGGAGGTCAAGACCGCCGTGCCGACACTCTACGACCTGAAGACAACTGCCCTCGCCGGCGGCGCCGCCGACCTGGCTCAGTACCGCGGGAAGGTCACCCTGGTGGTGAACGTCGCGAGCGAGTGCGGCCTGACGCCGCAGTACGAAGGGCTCCAGAAGCTCCACGAGGCGCTCTCCGCGAAGGGCTTCTCCGTGCTGGGTTTCCCGAGCAACGAGTTCGGCGGACAGGAGCCCGGCACGGCCGCGCAGATCCAGACGTTCTGCACGTCGAAGTACGCGGTGACGTTCCCGATGTTCTCGAAGGTCGAGGTGAAGAACGGGCCCGGCCAGGACCCCGTCTACCAGTACCTCACGACCGCGACGGGCAAGGAACCGGGCTGGAACTTCGCCAAGTACCTCGTCGCGAAGGACGGTCACGTGGTCGCGTTCTTCAACTCGATGACGAAGCCCGACGACGCGGGACTGCGCAAGGCGATCGACGCGGAACTGGCGAAGTAGGACCTACCGCCGCGATTCGTCCATCTGACGGCTCGACTCGAGGAGCAGTTCCGACATCCCGGTCGAGATCGTGGTCTCGGGGAGCGTGCCGCCCGGCTCGAAGAAGAAGCGCCCAACGGCGAAGCGCGCGATCTCGATCGCGGCGTCGAAGCCCCGCTTCTCGCCGCACTCGGCGTGGATGGGGCGGCCCATCCGCAGCCAGAGGCGCGCGCGGCCGGTCGGCGAGGTGACGTCAAGGACGCCCGTCTTCTGCCCGATGTCGAGCATCTGCAGCAGCGCGAATGCGGGGATCTGGGTTAGGTCGCCCTGGAGCGCGTCGGTCTGCTGCGGGAGTGTCTCGATCGGGTTGCCGCTGAAGATCATCGTGCCCTCGCCGCCCTTCTCGTCCACGGTGATCGCGCCGGCGGCGGGTTCCATGAGGCAGAAGGTGATGACGTGGTCGCCCACGCGGATCTTGTCGCCGGGCTTCAGGATCCGGTCGCCGTGGACGCGGTTCTCGTTCACGAAGGTGCCGTTCGTGCTGCCGAGGTCGGCCACCGAGAACTTCGTCCCCTCGGGGTGAACCCAGGCGTGACGCCGCGAGACACGCGCAGACGGCACCGGCAGATCGCACGCGGGGCTCCGTCCGATGACGACGGCCTTGTCGGGCCGAAGGCGGATGGGTTCCCACGGGGGCATGAAGAGAAGTGAGACCGGCTGATGAGCCATACCACCACTAGGTCGGCCATCGAGCGTCGCAGGCTTAACCCGGATCACTCACAAAGCTCCGCGCCTGGACGAGCCCGTCTCGTCGACGACTGGCCGTCCGCTGCGTTGGGACCCTTGCGTGGCTTGACGAAGCCGACGCTGCGAGTCCCGCCTTGCGGTCGGCTCCGCGGATCTCGTCCAGGACGGTGTGTCGCCGTGCGAACGAGCCTCGGATCGGCGTGCACCACAAGCCGTTCCTGGGCTGCACGCCGTTCTCGCGCGGAGCTTCGTGAATGATCCGGGTTTACACAGTTCGCCGGGGCGCGGCAGGTAGAACGCCCGCATGACCGGAACTGAAGCCGTGCGCGACGTGATGACCGCCGCAGTCCAGATGGCGTCCATCGTCTGCCGGGCGGTGCAGGACGACATCCGCGAGGGCGAAGCGCTCACGAAGGCGGATGAGAGCCCGGTCACAGTGGCCGACTTGGCGTCGCAGGCGGTCGTCGCGCACGTTCTCGGGAAGCACTTCCCCGACGTGCCGCTGACCGCCGAGGAAGATGTCGCGACGCTCTCGGGGAAGCCCCGGGCGGGGCTCCGACGGGCCGTCGTCGAACGAGCGCGCGTCGTCTGGCCCGACGCGAACGAAGAGGCGGTGCTTGCCGCGCTCGGGCGGGGCACGTACCGCGGCGGCAAGAAGGGGCGGTTCTTCACCCTCGACCCGATCGACGGCACGAAGGGCTTCCTTCGCGGCGAGCAGTACGCCGTGGCGCTGGCGCTGATCGACGCAGGTCGAGTCGTCGCGGGCGTCCTCGGATGCCCGAACCTGCCGGGGCCGCGCTCTGTGCGCGGCGTGCTCGTCCACGCCACGCGAGGCGGCGGCACGTACATCGAGAGCCTCGATGCGAGCGAGATCCCGCCGGCGCGCATCCGGGTGTCGCAGCAGGCGGACCCGCGGAATCTGCGTCTCTGCGAGTCGGTCGAGTCCGGCCACAGCGATCACGGCGCGTCCGTCGCACTTCGCACGAAGCTCGGGATCGTCGCGTCGTCGGTGCGTCTCGACAGCCAGGCCAAGTACGCGCTGCTCGCGATGGGCGGCGCGGAGTTGTATCTGCGGGCGCCGACCCGGCCTTCGGCACCCGGGAAGCCCGAGCGCCGTGAGTGGATCTGGGACCACGCGGCGGGCGTGATCGTGGTCGAGGAGGCCGGCGGTTGCGTGACGGACCTCGCCGGGCGGCCGTTCGACTTCGGCCGCGGACGTCGTCTCACCGCGAACCGTGGCGTCGTTGCGACGAACGGACTCTTGCACGAAGCCGTGCTCGCCGCGCTGGCCTGATCCCGCGACGGGTTGTCGGTTCGCCGGGCCCGCGTGGTCGCGTAGCCTTCTACGCAGTACGATGGACACCCCGACGCCCGGTTCCGCGCCGTCCGACGACGTCACCCGCCGCGGGTCCCCGGCCGCAGGTGCGCGTCCGGCACTCGAGGATCTCTCCACCGAGTGGACCCTGCGCGGAGTGCGGACCGTAGAGTACGAGGGGGCGCCGCGGCCGTTGCTCGGTCGCTACGTCGCCCTGTCGAAGATCGCGTCCGGCGGCATGGGGACCGTGTTCCACGCCCGCCACCGAGAACTCGGCACCGACGTTGCCCTGAAGGTGCTGCACCCGTCGGTGCTCGAGGGGCACCCCGGCGCGCTCGAACGGTTCCTCCGCGAGGCCCGCCTTGCCGCGAATCTGCGCAGTGAGCACCTCGTCTCCGTGCTCGACGTCGCGCAGGAAGAAGCCAGCGGCTCGCACTACTTGGTGATGGAGTACGTTCGCGGCGGATCCGCGCGTCAGTGGGCGGATGAGTGCATCGTCGCCGGAGCGCCGCCCGCCGAGCACGACGTGCTCGACCTCGTCATCGCGACCACGAAGGGGCTCGCGGCGGCGCACGCGCAGGGTGTCGTCCACCGCGACGTGAAGCCCGCCAACATCCTCGTCCCGCTCGGCGCTGACGGTCGTTCGCTCCCGTCGCACGCGAAGCTCTCCGATCTCGGCCTCGCGCGAATCGAAGACGGCGGCCACACGATCACCGCGACCGGACTCGGTCTCGGAACGCCCGGCTACATGGCGCCGGAGCAGGCCCGCGGCGCGATCGACGTCGGACGCCCCGCGGATGTGTTCGCCGTCGGCGCGACGCTCTACGCACTGCTCGCCGGGGTCGCACCGTTCTCCGGGACGACTCCGTACGAGGCGATCACGGCCACGGTCGCCTGTCGATACCGCCCGATCCGCGAGGTCCGCGCCGACGTCTCCGAGGCGACCGCCGCCCTGATCGCCCGGTGTCTCGCGCGCGATCCGGCGGACCGTTTCGCCGACGCGCAGTCGCTGCTCGCGGCGCTTGGAGACGTGCGCGCAGTGGCCGGAGACGTTGCTGCCGCGGCGATCGTCGCCGCCCGCATCGCGCCCGTCGCGGAGCGGGACACTCTGGCCGCGCCGCTCGGCGCGGGCGACGTCACGCCGTGGCTCGGTGCCCCGGGGGCCGCGCCTTCGAGCGACGGCGGCCGTTCCCCACCCGTCCCCCTGCCGCACGGAACGGTCACGCTCTCGCGCCGCACGCTGGTTCTGGTCGGCGTCATGGCGTTGATCGCGGTGGCCGTTGTCGTTGCGGCAGCACGCATGCGAGACAAGCGGAGCGGGCCGGCGGCGCCGCCGGCCGTCCCGGCGGCGCTGCCAGCTTCCGTGCCGACCGTGATCTCGGCAACGTCTGCGTTCCGGATCGGCCGCACGTCGATGGCCGCGCCGTTGCAGGCGTCCGTGCCCCTCCGCGACGAGGACGTGATCCGCACCGCCGACGGCACGGTCACCGTGTCGGCCGAGGACGACGTCTTGACGATCGACCGCGGAAGCGTCGTGCTCACGTCCCGCCCGGCCGACGGGGCGGGCGAGTTGCGGCTCGTCTCCGGGTCGATCACCGCGAAACTCACGGGCGACATCGACGTCGGCACGCCGTTCCAGCGCGTCGCGCTTGCGGTCGGCGGCGAGGCCAACGTGCGCCTCACCGGCGACCTCGAGTTCGGCTTGGCCGGCGCACGGGATTTGGCGCGACGTCTCCAGGTCGAGTGCCTCTCCGGAGCGATCCGGCTGGACCCGCGCGAGAACGCGGCGCTCCCGGAGGCCCCAGCGATGCGGCGCGCGATGGCGCTCGTCGGCGCCGGTCTCAGCGCGGGGGCCTCGATCACGTTCATCTACCCCTTCGATGCCGCCGCGCGGCGCGAGGGGGCGGGCACGGTGCAGTTCGTGGCGGGGGACGGAAACACAGTCGCCGTCTCGATCACGATCGGGCGACGGCACGGGAACGGTGGCAACGGATCCGGGAACGGTGCCGGTCTGGGCGGCGGCAATGTCCTCGAGATCGAGGTTCCGCGGGGCGCGCGGGGCGAGGTCACGGTTCCGGGCATCGACGGCGGTTCGCCGAAGATTCGTCACGACGCCGCGTCCACGAGCACCGACGCGATCGTCGTCTTCTCCGTGACCACGGGCCCGGGCGGGCGCGAGGTGCGCCGGGAGTTGCGTCATCTCGGCCCCGGCGACGAGTGGGTGCGTCCGTGACCGCTGGCACCGACATGGCGCGCGGGACCCGGTAGCATCGTGCTCATGCGCAACCCACAGTCCATCGGCAGGTTGCTCGCGCTCGTCACGACGATGACGCTCGCGTCTGCCGCGATCGCGGCTCTCTTCGACGGGATGACGTCGGTGATCGACGCGCGCCTCGCCGACCCGGGTCTCGTGCCGCGGAAGGCCCGCTCGCTGCGCTCCGCGAAGTCCGATCTCGCTGGCGGGGGACTCCTCTTCGACCGCGCGCGCGGTGCACAGAAGGCTGTCGGGCACATCGAGTCGAGCTTCCGTCGCGACGTCGCATTCGACGTTGCCGAGGGCACGCTCGTTACCGAACTCACCGCTGCAATCGACGCGGACCGCGACGTCCTCGACGCTCGCAGGGGAGCGTCCGGCGACCCCGCGTTCGAGTCCAACCTGACGAAGCGAATCGCACTGGCCGACAGGGACCTCGTCCGCGCCGCCGCGGCGAAGGGCCCCGTCGCCGCGCTGAGGCACCTCGTCGCCGCAGCGTCCGACCTGCGCCGCGCCGCGCCTCCCGAGCCCAACTTCCGCCTCCCGGACGTCAATCCCGTCACGCCGACCTACGGCACCGACGTCTCGCCGCGCGACTTCGCCGAGACGATCTCCGCGTGGTACTTCGGCCGCGCTGGTTGAGGCGTCTGCCGTGCCCAGTTCGGGCACGTCAAGTCGATCCTCGATGAGATCGCCCTCGCCAACCCGTCCACCCGTCTTCGCGTCCTCGGCATCAACAACGCCGACAGCGCGTCGTCGAACGACGTCGCCGTCGCCGAGACCACCCTCCCGTGGCTCCAGGACGTCGCGAAGGGCGGCGCGTGGGCCACGTGGAAGGCCGAGTGGCGCGATGTCGTCATCCTCGATACCCAGAACCGCCCCGTGGGCGTCTACCACGTCTTGGAGAACTCACTCGACGACCCGGGCAACCGCGCGGCGCTGAAGGCGATGATGCTCGCGGCCGCGGGGGAGTGACGGGGCGCGGGCGTTCGAACAGCCCGGGCCGCCGAATGACCTGCGTCCCCGGGCCGATCGCCGCAGCGTCGCGGCTGATCCGATCTCGATGCGGTGCACTCCGCCCCGCCGCCCGCCGCTGAGTGACAACGAGACACACCCATGAACCCGCACCGATCCTGGCGCGTCACGATCCTTGGGATCGTCCTGTGGCTCGTCATCGGCGGTCTCGCGGGGTACGCCGCGATGGTCTGCGGTGGTCACGCGTCGGGGATCTTCC
Source organism: Planctomycetota bacterium (assembly GCA_021414065.1). Taxonomy (GTDB): domain Bacteria; phylum Planctomycetota; class JAJSAM01; order JAJSAM01; family JAJVHW01; genus JAIOPE01. The sequence goes on from JAIOPE010000054.1 coordinate 30,591, forward strand.
TCGTGATCGGCGGTCTGGCGGGAGTGAGTGGCGCGGCTTTCCACATCGCGCTTCACTTCGTGCCTCGGCTTCGCCGGTCCTCATGGCTCGCGCAGTCGGTCACCTCGTGGTGCGGCACCCTGGTGCTGTCCGTCGGCGCAGTGCTCTGCTTCGCTCTCGCGACGGATCACGCTGCGGATGCGGTGGGAATGGTCGGCACGTTGCTTCCCATCGCCGGGCTGCCGACTCTGCTCGCCGCAGGTGTCATCACGTGGGCCATCGACCTTGCCGGCTGACCCGCCGCCGGCCGTCGGCGGTACACTCCGACCGCACCCGGACATCCCGGACGACGACGCCCCGCGAGAGGAGGACGCACGTGGACGCGGAGACGCTGAAGTACAACGCGGCGCAGGATCCGGAGCACGCACGAGTGTGCGACCTGCTCGCGCAGGAGATCGACCGCGGTCTCCCGGACGCGAAGAACAAGGTGTGGCACGCGCATCCCGTCTGGTTCATCGACGGCAATCCGATCGTCGGGTACAGCAAGCAGAAGCCGGGCATTCGCCTGATGTTCTGGAGCGGGGCGGACTTCGGAGAACCGAGCCTGGACGTGCTGGGCAAGAAGTTCAGGGACGCCTCGGTCTTCTTCAACGCCGTCGCGGGCGTGGACACGTCCGACCTGCAGCGGTGGCTCGCGCAGGCGCGCGAGATCCAGTGGGACTACAAGAACATCGTTCGGCGCAAGGGGCGACTGGAGCGACTGCCACCGAGCTCCGGACGTCGACCTGCACCGGACCCGTGAACCGTCGGCCCGGCGCCTGCACCGCGGGCGCAGGCCAGGGTCGCGCGGCCCAGCAGCCGATGCGCGGCGCCTACCGGATCGGCACGGCAGGTACACTCGTGGCGCCGCTCGCGGTTGAGCGGCAACTTCGGACGGCGGCACGCCCTGGAGCGCTCTGATGTTCAGCCTGCGATTCAGTCTGTTCTCAGTCTTGGCGATGGTCCTCGCCACAGCAGTCGTCACCGTCATCATGCTCCAAGACGATGGCGGCGGATTCGGGGGGGCGCAGGGAACTCCCTTCGCCTGGTACTGGTGGACGGACTGCTGGCTGGGCGGCCGTAATCCAGGAGGCTACCAGTGGCCGGGGCTCGTTGCCGATGTCGTCATCTGGGGCGTCGCCATCATCGCCTTTGGTTGGCTCGTCGAGCGCATCACGCAGAGGTTCTTTCGGCGGCATGATCACAGAACTGTCGCCTGACCATGCGCCGAAGCGAACCCGGCCTCTGCGCTCCAGCTGCGATGCGCGTGTCCCGCGGGCGATCACCGCTCCCGATCCGGCTGTTGCCAAGCGCGCGTTCGAAGCGATGATGCAGATGAGGAAGATCGACGTCGCTGCGATCGAGGCAGCGGTTCGCGGTTGAACGCCGGTACGTTGGGCTGGCCGAGGACACGTCATGCGACAGCACTGCATCCTGATGGCCGCACTCATCCTCTGGGGCTGCTCCCCGTCGGACGGCAAGGTCGTGACGCGGGAAGGTCAGCCCGATGTGCACCGCGTCCCGGCAGCCGACGCAGAGATGAACGCCGCTGTCGAGAAGGCGCGATCGTCCCTGCCCAGCTTTCAAGCCGTTCTCGCCTCGCCGTCGGCCGATTCGTCCGGGTTCGCGGTGAAGGTGGCGTTCGCCTACGGGAACGAGGGCTCGCACGAGCACGTCTGGCTCACGGAAGCGGAGTTCTCCGGGGACCGCGTCTCTGGACTCATCGACAATGAACCGGTTTACGCCACCGAGCTCAAGGCTGGGCAACGGGTCACGGCGCTCATACGTGATGTCTCTGACTGGATGTACGTCGAACGCGGAATCCTGAAGGGCGGCTACACGGTTCGGGTCCTGCTGGACCGGATGTCTCCCGCTGAACGCAGCGAATCTCTCTCGGGCATGGGCTTCCGGCTTGAGTAGGCCCGCCCAATCGCGGCATGCACCGGTTTCGGTGCGTGCGTCGCGCGTGCCACGCTCAAGTCAACTGCGGAACCATCCGCGACCGAGGCCGTGGCTGCGGTGCGCTCGCGCGGCGCAGTGATTCATCGAGGTGGTAGCGCGTTCGGCGAAGGCGGTACGTTGTTGGCTCGCGCAGGCGCGCGAGATCCAGTGGGACTACAAGAACATCGTGCGGCGCAAGGGGCGGCTGGAGAGGGCGGCGTCAGCCGGTCCGGCAAGGACGGCACACTCTTGACGACGCTCGCGGCTGAGCGGCAACGTTCGATGGCAGCACCCGCTGGAGCGTTCTGATGCGTCAGAGCCCTGAACCAGACGCCTTCGAGAAGCGGCTTCGCTTCGGATGCGGCTTTGTATTCGGCGGCCTGCTCGCGTTCGCGGTGGGGCTGACGGAGTTGGCAGCGCTGACCAGCACCTTCTGGGCCGCCGTCGCAGGCGCTGCTGTCGTCTTTGGATTTCTTGCGATGCGCTACGGCGACGCGTTCTGGGAGAGTGTCTCCGGATGGATCCGCTGGTGGTAGCCCGCTGCAGCCGACGCGCGGGTGGCTACTCGCCCCGCCGAGGCGGTACACTTCTGGCGCCGCTCGCGGCTGAGCGGCAACGTCAGGCGGATCACAGTCAGGCGGGACACACATGAGCTGGGCGCTGCACGCCAAGGAAGCCCTTCAGCGCGGGGAGTCGGTGACCATCCGACCGCGTGGCCACTCCATGAAGGGTAAGGTCAACGACGGCGCGTCCGTGACGCTGGCGCCGTGCGACCCAGGATCGCTCCGCGTGGGCGACGTCGTGCTCGTGCGTGTCTCCGGGTCCGACTATCTGCACCTCGTCAAGGCAATCGACGGCCATCGGTTCCAGATCGGGAACAACCGCGGCGGCATCAACGGCTGGGTCGGTCCGAGCGCCATCTATGGGATCGCCACGCGCATCGAGAACTGACCGCTCACGACGTGACCCGCCGCCGAAGCCGACGGGCCGCGTTCACCCGCCCTGGACGCGCGGTACACTCCAGCGTCGCTCCGACATCCTGAGCGGCAACGTCAGGTGATTGACCATGTTCTCGTTCTTCCGCAAGCGCCCGAGTACGGTCCCGCTCAAGCGGCAACTCGAAGCCTTGGCCGACTGCGGCGTCAAGCTGTCGCCCGATGCGTCGCTCGACGACCTGTTCATGTTCCACCCGCGCGAGGTGCATGAGGCCGAGCCCTACAAGGAGCTCATCCCGACGCTCGGCTTCGACATGGAACGCGATTCGTTCGGGCCGCTGTGCGACCGGCTGTGGATGTGCGACTACGAGCGGATCGAGGACGACGGGGGCTACGTCGATGTCGTCGCGCGGCTCGATCGAATGTCGGAGCAGACGCTGCGGATCTCCCGGATCACGGACCACGTCGATGTCGAGGGCGGGACCGCGTGGGTCGAGTTCGACCTGGCGGGATCGCGCATTCACTGGGACGCCGAGGTGCAGGACGACTGGCTCGATCCGACCATCGTGGTGAAATTCGACGCGCTCCTCAAGGCCCACCGATCACCGTTCCGCATCTACTCGAACCACACCGACTTCGGCCAGTCCGCATTCTTCGCGTGCTTCACCCCGGCCGAGTTCGAGCGATTCCGCAAGCTCGCGAAGTTCAAGCTCCGCCTGATCGCGGAGCAGGCGTGAACGCGCCAGTCGTCGGAACGCTGCTCGAAGGGCCGTGCCAGCGGATGCCGTGGCGTACTCATTCCACGAGCAGCGCGTCGAGGTTCCGCCGGACTCGGGCCGGGTCGAACTTCGCGCGGCGGCGCTTGTCGCCCGTGATTGCCGCCTCGACGAGTTCGCGGAGGCGAGTCGCCGAAATCACTCCCGCATCGAGCAGGGCGCGGACGTCTGCGACGTCGCGCGAGCTTGCGCGATCGAGCTTGGACAGCGCGATCGAGTACGGATCGAACAGGAATACGTCCACTTCCCCGAAGCGGCCAATGAACTCCGCACGATCGGCTGAGCCGGGCGGCAGGGGCACGAAGTCGCCGGGCGACGCTTCTTCGACGTTGACGTTGAGTCGTTCCTTCAGTTCGACGATCGCCCGAATCCACGCGTCGTGGTGCTCAAGGGCGACGTCATACGCGACGTCGATGTCGCGGGTGCTCTCACGGAGACCGCGCCACACCATGCCCTCGCCTGCGGTCAGGTAGAGGCGCGCCGGTCGGCGGAAGGTCCGCCCGAGTGCGTCGAGGAAGACGCGCAGTCGCTCGCGGTCGATGTCCTCACGCATCGACGATCGCCAGGTGGTCGGTTTCCGCGAGGCGGAGCCAGGTGATGAACAGGTCCACGAAGTCGATGACCGGGTTGCCGCCCGGGTCGGTGTCGTGGAGCTCGCGCGCGATCGAAAGACAGCGCTCGCCGAAGTCGGCATTGGGCGACGGAAGGTCCGTCGGCTCGATCGGGATGGGCGGGAGTCGGCGGGACCGGCCCAGCACATGGCGGAGATCGGGATCGCGCGAAACGATGAGCGCCCGAGCGAGTCGATACGCGAGGCCGAGACGCGCGACGGCGGCGGGATCGAGTCTCGCGGCGGCCGCGGTCGCGGCGGCCGCTGCGCCGTCGTCGTGCAGCGCAAAGAGGCATGGCAGCGACGCGACGAGCCGCGGGTCGGACGACGTGGCGAGCGCGACGACGAGGTCGGCGTACTCGTCGGCCGCGGGACGACGGACGAAGGGCGCCGGCCGGAACAGTCCGACGCCGAGATCCGCGAGGTGCTGGCGTGGCGCCGGATTGTCCATCGGTCGCATCATCGCACACCGGGCGCCGCGCGCGACACGTCGCGCCTACTCGAACTTCGCCCGGGGCGGGGGCGCCAGCCCTGCGCTGCCGGGGAGGCGGCGGACGGGGTAGACGTCGCCGGGCTCGAGGGTGTCGAACCAGCCCCAGCGGACGAGGCCGTCGTCGCTCTGGGGTTCGAGGAGGTAGATGGCGACGTGGGCCAGCAGCTGGTCCATCGGGACGATCCAGTCCTCGGCAGCGACGGGGCTCTCGGCGGACTCGCGGTGGACCCAAAGGACCGTCTCGACGCGGGGCTTGTTGCCCACGTCGGGGCTGAAGGTCGTCTCCTTCGCGAGGACGACGTACTGCTCGCAACGACGGTTGCCCGCGAGTCGCGTGGCGCGCTCGACCTCGATGTTGTGGGCGCGCAGGTGGTCCACGACGTCGGTGCGCGACGCGGGGACGACGTAGCCGCGCGGGCGGCGGACGGAGATCTCGGGGACGAAGCGGCAGTAGAAGACGTTCTTCCACTTCGTGACGGTGCCGCCGGTGATGCGGCGGGCGCGCAGGGTATCCATGTCCCAGCTTGCGATCTCGGCGTCCATCAGCGCGTAGGCGGGGTACTGGAAGACGAGTTCGCCGGCGTCGTTGCGCGTGGCGATGCCGTAGTTCACGCCAATGGTGTCGTCGGGCTGCGGGTCGAGGCCGCGCGCGATCGTGTCGGCGGCGGCGCGCTCGCACAGATCCACGATGGCCCGGCCGTGCGCCGCGGCGTAGTCGAGGATCTCAACGAAGATCTCGTACGTCACCGCCACGCGGTCCTTGAACGGCGCGTAGCTGTACGCCTCGAGCAGGATGTCGATGCGCCCCGTGAGTCCGCGGTAGTGGCTGCCGTAGCGGGGGAGGCCGGGATACGTCTCCCAACCGCTCGTCGGGTCGGCGTTGTCGCGGAAGTTCCCGTAGAACCACGTGCGCATGCCGGTGCGCGCTTCGAGCGTCTTGCCGATCGCGGGGAGCATTGTGTCGCGGGTGTAGAGGATGACGTCCTTTGGCCCGGAGAGGACCGTGTGCGACGTGTCGAACGTGAGCAGGTACGCGTGGAGGGAGCCGTCGGACGTGTGCGAGTCCACGAACACGTGCGGATTCCACGCGCCGTAGCACGCCATGAGCAGGCGCGACTCGACGGCCTCAAGCTTCGTGTAATCGCGGTTCAGGTTGATGCCCGCGCCGGTGTAGCGCGTGCCGACGCCCTCCGGGCCGACCTGGCCGTCCATCCGGTCGAGGTCGAGCGCGCGGTGCTTCACGTCGATGCGGTCGTTGCCGTCGGGGTTGTAGAGGGGGACGACGACCACGGTCGCGCCGCGCATGAGTCGGGCGAGCGAACCGGTCGTCATGTCCCGCGCGAGCATGAGCGCGGCTTCCTTCCCCTCGACCTCGCCCGCGTGGATGTTGCAGACGAGCATGACGACCGGCCGGCCCTCGGTCCGCGCCGCGGCGTGTGCGGCCTCGGGCGTGAAGCGCTTGTCGTCGGAGAACACGAGCACCGGGATCTCGCGGCCCTCGGCCGACACGCCCATCGACGAGACGTGCATTCGGTCGGTGAGCGGCGCGAGCGCCTCGATGAAGCGCATGACGTCGGCGTGGACGGACGTCTTGGTGTAGTCGGTGGACTCGGCGACGGTGAGGAGGTGGGTGGGCATCGGCGGGAATCTATCGCGCGATCGGCCACTCCTCGACGACGAGTCCCGGGACGCGGCGGAACTCACGTACGTTCGCTGTGACGATCGCCAGGTCGTTCGCGATGCAGGTTGCCGCGAGCCAGAGGTCGTGCGGGCCGATCATGCTGCCGGTTGCCGCGAGATCCGCCCAGAGCCGCGCATGGGCGCGAGCGGTTGCGACGTTCACGTCGAGCAGCGGGAACTGGGCAAGGACCGCTTCGACGAATGCCGATCGCCTTGCCCGGACGCCGGGTTGCTCGGCTCGGTGCACGCCGTGGAGGATCTCGCTCGCCGTCACCACCGAAACGAAGAAGTCGTCGTCCGGTCGTCGGGCCAGTTGCGCGGCCAGGTCGAGGCGTCCCCGCTCGCACTCGATCAGAATGCTGGAGTCGATCAGGACTGCCATGGGTCGCGCACCGGCGTAGTCGCGAGTTCGCCGCGAGCCATGTCAACGTCGTCGCCGAACCGTTCGGCGTCGCCCGGCGCGAGATGCGGCAGGCTCGCCAGCATTGCCGGCAGGTCGGACAGACGGCGTCCGGACGGCAGCGGACGGAGCTCCGCGATCGGCTTGCTCCCCCGGACGAGCACGAAGTGCTCGCCCCGGTAGGCAACGCGGTTGAGGTAGTCCGCGAAGCGGCGGGCCATTTCAGTGACGGTGATCGTGTGGGACATTGGGTCTTCGTCGAGCTGTGAAACAGATTATCGCATTATCTGATTTCACGCAAGCTCCCCGCTCAGTCCGCTCCCGCGCACGTCTCCAGGTGCCGCAGGAGCTCGTCCACGTGGGCGTTCGTCATCAGCGGGTTCGTGAAGACGGCGCGGAAGACGTAGCCGGCGGGCATGGGGCAGAGGTTGAGCATCCAGCGGCCGTCGGCGTTGATGCGGCGGCGGAGCTCGCGGGAGACGACGTCGCGGGCGACGCGGGAGGTCACGGCGGGGACCTTCGGGCGGAAGCAGACGAGCCAGGTGTCGGGCTCGAGGGCTAACTCCCAGCGCTTCGAGCGGGCGATGGCGTCGCGGAAGCGCTTCGTCAGCCGCGCCGACGTCGCAACGCGGCGGCGCCATCCGGCCGCGCCGAGGGACTTCCACGCGAGCCACGACGACAGCGTGATGAACGGCTTGCCGCACGAGAGCGACGTCAGGCCGAGGTCGGACTCCTCGTGCGGCGCCTCCTTCTTGTGGAAGAGGTAGCCGCCGCCGGTCGGCGGGCGCAGCTCCTCGAGCGACGTGCGGTCGCGGACGAGGAGGAAGCTCGACGCCACGGGCGCGCCGCCGTGCTTGTGCTCGTCGAACGTCAGGCTGTCCACGCGGTCCATGCCGGCGCGGAACCGCGCGGCATCCGGGCCGAGGAGACCGAAGCAGCCCCACGCGCCGTCCACGTGCAGCCACACGTTCTCGGCCGACGTGACGCGCGCGATCTCCTCCACGGGGTCGAGCACGCCCGCGACGGTCGTGCCGAGCGTTGCGATGACGAGGAACGGGACGAGTCCGCGGCCCCTCGCGTCGGCGATCGCCTTCGCGAGCAGGTCGGGGCGCATCCGATCGGATTCGTCGGTCGCGACTTCCACCATGGCGCCGCGCGGGAGTCCGACGAAGTCGGCGCCCTTCGGGATCGAGTAGTGGCCGGCGCGCGAAACGAAGTACGCGAGCTTCGGGATGACGTCGGCCCCGTGGCGCGCCTCGGCCGCCTTGCGAGCGAGGTAGACCGCGAGGAAGTTGCTGAAGCTGCCGCCGGGTGTCGCCGATCCGCCGGCGCGGCCGCGGTCCCACGGGAGCGAGCGGAGCATCCACCCGATCACGGCGCGCTCCATCTCGGTCGGGAGCGGCGCGATCTCGCGCGTGGACATCGTGTTGTTCGTGAAGAGGCCGAGAAGCGCGCCGGCCATCGCCGGGTCCTCGACGCCGGAGAAGAGCTGGTTCTGGAACCGCGGCGATCGGCCGTTCGCGACGTGTCGGTCGAGCAGGTCGCCGAGCACGGCGCGAAGACGTGCGCCGGGCACGCCGCGCGTCGGGAACGTCTCGACGAGCTTCCTCTCGGACGCCGTCAGCGCGTGGGCCTCGCGGGAGTCCGCGCCGAAGTTCGGCGCGTCGGCGTCGCGGCGGGCCTCGCGAGCGATGCGAGACGAGGCCCACTTCTGGAAGTCGTCGTTCTTCGGCACGCAGAGAAGCTACGCGAGCCGGGCCGGTCGCAGGAAGGACGGCGGTGCGGGGCCGCGCACGCGTGGTACAAATGATCCGGGCTAAGGAACGGAGGTCGTCCCATGAACTTCGCGGTCTGGATCTGCCTGGCTGTGCTGCTCCTTCTCGCGGCGTGGGGTCTGGCTCGCCGCGGCGCGACTCCCGCCGCGCCCGAGGCGCCGCCGCGGGAACTCACGGCCGACGAGCGCGCGCGCGTCCTCGGACTTCGCAACGCCGGCGACAAAATCCAGGCGATCAAGCTGCACCGCGAACTGACGGGTGCGGGCCTCGCCGCGTCGAAGCACGCCGTCGAGTCGCTCTGACCCGGCCGGGCGGCGCCGCGTGAACCTGATCCTGCTCCAGGCGACGGACCGCATCGCCGGCGCGCGATTCCGGATCGACGGCGTCCGCGCGAGACACGTCGCGGAGGTGCTCGGCGCGGAGCCGGGGCGCGTGTTGCGCGTTGGACTCCTCGATGGACCGTTCGGCCGCGCGACGGTCGTTGCGTCGTCGCCCGACGCGGCGGAGCTCGACTGCACGTTCGACGACGCGCCGCCGCCTCGTCCGCGGACGGACCTCGTCCTCGCGATTCCCCGCGCGAAGTCGCTGCGCAAGTTGCTCCCGGAAGTGACGGCGCTCGGCATCGACCGCCTCGTCCTGTTCCGCTCGTGGCGCGTGGCGAAGCCGTACCTGACCCAGTCGATCCTCGACGCGGCGGAGTACCGTCCGTTGTTGCACGAGGGCCTGATGCAAGCCCGATGCACGCGGGAGCCGAAGGTCACCGTGGAATCGCTGTTCAAGCCGTTCGTCGAGGACCGACTGCCTGCGTTCGCCGCAGGCGCGACGAAGCTCGTCGCGCACCCGGGTGCGGATGTTTCGCTCGCGTCGATCTCCGTCGCGGCCGACGACCGCGTCGTTCTCGCGGTCGGCCCGGAGGGCGGCTTCGTGCCGTACGAGGTGGACGCGTTACGTGCTGCGGGATTCACGCCGGTGTCGATGGGGCCTCGCACGCTTCGCGTCGAGACCGCGTGCGTCGCGTTGCTCGCGCAGATCGCGTTGCTCAGGATGATGCCCGGGAGGTGACGATGCCGCGCTGTCGAGCGATGACCGCACGCCGGAACTTCGCGACGTCGCGCCGGGGTGGTCACCTGTCGGCCACACCATGAAACTCGCCCCCTTTGAGTCGTCGATCGCTGAGCGCTACCACGAAGAGACGAAGTACAGCACGGACAGCCTGCGGCGCGAGGCTGCTGCGGCCATTCCGATGGACTGGACCAGGCAGCCGGTCCCGTTCAAGCGATACGAGGGGCAGCGCGTGCTGCTCCCGACGGCGGGCCTGCCGCTCGTCCGCCGCGGGCTCCTCGGCGCCGAGGACGACGCGTCGGGCCCCGGGGTGATGGACTTCGGCCGCCTCGGGCGCATTCTGTGGAACACGAACGGCTGCACGCGGATCGTGCAGATGGTCGGAACGGTGCAGCACTTCCGCGCCGCGCCGTCGGCCGGCGCGATGTACCCGACCGAGATCTACGTGGCGACGCACGGCGTGCCGGGGATCGCCGACGGCGTCCACGACTACCAGGTCCTCGACCACAGCCTGGCGCGCGTCCGCGACACCGACGCGACGACGGCCCTCGCGACCGCGTGCTTCCATCACCCGGCATTCCAGACTGCGCAGGCCGTCGTGCTGCTCACGGCCGAGTGGCAGCGGAGCGCGTGGCGCTACCGCGAGCGGAGCTACCGGCGTGCGTTGCTCGACACGGGGCACGTCCTCGGAAACCTCGTGGAAGCCGCGCCCACGGAGGGATTCGTTGCCTTCCCGGTCGGCTGTTTCCGAGATGAGCTCGTCGAGCGCGTGCTCGACATCGACCCTGCGGACGAGGGGCCGCTCGCGGTCGTTCCGCTCGTCGCTGCGGACGAGGCGGCGTCGATCCCCGAACTGCCGCTCCGCGCAGGCGGGACGACCGAGTGGCACCGCGCGGTCGCGGCGGTCGGTGACCGCGTGCCCAAGGACGAGCCCCGCCGGCTGGCCGCCGCGCTTCACCTCGCGAGCCGCCTCGACGGCGACGCGCCGTCGGTGCAGGACGCGGAGCGTGTGAAGCTGCCGGTCGCCGAGGGCGCGGTGGCGATCGACGCCGGCTCGGCACCGACTCTCTGGACGTCGGTCCAGCCCGTCACGACCACGATCGCGGAGCGGCGAAGCACGCGCTCCTTCCGTCCCGCGGAACTGCCGCGCGGAGCGCTCTTCCGGGCCCTGGCCCACGCATACCCGGACGACGTGCGCGCCCTGTTCGTGCCGGGCATCCTGAAGACGTTCGTCGTCGCCATGAACGTGGTCGGGATGCCGCCCGGAACGTATGCCTACGACCCCGTGGCGCGGACCGTGAACGAGCTGTCGCGCGGCCGTCACGCCGCGGCGATGGCGCACCTCGGCCTCGGCCAGGAGATCTTCATCCACGCGGGCGCGGCGGTGATCCACACGGTGGACTTGACGCGCGCCGTCGAGCGTCTCGGGGACCACGTGTACCGCCTGCTCGGGCTCGACGCGGGGCAGATCGGCGAGCGCCTCAATCTGGCGCTGCTCCGCGAGGGCCTGGGCGTGTCCGGGTGCGGCGGCTACTACGACGACGAGATGAACCGGGTCCTGGGCATTCCGGAGATCCAGGCGGTTCTCTACATCACCGCGGTGGGCCACCCCGCGGAGTGACGTCGTGGGCGGACGCAGTCGGTTGCCCGGCCGCCGACCGCGCCGCCAACCAAGCCGTCTCCGTCGCGTGACGTACCATGTCCCGCGTGCAGTCCTCGGCCGTCTTCCGCTGCTCGCTCGCCGCGCTCCTGTTCGGAGCAGCAACGCCCGCCACGAAGCACCTGCTCGGTGACGTCGGGCCCGTCACGCTCGCCGGGTCGCTCTATCTCGGGGCGGCGGCGGCGGTGGCACCGATCGCGCTGGCTCAGCGGCGCGCCGGCTCCGGCGCGCGCGCCGATCGCAGGAATCTCGTCCGACTGGGCGGCGCGGTGATTGCGGGAGGGATCGTCGCGCCGGTGGCCCTCCTTCTGGGACTGCGTGCCGCCCGCGCCGCAGATGTATCGCTCTGGCTGCAACTCGAGATCGTTGCCACGGCGGTTCTGGCGGCGGCGTTCTTCCGGGAGCACCTCGGGCCGCGCACGTGGACGGCGCTCGCCGTGGTCGTTGCGGGCGGCGTGCTTCTCGCGGCGCCGCAGGGCTTCGGCACCATCGGCGCAGCCGCGCTCGTGGGGCTCGCCTGCATCGGATGGGGGATCGACAACAACCTGACGTCGCTCGTGGACCGTTTCACCCCGGCGCAGACGACGTTCGTGAAGGGGCTCGTGGCAGGGACGATCAATCTGTCGCTGGGACTCGCATCCGGCGAGGCGCTCCCGGGGGGCGAGACGCTGTTCCTCGCGCTTGCCGTCGGTGCGCTGTCGTACGGCGCGTCGATCGCGCTGTACGTGTCGGCCGCCCAGGAACTCGGCGCGACGCGTTCGCAACTCGTGTTCGCGACCGCGCCGGTGGCGGGGGCCGTGCTCAGTTGGGTGGCGCTGGGCGAGCCCGTGCAGTTTGTCCAGTGCATCGCAGCCGCCGTGATGGCGGCCGGTGTCGTGCTGGCTCTGACGTCGAAACACACGCACGAGCACGCGCACGACGCGACGGTCCACGTCCACGGTCACAGCCACGACGACGGCCACCACGCGCACGTCCACCCAGGACTGCCGCCGTGGGCCCGCCACTCCCACGAACACGAGCACGAAGCGATGCGTCACACGCATCCCCACGAGCCGGATCTGCATCACCGACACAGGCACGGCTGAGCTCCGGCTCGCGGTGCAGCGGAAGCCTGTCGGGGCGCGCAAACTGGACGGCACCGCGCGGCTAGGTGAGGCTTGTGCGATTCGATGGACTGCTTCGCCGGAAGTGCGCGCGAAGTCGTTGTCGTCAGTCGTCGAGCGAAGTCAAAGCGAGCACCCCGTCCCATGCAGATCAGAAACATCGCCATCGTCGCCCACGTTGACCACGGCAAGACCACCCTCGTGGACGGCCTCCTCCGCCAGTCCGGCACGTTCCGAGACAACCAGGTCGTCGCCGAGCGGGTCATGGACAGCAACGACCAGGAGCGCGAGCGCGGCATCACGATCCTGGCGAAGAACACGGCGGTGGACTGGCGCGGGACGCGCATCAACATCGTGGACACCCCGGGCCACTCCGACTTCGGCAGCGAGGTCGAGCGCGTCCTGAACATGGTGGACGCCGTGCTGCTCCTCGTGGACGCGGCCGAGGGGCCGATGCCGCAGACTCGGTTCGTCCTCGGAAAGGCGCTCGCACTCGGCAAGAAGGCGCTCGTCTGCATCAACAAGATCGACCGCAAGGACGCCCGTGCGCACGAGGTCCTGAACGAGGTGTTCGACCTGTTCGTCGCCCTCGAAGCGACCAGCGAGCAGCTCGATTTCCCGCACTGCTACGCCGTCGCCCGCGAGGGCTGGGCCGTGCGCGAGATGGAGCACACGTCGAAGGACCTGTCGCCGCTGTTCGACATGATCGTCGAGCACACGCCGGCGCCGGCCGTGGACGTGGACGCGCCGCTGCAGTTCCAGGTCTCGACGCTCGGCTACTCGGCTTTCCTCGGACGCATCTGCATCGGGCGCATCCAGCACGGCACGATCCGTCGCAACATGAACGCGGTCGTGTGCAAGCTCGACGGCACGCGCGAGCCGTTCAAGGTGACGAAGCTCCAGACCTTCCACGGCCTCGAACGCGTGGACTGCGAGTCGGCCCAGGCGGGCGACATCGTCGCGCTGTCGGGCGCCGGTTCCGCGACGGTCGGTGACACGATCTGCGCCGTCGAACTCCCCGTCGCGCTCCCGGGCATCGCCGTGGACGAGCCCACGCTCTCGATGACGTTCCTGCCGAACTCGAGCCCGTTCGCGGGCAAGGAAGGCAAGTTCGTCACGTCGCGCCAGATCCGCGAGCGGCTGGAGCGCGAGGCGATCGCGAACGTGGGCCTCCGGATCGAACCGGGTCCGGGCCGCGAGAGCTTCATCGTCTCGGGCCGCGGCACGCTGCACCTCTCGGTGCTGATCGAGTCCATGCGCCGCGAGGGCTACGAGCTCGGCGTGAGCCAGCCGCAGGTCATCGAGAAGACGATCGACGGCGTCGTGAACGAGCCGTTCGAGCAGGTCGTCATCCTCTGCCCCGAGACATCCACCGGTGTCGTGATCCAGAAGCTGTCGCAGCGCGGCGGCGAGTTGCTGTCGCTCAAGGTGGACGAGCAGAAGCAGGCCCGTCTCGAGTGGACGATCCCGTCGCGCGGCCTCATCGGCTACCGCTCGGAGTTCCTCACCGACACGCGCGGCACCGGAACGATCTACCACCAGTTCAGCCACTTCGGCCCGGAGCAGGAAAAGCGCCGCCGCCGTCAGAACGGCGTGCTGATCGTGCTCGAGGACGGCGAAACGGTCGCCTTCTCGCTCAACACGCTCCAGGAGCGCGGGCAGCTCTTCTGGCCCGCGGGCCGCAAGGTGTACGCCGGGATGATCTGCGGGCTCCACAGCCGCGACAACGATCTCGTCGTCAATCCCTGCAAGGGCAAGAAGCTGACGAACATCCGCGCGGCGGGTTCCGACGACAACGTCATCCTCACGCCGCCCCGCGACTTCACGCTCGAAGAGGCGCTCGAGTTCATTGAGGCCGACGAACTCGTCGAGGTCACGCCCCAGACCATCCGCATCCGCAAGCGCACGCTGAACCACGACGAGCGCCGCCGTGAAGAGCGCTCCGCGAACAAGGCGGCGGCTTCGTCCGAGGAGTAGTTCGCACGTTCGGTGCGAGCGGTGGGGCGGTCCGTTCCGAACGGGCCGCCCCGCTTCGTTTCAGGCGTCTGCGGCGTCGTGCGCGAGCGCGACGTGGTGATCGAAGTGGATGCACGCGAACCGCAGCCACTCGGCAGTGCTCATGGGGCCGAGCGCGAAGTGGGGAAACCTCGCTGCACCTCCGCCGTCACCGCTGCCGATGCGTGCACCGACGAGTCGCGGCGACAACGCGCCGAGAGCCTCCGCGAGCGCGTCGAGATGCGCACGCGTCGCCGCGTGAGTCACGTCGGGCGGGGGCTTCATTTTCTCCGGTGCGTCGGCACGCCCGCGCGGGATGAACCCGGTCGCCAGGATCATCTGCAGGTTCGGCTGCTGCGCGCCCGGCCCGACGCACCCGGGCGCCCGAGTCAGAATCGCGTCGACGGCGCGGCAGATCGACAGCGTCGCGAGCGCGGCGTGGTCGATCTGCTGGCGAGGCGACCACTGCGAGACACCTGGGTTCACCCGTGCGAGGCGGTCGAGCCCGCCCGCTTGCGCGTCGGCCGCGGCGCGGTCGAGCCACGCGGCGACGTCGGACGTCATCCGACGGAGCGACTCCAGATCGGCGGTGGGGTCGGAGGGGGGCGTCATTGCGCGTGAGCGTACGTCCCCTTCCGGATGTGTGGCGACGAGTCCGTGGGGTTCGGACTTACGCCGCCCGCCCCAACTCCCCGGTTCGCCGCCGCCCGTCGTCGGCGCCTCACGACAGCGCCGAGCCCTGCGAGTCCCAGCGTGAACAGAGCGATCGCCCCGGGCTCGGGGTTGTGCGTGACGCCGAACTGGAAGCGGTCGGCGGCCCACGACTCCGAGTTCCCGCTGCCGCCGGGCGTGTCGTCACCGACCACCAGGACGACCTGATCGAAGAACGACGCGTCGCCGACGGCCACCACACCGAGGAAGTGGACCTCGTTGTTGCCTGCGTTCGGGCCCGCGAAACTGAACGCGTGCGAGAACACGAGCGTGCCGCCGTCGTAGAGACGGAGCAGGCCCGGCGTGCCTGCCGCAGCGGCTTCGAAGTCGATCAGGTCGAGCGCGAAGTGGCCGATGCCGAGGTTCCCCGGCGTGGTCGTGAAGTCCACGAGCAGGGCGTTGCGCGACGCGGTGCTGTCGGACGCCCCGGCGGAGTCGTACCCGAACGTGCCGGCGCCGGTGGCCGTGCCCTGCGACGCTGGGAGTTCGACCGTGAGCGTGCTCGTGCTCGCGACGTCGCCGCCCGCCAAGCCGGGCGTGATCGTGCCGGTCGGTGCGTTCGAGAAGTTCACGTCGTACACGCGGAACGCGAAGGCCCCGCCGGCGGGAGTTCCGCTGCGCGCAACCGAGGCCGTCACGCCGGCGGAAGGGTCCGGTGCAAGTGCGCCGCCGGTGTCGATGATCGTGGTTGTCGCCCCGCCGGCGAGCGCGGCGTTGAAGCCTGTTGCGTCGTCCTGGAAGACGACGTAGGAGCCGGCGTCGGCCCGCGGCACGAAGGCACAGGCGAGAAGCGCCGCCAGAGCGGTGGTGAGGCGTCGAAGGTGTGTCATCGGTCCATCTCCAAGTGTGCGCTCCTCGCGATGCCTCGGACGAGCGGATCGCGGCGGAGTCGTGGGGCGACGCTGAGTGCTGCGCTGAGCGCCGCGCGCGCGGCGTCTGTGCGTCCGAGTGCAAGCAGGGAGCGAGCGTGGCGGATCGCGACGTCGGCGTCGCGCGGAAGCGCGGCACGTGCGCGGGCGATGTCGGCCTGGGCGCCGTCGTAGTCGCGCAGGAGGTAGCGAATCCACCCGCGCGTGTCGAGCGCCTGCGGCGACCGGGGAAGTCGCCGGACGGCGTCGTCGGCGAACGGAAGGGCTTCCGCCGGGCTGCGTCGGCGGACCGCGAGGAGCCACGCGAGGTTGTTCGATGCGATGCCGAGGCGGGGCTCGCGCCGCAGGGCGTCGCGGGACCACACCTCCGCGTCGTCGAAATCGCCCGCGATCTCCGCAGCGGCGCCGAGCGCGAACGAGAGCGCCGCCGACGGCCGACGCGCCGACTCCTCGCGGAGCGTCGCGCGGTGGACGCGAATTGCATCCGGTCCGCCGCCCGCGGTGCGGGCGAGTCCGATCAGCCCGAGTCGCGCGTCGATTGCGTCGGGATCGAGTCG
Source organism: Planctomycetota bacterium (assembly GCA_021414065.1). Classification (GTDB taxonomy): domain Bacteria; phylum Planctomycetota; class JAJSAM01; order JAJSAM01; family JAJVHW01; genus JAIOPE01. The sequence continues at coordinate 47,176 of JAIOPE010000054.1, forward strand.
CACCGCCGTCTCGAAGGCCGCTGTGGCCTCCAGCGCAATCGCAGCGTCGGCGCGGTCGCCGTCTCGGGCTCCGCACCGCGCAGCGAGCATGCGGCCGAGATGCGAGTGGGCGCTCGCGCAGCCCGGGTCGTCGCGTGCGACCTCGCGCAGAAGTCGCTCCGCGTCGTCGCGGCGGTCGATCGCCAGGAGCGTCACGGCGAGGCGCACGCGCAGTTGCGAGGAGCCGGGCGTCGAGTCCACGGCCGTCTGCATCAACGACGCGGCTTCCGGCGCGCGGCCGGTCCGGACGAGCAGGTCCGCGAGACGGTCCACTGCGGCGGCATCGGTCGGCGCCGCCGTCAGCACGCGTCGGAGCGCGGACTCCGCGCCGACGTCGTCCCCCGTAGCTTCGAGACTCACCGCAAGGAAGTACGCGGCGACGGCTGTCGGTTGATCCGGCCCGCAGCGGGCGAGCCACTCGCGACACGCGCGGGCGGCATCGAGCGGTTGATTGCGCTCGATGTGGGACGCAGCGAGCGCGCGCAACACATGCTCGTCGCCGGGGGCGCGCTGGCTGGCGAGGGTGAGCATCCAGGCGGAGTCGTCCGCTCGTCCGGAGGCGAGCAGGTGGCATCCGAGGAAGTACGGCTCCGCCGGGCCGTGCGGCGCTGCGGCGCGCAGCAACTCGGCACAACGCACGACACTCGGGCCGTCGTCCAGCCGAGCCAGGGCCGTCGCGAGAACGCAAAGCGCGACGGGATCCGCCGGGTGCTGGGCGATCCAGCGCTCCAGACTCACCGCGGTGGCGCGAGCGTCGCCTTCGGCCCACGCGCGCAGCCCGGTGACCAGCGGCGGTTCACCCGATGCCACTCGCCACGACTGGATGCGAGCGAGCGCGGATGAAAGGCGCTCGGACGGCGCGGCGGCCGCGGCCGCCTTCAGCGTCGCCGCCGCGGCGTTGAAGTCGCCAAGGGCGGCATCCGCCGCTGCGCCGAGGATCGCCGCCTGTGCCGCCTCTGCCGGAGGTGCCGCGCGCATCGCAACGAGACGGCGCTTCGCGTCGCTCGCGTCCCCCTCGGCGAGTCGCGCGGCCACGGCCACCGCGGTCGCGGCGAACGCCTTTCCGCCCGGGGCTCGACCCGAATCAGGAGCAGCGTCCACGCGGCGCACGGCTTCGTCGAACCACTCCCGTGCGCAGCGCCGAAGCTCCGGGCCATTGCGTGCCGTGCGACTGATGCAGCGCGCGAGGAGACCCGCCGCGAGCGCCGACTCGGCGTCGCCCGTGTCCCGGCGTGCGGCTGACTCGATGCGCGCGAGCGCAGTTGGGAGGTCTCCGGCCAGCGCGCGGGCGAGCGACGAGAGCTCGGCGGTGCCGTCGATCCCGTCGGACGCTCTGAACGCCAGGTCTGCGGCGTGGACTGCTCGCTCGATCTCGCCGGAGTGCATCCGGGCGATCGCTTCGCGGACAGCGCGCCGCAGCGGGTCCGCCTTGGGACGAGACAGGGCCAACACGGCGCCGGCAGCGAGCGCTGCCGCGAGCAGGGCCAAGAGGAAACGTCGTCTGAGTTGCATGGGGTCTCCACCCCATCAGTCGTTTGGGACCCCCCGAAAGTGACATCCGGATTCCGTGCCTCTTTCGGATGCGCGACGCATTGGGTTGCTGGCGCACGTCCCGACACGGGGCGCAGGCCCGGTGTGGCCGGCGCCGCGCCGACCCCGCCGATGCGTGTCCACACCCGGCGGAATCCGGCCATCGCACGCGTCCCGCCGCCCGTTCAGTCGCACGCAGCCCCTACCACGGAGACAGAACATGAAGCCGACTCGCATCCTCGCCGCCGTCCTCGGTGGCATCCTCGCCCTGACTCTCGCGCCTGCAGCATTCGCCGCAGGCGGGAACGTCACCGTTTCCGTGCTCGCCACGGGCGTTCTGAACATCACAGGCGACTCCGGTGACAACCAGATCTCGATCACGCCGAATGGCATGAACTCGTTCATCGTGACCGGACTGAACGGCACGACGGTGAACCTCACCGCCTCGGCCACGACGACGGGCGTGCGTTCGATCCGTGCCTTCATGGGTGCCGGCGACGACGTCGTGGACGTCACGGGCGGCCGGATACGCGGCGACCTGAGCCCGCTTCTCTCACGACCGGTGTCGATCTCGCATTCGCCGGACGTCGGCGGGTCTCGCGAGCGGGCATTCGCGGTCTCGGAGACCTGCGCGCGTGGTTTCCGACGCCTTCGGTGGGCGGATTCGGCGGTCCAATCCCGC
>JAIOPE010000098.1 GCA_021414065.1 Planctomycetota bacterium
TGAACGCGATCAGCGTCTTCGGCATGGTGTCATCGCGCATGAGAGGGATCTGGTCAGCCAACATCTAGACCTCCGTGTTAGGTCTATGTTAGCTTGACCCTCCGACAGGCACCTGAGCGACGTGGAGAGGCCTCATCCGGGTTAACGCTCGCGCGCGGGGTGCACGAGTGCGCGATTCATCGGCGCCGTGACCCACGCTGGACACGAATCGGCGTAGCATCGCACCCGATGTCCCGCATCCGTCGCACTGCGGTCGTGTGCCTCCTGCTGCTTCTGGCGGCGGTCGTGACGCTCTCGCAGACGAGCGGCCGCGCCCCCCGTGCGAACGACGTCGCGACGCCGACCGCAGGCGCCGCGCACGACGGCCTCCCGACCGTCGGAACGGCCGCAGGTTCGCGCTCGCGCAAACCGAGGCCGGACCGCCGACGTGCGGGCGCGTCCGCCGCCGGTGCGACCGGCGCGGCGGAGAGCGCGGAATCCGCGGACCGCGACCGAGGAACGCGGCGCAGGTCGGACGTGCAGGGCGTCGTCCGAATGCCGGACGGTTCGCCCGTCGCCGACGCACTCGTCACTCTGGGCGATCTCGACGACTCAGACACCGCAACCCGCACCGCCGCCGACGGAACGTTCGGGCTCGACGTCGTGCCCATGTACTCGACGGTTCAGGCGGCAGTCGCCCACGAGGGGCGCGTCTGGCGCGGACGCGTGGACGCCGATGGAGCGCCGCTCGACCTGGCCGTGACGCTCGCGCCGCCGCCGGAACCGGATGCGAATCCGGTCCGCCTCATCCACGTCGTCGGCTGGGACGGCGGGCGTGTGGATCGCGCGAAGGCGACCTTCGTCCGCCGCGGGCTCGCGCCGGACGGACGCGCGGGCTCGCGCGTCGCCATCCGGGGCGGGTGGCTCGCGGTCCGCGTCGAACCGTCCGACGAGGGCTGGACTCCGGCGTTCGTCATCTCCAAGCCAGAGTCGGCGGACGGGCGACCGCTGCCGTATGGTCCCCTGCTCGTGGACGTCGGGGGGACCACGAACGCCGTCACGGAAGTCTGCCTGCCGCCCGGCGTGTCGCTGAACGGCCACGTCGTCGGACCGGACGGAGAGCCGGCGCCGTTGACGCTCGTCACCCTCGCCGCCCCGGCACCGAGCGGCTTCGACGCTGCGAGCATGCGACCGTGGACCGAGTCCCAGTGGACCGACCGTCACGGCCGGTTCTCGTTCTGGGGACTTCCCGCCGGGGCCGGGAGTTTGCGGGTCAGCGCCGCGGCGCCACTCGCGGGCGTGACGCACCTTGAGGTGGACTGCGGGGGCGCAGATGTCGTCGCTCGCCTCGGTCTCCTCGTCAACGCCACGGTGACCGTGACCGACGCAGCGGGGGTTCCGCTCATGGGCGCGCGCGTCTGGTGCGTGGACGACGCGCAAACCGTCCGCGCGCAGACCGACCACCGCGGCAACGCACGCCTGAGCGGGCTGCACCCCGGGGCGGCCACGACGCTTCACGCAGCGACCCTCGACCACGCGCAGACTGTAGTGGAGCGTTGGGTCGCCTGCGACACGACGCTGCAACTCGCCGAGAACCAGCCAATCAGGGGCGTCGTGGTGGACGCCGCGGGCCGTCCACTCGGAAGCGCGCACATCGTCGTCGATCGACGGCGCGCCGACGCGCCGGATCACCCCACGGACGCCGACGACGACGGGACGTTCGTTGTCTCAGCCATGGCCGCGGGTGACGTCGCGGAACTGCGCCTCGTCGAAGGGCCGCGCGTCGTCGCACGCGTCGAGGTCCCCGCGGGGTCGCAGGATGTTCGTCTCGTCTGGGACGATCCGGGGCGATTCGGCGTGGCGCTGCCGCACGCGGGGCACCGGTTCGACTGGCTGGATCGTCCGACCGAGGAGATCGCCGAGCCGCAGGTTTGGGACGGCGGCCCGGCCGTGACGCTCCGCGCCGAGGGACGCGACGTCGCGTCGGCGTCAGTCTCGCGTGCCGGCGCTGCAAGTACCTGCGTCATCTCATTCGACGTCGGCGCCGACGGGGCATCGCTCCCGGAGCGCGTGAGTGTGCAGGTCGGCCCGTTCGCGGACGGCCGCTGGGCGCTGCTGCACGACGTCTACCCGCGTGGAGTCCTTCAGGTGCCGCAGGGCGCGTGGCAGTTCGGCCGACCGTTGTCGGGCCGCGTCACGAACGCCGACGGCTCTGCGTTGAACGCGCCTGCCACGGTCGTAGTCACGTCCGACGAGGGCTTCGCGACGCGGACGACGACGTCGCGACGCGGGACGTACCGCGTGCCCGGCGTGCCGGTCGCCTCGGTCACGGTGCGCGCGACGGCCGCGCACGGGACCGCGACGGCGAGTGCGGAAGCCGGCGGCGGCGAGGCCTGCGTGGACCTTCGTCTGGCTGAGTGACGGCGGCTGTCCACGCGCTCACTTCTTCTCGGACCACCCCACCACCACGCACCACGGGATGCCGTCCACGGAGACCGTCGAGTACGACGCTCCGAGCGGGTAGAGGAAGACGTTCTGCCGCACGCCCGCTGTGTCGAGGCGGAGGCGTCCTTCGTCGATGATGCGCTCGACGAACGCCCGCTCGCTCTTGCTGAAGGCGTCGTCGCGGAGCACGCGCACGGCGTCGCCGCGGGGCCCAAAGCACACGTACCAGCGGGCCGCGGCCGACGGGTGCGACGTAAGCGCGTCGCCGATCTCGTGGACGACCGCGTCGCGGAGTTCCTGCTCGGTCTTGACATTCGCGGGCAGGTGGCGCAGCGCGGAGATGGCGCACTGTTCGATGTCCGTGCTCGACCGGAACCTCTGCACGTACGGCTTGCCGAAGTGCCACGCGGCCATTCCGGCGGCGACGACTAGCGCGAGCTTGCCGACCGTCAGCAGCCAGTTCCGGTCGCCCGACCTGGACGACGAAGGGTCCACCTGTCGGCCCATCCCCGGATCGAACTGCCGGGGAGCGAATCGCTCGCTGTTGTTCCAAAGGTCGCGAGAACCGTCGTGGCGTGTCACACGTGCGACGCTACGGGTCGCTGCCGGGTCCGCCGTCGAAGTACATCACAGGCAACCGAATTGAGAATCGCGGAGGGCGGATCTCCGACGCGCGATCGTGCCGTGTCGAGCGCTCGGCGTCGCGCCGAATGGAGCCCGCGGCCGCAATCGCGAAGAGGGCTGACGACTTACTGGACCGCGCGAGTTCGCAGCGCACAAGCGACTTCCGCTCAGGCGCCGCCGAGCGTGACTCCCTCATCGAACAGCGCAACCAGGAGCTCGTTCTTTGCGCGACTCGCGGCTTGGGGATCAGACGATTCGATCGCGGCCCGCAGTGCCTCCAGTGCCTCGGTGCTGCGCGGCGCATCCGCGCGCCCGGCGAGCGCCGCCGCGGCGCGCTCGGCCACGGGGCGGAAGCTCGCGCACGCGTCGCCGAAGACGCGGTCCACCCGCGACTGGGAGCCCTCACGACGGCCCGCGAGCTCGCGCTCGAACTTCGGCGTCCATCGACGGCGGAGACCGTGCCCCGGCACCTCGACCGTCACGTTCAGCCGCTGGTCCACCGTGTACTCGAACGTCACGTGGATCTGGAACGACCCGGCCGCGCCGCGCGGGAACCCGCGGATGTCCTGCACGTCGAACGGCTTGCCCTCGATGCGCTCTCGCAGCGCGTCCAGCTCGAAGATGCGGATCGAGACGACTTCCTGGTCGTCGTCTACGGTGGAGAACGTCTCCGTACGCTTCGCAGGGATGCGCGTGCCGGCCTTCAGAATGCACGAGAAGAGGTCGCTGCGCAGCACGCCCGCGCCGTCGCGCCCCATGTAGCAGATGCCAAGGTTCTTCGTGAGGCTGTGGATCGTGAGCAGTTTCGCGTCCGCCGCGGACCCGGCGTGGTTCGCCTGATAGGCCGCGCCGAGCGCGACGACTTCCAGCGGATCGATGGAGAACCGCCCCGGGCGGCCGAACATGGCCTCGATACGCCGCTGGAACGCGCCGAGTCGGCAGGACCCGCCCACGAGGATCACGTCGCGCACGTCGACCGGACGGAGTGGGCGCCCCGGGTTGCGAGAAAGCAGACGCAGCACGACCTCCATCGCCCGGTCGAGCAGCGGCGCGATCGCCCGGTCGAGTTCACTGCGCGTCATCCTGAAGTCCACGACCCGGTTCGCGCGCGGCAGGACGATCTGGCCCGCCCAGACTTCCGCCTCGCCCAGTCGGATCTTCACCTCCTCGGCGAGCAGCGCGAGCTGGATGGCGTCCTCCGGCGCGTCGCCGATGTCGGCGCCCGCATCGCGAAGGCGGCGGCGCATCGCGTCCACGAGCACCTGGTCCACGTCGCGCCCGCCGAGGCGCATGTCGCCGTCGTTCGCCTTCACGTCGAGCACGTCGTGCGCGCAGTCGAGGAGCGACACGTCGAACGTGCCGCCGCCCCAATCGATCACCACGGTGTTCTGCGTCGGCGGGTCGGGCGACAGCGAGTACGCGATCGCCGCCGCGCTCGGCTCGTTGATCACGCGCAGCACGTTCAGTCCGGCGAGGCGCCCCGCCTCGACGGTCTCGCGCCGTTGCCGCTCGTCGAACATCGCCGGCACAGTGATGACGGCGCCGTCAATCGGCCCCACGGACGACTCGAACCCCTCCCGCAGGTGACGCAGCACGATCGCGCTGAGTTCAACCGGGGAGAGCAGCGCATCGCCCAGCGCAAACGCCGCCTCCGTGCCCATCCCGCGCTTGAACTCCGAGACATGGACGAGGCAGCGGCGCGCCTTCGCGCCGACCGCGTGCTCGCCGTTCGCGAGGAGGCCGACGCACGAGGGGAGCACGGCACTCCCGAACTCGTTGCGGTCCACGTTCGCGCAGCGCTGCCGCCCGGCCTCCGTGTACGCGATCACGGAGTTCGTGGTGCCGAGGTCGATTCCGACGCGATGTCCCATGGCCAACATGTCTCCTTGCGCCGCCCGAAGCGAGGGCGGGTTCAGCGGGGCGTGCTTCCCTCGCGCGGCGCGAGATCGTCGAGCCGGATCGGCTCGTCGATCACCACGGGTTTCGGCGCGTCCCGGCTCGCGCGCAACGCGTCCACCATCTCGTCCACCGTCAGTGGGCGGCCCTGCCGGGACGACGCGGCCCTGAGAATCTCGGCCGCCCGCATCGCCTCGTTCAGTTCGTCCTCAGAGAGAGTCCGATGCGGCGTGGGCGGCAGGAGCGTCCGCCACGCATCGGGAGGCGGCGGATCGCGATCGCGGCAGCTCGTCCGCACGAGCATCCACACGAGCGCGCAGGCTGTGAAGCCCAGGCTCCGGAGCATCGGGCTCACCGGCTGCGACTCCGTGCGCGGCGTCCGGCCCCGCGACAGTCTGCGCACCCGCAACACCGCCGCGCTGCGCGCAGCCGTACGCGTCTCCGAGACGTGAGCCGCCGCGGACGCGTATCGTCGCTCGAACGCAGCCCACTCCGCGTCTGCCTTCGGGAGGCTTCGCGACATGCCGTCGGCGACGCGAGCCGTCATCTGGTCGAACGCATCGGTCGCCATCGCCGCGGCGAAGTGCGCGGCGAGGATCGACTTGATCCAGACGGGGACGCCCGCGTCGCGCGCGGCGTCGTCGGCCTGCCGTTGCGCAGCGGCGTACGTCGCGAGCAGCGCCGCGCGGGCGTGCATTTCCGGATGCGGCGCGATCGTGTCCGCCTCGGCCATCAGCAGGTGCGCGGGGTGAAACCGCCGCGCGTCGGCAAATCGGTCGCTCAGCGAAGCAAGGCGCAGCGCAACGTGTCGCGCGGCGTCACCGTCCCCGTCCGGAACTGTGTGCCGCACGGCGACGAGTACGCGCTCGAGCTCGTGGTGGCGGCCCGCATTCACCAGCACCGTGAACATCTGGAGGAGCACGCCGAGGTCGGCGAGCCCGACCCTCGCGCCGCCCCCGCGACCGGTCGAGAGCGCCTCGCGGAGCGTGCGCAGCGCGAGATCGATCGCTCCGGCGCTCTCCTGGATCTCGCAGATCGACAGGTAGGCGCCGCGTCGTTCCGGGTCGAGCGCCACCGCCGCGCGCAGGTGACGCTCCGCAGCGTCCCGGCGTCCGGCCCGGAGGAGCGCGTCGCCGAGCGCGTGCTCGTAGTCCGCCGAGGCGGGGTCGAACTGGACCAGCGCCTCGAGCATCGGGATGGCAACTGCCGGACGATTCACGCCGAGACAGAAGACCGCGATCACCCAGCGCACTGCCGGCGGTCGCGGGGCGCGGAGCAGCGCAGTGACGACCGCAACGGCACGGTCCGGATCGCTTTCGCGAAGCGCCTCCGCCTGCCGCAGGGCGTCAACCACGTCCGCCGGGAAGCCGAGCGAGTCGTCGAGCGACTTCCGCTGCTCGGCGTCCGAGAGGACTGCGTACGCGTCCGAGATCGCCTGAAACCGCTCTGGAGAGTCTTCCGGGGAATGCACGCGCACCAACCGGAAGTAGGCGTCGCGGATCGCTTCGTCCGACGCCTCACGCCCCACGCCGAGAACTTCGTACGGATCTCGTCCAGTCACGTCCGCCCGCTTCCATGTTCCAGCACCGCGCACGCCGCGCGGGACAGCGCAGCATTCTGCCACGGGGCCGACCGGCGGCGGCACGCTTCTGCCTGTGCAGTAGGAGGGAGTCGCGACGTCCACCCGGGTCCGGTCATGCGAGTTGCCAACCCGGATCACGCACGAGGCTCCGCGCACGGACGCACCCGCCGGCCGTACGCTGCGTCGGACCCCTTGCGCGACGTGACGAAGCCGACGCTGCGGGCCCCAGCTTGCGGTCGGCTCCGCGGTTCTCGTCCAGGGAGGTGCGTTGTCGAGCGAACGAACCTCGCATCGGCGTGCATCGCAATCCGTTCCTACGTCGAACGCCGCTCCCGCGCGGAGCTTGGTGAGTGATCCGGGCGGGTCCCGTTCCTCGTGGACGTGACCGGGGCGTACACGATCCAGACGACAGCCGCCAACCTGACTGCGGGTGGAGATGGCGGACTCGCGGCCGACACCTTCATCGTGCTCTATCTGCACTCGTTCAACGCGGGATCGCCGCTGGCCAACGCACTCGAGACCGACGACGACGGTGTCGCTCCGGGCGGGCTGTCGATCATCTCCAGGTCCGTGACCGCCGGGACGCAGCGCTTCGTCGCCGTGACGACGTGGATCACGGGCGCGACGGGGACGTGGACTCGCAGCATCGCGCGCCCAGGCACTACGCGATCTTCGGCCTGGGCGCCGCCGGACTCGGCGCGATGTCGTTCCGCCGCAGCCGCCGCACCGCCGCCGCGAAGGCCTGAGCCGCAGGGGCTCGGCCCAGCGCAAACGTCCGCCCCGTCAGACGTACAGCGACCGCTCGTGACTCGCCACGAGCCGCCGCTCCGTCCGTGCGATGTCGCCCGCGAGCTCGCGGAGGATCTCCGCGTGCGTGGCTGCATCGAGCACGAACTGCGGCGCGACCGGCGGACGCTCGGTGAGCGCGCGGATGCGGAGCCCCGTGGGCGGGTGCGTGGCGTCGAACGACGACGGCTCGGCGGCCGCGTGAGTACGCGCGGATTACACGGTCGCCGGCTCCGGGTATCCGAGCGCGATCCCTACCGGGCGGCTCTTGCACCGGCTTGGGCCTACCCCGACGGAAACGTCGCTGCGACTGCCGGATCCTGTTCTCTCCGTCCCCGAAAGCGCTATGGTTCGTTCCGACGCGATGCGCCCGCGGCCAGTGCCGAAGACCGGGACGTCGATGATCGCAGTCATGTTCAACGTGAGATGCTACGGCGCGGAGTCCGAGATCAGGGTGGGACGGAAGCGGCGGTCGCGGGCTCGGAGCCCGTCGGCGCCCGACGAGAACGAACTCTGGATACTGGACGAGTTGTTCATGCACGACGGGGTCCCGCTGGCGCTCTTCTGTCCGTGCCACGTCGGGGAGGCGCTCAACCGCTCTGCGCCCTGGGAGGACATGTCGATCGACGTGCCGACCGACGCGTTCATCGCCCTGCGCGATCGCGAGTGGGTGGAGTTCCGTCAAGACGACAAAGCGTTCGATCCGTCGTGGTCCCGCATCCGCACCGCGATTTCGCTGTCCCTGTGCTGGCGGTGTGACGAGTTGGAACTGGTGGACACCGTCGTCGGCCTGACGCCGCTCGGTGTCGCCGCGTGGGAGCGGGAGTTCGAACCCGACTGGGACCTCTACGTTGAGGTCGTTTGCCCCTCCGAGGGCGGTTTCCACCTTCGGGCGCATCGCCGCGACCTGCTCGAGGCCGTCCTCGCGAACCTCGGCCCCGCTGGCGTTGTCGTCGATTCGAGCACCGTGTCCTGGCATCCGCCCGAGCGGGACGATCTGCGCGGTCGGCGGTCGTCGTGGATCGAGTTGCCGTGGCGGCCGTGGGAACCGATGCACGGCGTCTCGTTTCACGCCGCGCGGCGCGATGAGCCCGAGTGCGGCGAGATTGCCGATCTGTTCTCCTCGGACATCGAGGCCGCCTGCCCGCGCTGGTGCAGTCGGTGGTCGCATCTCTCGCGCTGGCGCAGCGGCGCACTCCCGGGCGACGGCTAGCCGCAGGGACGTGGTGGACTTACGAACTTCCCGCCGGGCAATGGCTCCGTCGCCTGCTGTCGGTGCCGCCTCGTCGGACGCCGAGCAACCGGGAACCGAACTCGGTTCGTCCCCGTAGCCGCTCGCCGAGAGGTGTGCCCGCTGGACGTGACGCGACTCGAATCCCCGGTACGACTGCGGGCAAACTACCGGCGGACGTCCATTCGATGCCCCACGCGGACGACGGTCACCGTCCGAGCATCGTCGTCGATGGTGTAGACCACACGCCTGTCGCCCTGCCGAATCCGGTACTTGTCGTCGCTCGTCAGTTTCTCGCTGCCGTCCAGTCGCGAGACGTCCGGTCGCGGGACGTCCGTCAGGCCCAGGACACGCTCTACGACGCGGCGGCGGACGCCTTCGGGCAACCGAGCGATCTCCTTCTCGGCCGACCGCTTGACGAGGACGCTATAGCTTGCCACGTCGCTTCATGTCCTTGACGAAGGACTCGAACGATCGGGTCGGCTCGTCCTTGCGAGCTTCGATCGCTTCGAGGTCTTCCACGTCCTCGCCGAGCGTCTCGCGCACGGCGTCATTGACGAGGTCCGAGATCGAACGATCCGTCTCGGCGGCCTTGAGGCGCAGCGCTCGGTGAAGCGCGGGCTCGAGGTACACGGTGGCACGCCTTGTGGACTGCATGCCGTCAGTATGGGGTCAAAACGTTGTGACGTCAAGTCGCTGCGAATGCGATGCACGACGCGCCGTCGGTTCGTTTGTCGTAGCCCCCGGGGACGCCGGGCACCGCAGAAGCAGGTGGCAGTGGTTGACGAGCACCGCCCACCCGAGGCAGACGATCCCCACCTCGGCGAACACCCGGGCCGCGCGCGCGACGACGAACGCGCGACCCTCGTCGGTCGCGAAGATCGGCGCCCCGCAGTGCGCGCGCGCGTCCACGTGGTGGATCCACCCGGGGTCCCAGGACCGTGCTGTGCGTGCCATGATCCCATGGGTCGTTCCGCGACGGCCGAAAGTGACATCCGGGGTCCGCTACGGCGATGTCGAGGGGGCGATACGTGACGGAGAACTGCCAAACTGAACCCTGTCTCCGGGGGTGACGAGCGTCAATCCGGTACCAAGCGGCAACTCCGTGTCACTGGCTGGAGGTCTCGACGCGCCGACGAGGCGGGCGGCGGGGGTCGAGAGCATACGCCGACGGCTGTGCTGATGCGGGGCTACGTGCGGGCGGGTTGATCCGCGCCCATCGCGCCTCGGATCGCGGCGACGTTCGCGAGGTTCTTCCCGTAGTCGGCGATGGTCGTCCGCCAGGTCGGGCGGCTCGTCACATGGACGGGGACCACGCCATCGAGCGGTGGTCCGAGTTCGATTCGGACGATCTCACCCCAAGACTTCCACGACGTCGAAGTTCGTCCCCAAAGGACGAGCACGTCACCCGAGACCTCTCGCGCTGGCGTGACACCCAGCTGCGCCAGCGCCTGAACGGCGGCCTCCGTGGTGGCGGCGAGGTCGCCCTGCACGTTGAACGCATCTGACTGATGCACGTCGGCGAGCGCGCCCGATGGCAATCGCGCGCCGGCCCGGTGCATCACTCCGAGGATGGCTGTCATCGCGATGCCAAACGTCGCCCCGGCCAAGACGGCGGTCGCCGCGCCAACACTGGCGCCGACGGCTGGGCTTCCCAGCACTCCGTAGGTTGCGAAACCTGTGAGCGCGCCCGTCAGGAGGCCGAACGGCACGCCTGTGACGAGGAAGCACGTCACGGCGAACCGCGGGATTGAGACGGTCGAGGCGTCCATGGACTCGATGGTATCTCCATCCATCGGCGGCGCGACGGACGCGCCCCCCGTGAGCTCGCGCCGTCGCCTACGTCACACGGCCGTCGGCTCCGGGTTCCTCGTGCGGACCGTCAGCTTGCCCTCGTGCGCGCCGACCTCGATCGCGGCGCCGTCCTTGATCTCGCCGGAGACGAGCGCGCGGCCGATTCGGGTCTCGAGTTCGCGCTGGAGGTAGCGCTTCAGCGGGCGGGCGCCGTAGACGGGGTCGAAGCCCTCGTCGGCGACGAGTTCGCGGGCCTTCGCGGAGAGCTCGACGGTGATCCGGCGCTCGACGAGGCGCTTGCGCAGGTCCACGAGGAGCAGGTCCACGATCTGCGCGATCTCGGGCTTCGTGAGGGGCTTGAAGAGGACGATGTCGTCGATCCGGTTGAGGAACTCCGGCCGGAAGTGAGCGCGCATCTCCTTCATCACGGCGTCGCGCGCGGACTCGAGGATGCGGCCGTCGCGGGTGACGCCCTCGAGCAGGTGCGGCGAGCCGATGTTCGACGTCAGAATGATCACCGTGTTCTTGAAGTCCACGGTGCGGCCCTGGCTGTCGGTCACGCGGCCGTCGTCGAGGATCTGGAGGAGCACGTTGAAGACGTCCGGGTGCGCCTTCTCGATCTCGTCGAAAAGGACCACGCTGTACGGCTTCCTGCGGACGGCCTCGGTGAGCTGGCCGCCCTCGTCGTAGCCGACGTACCCGGGCGGCGCGCCGATCAAGCGACTCACGGCGTGGCGCTCCATGTACTCGGACATGTCGATGCGGATCATGTTGTCGGTCGAGTCGAAGAGGGCCTCGGCGAGGGTGCGCGCGAGCTCCGTCTTGCCGACGCCCGTGGGGCCGAGGAAGATGAACGATCCGATGGGCCGCCGCGGGTCCTTGATGCCGGCCCGCGCGCGGATGACGGCGTCGGCGACGGCCTGGACCGCTTCGTCCTGGCCGATCACACGCTTGTGGAGCAGGTCGTCGAGGTGGAGGAGCTTCTCGCGCTCGCCCTCGAGGAGCCGCGTGAGCGGGATGCCCGTCCAGCGGGAGACGATCGCCGCGATCTCGTCGGCGTCCACCTCCTCGCGCACGAGCCCGCCGCCCTTGCCCTGCTTCTCGCGGAGGTTCGTCTCCTCGGCTTCGAGCTCTTTCTGGAGCGCGGGCAGCGTGCCGTACTCGAGTTCGGCGGCCTTGTTCAGGTCGTAGGCCTGCTTCGCGCGGTCCACGTCCTTCCTCGCCCGCTCGATCTTCTCGCGGAGGCCCGAGAGCTTCAGGATTCCGGCCTTCTCGGTCTGCCACTGGGCGCGGAGCGAGTCGGCTTCCTTGCGAAGGTCCGACAGTTCCTTACGGAGCGCTTCGAGGCGCTTCTTCGACGCGACGTCCTTCTCCTTCTGGAGCGCGGCGTCTTCGATTTCGAGCTGCATCACACGGCGCGTGACTTGGTCGAGCGCGCTCGGCATCGAGTCGATCTCGGTGCGGATCGTGGCGCAGGCTTCGTCCACCAGATCGATCGCCTTGTCCGGCAGGAACCGGTCGGAGATGTAGCGGTGCGAGAGGGTGGCCGCCGCGACGAGCGCGACGTCCTGGATGCGCACGCCGTGGTGCACCTCGAACCGCTCGCGGAGGCCGCGCAGGATCGAGATCGTGTCTTCGACGGACGGCTGGTCCACCTGCACCGGCTGGAACCGGCGTTCGAGCGCGGGGTCCTTCTCGATGTTCTTCCGGTACTCGTCGAGCGTGGTTGCGCCGATGCAGTGCAACTCACCGCGCGCGAGCATCGGCTTCAGCATGTTGCCCGCGTCCATCGCGCCCTCGGACTTGCCGGCGCCGACGATCGTGTGCAGTTCGTCGATGAAGAGCAGGATGCGGCCCTCGGCCGCCTTGATCTCCTGGAGCACGGCCTTCAACCGCTCCTCGAACTCGCCGCGGTACTTCGCGCCCGCGACGAGCGAGCCCATGTCGAGCGAGTACACGGACCGGTCCTTCAGGCCCTCCGGCACGTCGCCCCGGACGATCCGCTGCGCGAGCCCCTCGACGATCGCCGTCTTGCCGACGCCGGGCTCGCCGATGAGCACGGGGTTGTTCTTCGTCTTGCGCGAGAGGATGCGGATGACGCGGCGGATCTCCTCGTCGCGGCCGATGACGGGGTCGAGCTTGCCGGCGCGCGCTTCCTTCACGAGATCGCGGCCGTACTTCTCGAGCACCTCGTACGTCGCCTCCGGCGTGGCGCTCGTCACGCGCTGGCTGCCGCGGACCTCCGCGACGGTCTTGAGGAGCCGGTCCCGCGTGAGCCCGAACTTCGCCAGCGCCTTGCCGGCGGCCGACGACGCGCCCTCTTCGACGATCGCGAGGAGCACGTGCTCGAGCGAGACGTACTCGTCCTTCATCCGCTTCGCTTCGTCTTCCGCGCGCACCATCAGCTTCGACAGGCGCTGCGTGACGTAGACCTTCCCGGGCTCGAGGCTCCCGCCGGTCACCGACGGGCGGCGGCGGAACTCCTGTTCGAGCGCCGAGCGGACGTCGTCCACGGGCACGTCGGCCTTCTTCAGCAGGCGCGGCGCGAGGCCGTCGTCCTGCGCGAGCATGGCGAAGAGCAGGTGCTCGACGTCGGACTCTTGGTGGTTCCTGCGCAACGCCTCGGCCTGCGCGGCCACCAGGGCCTCCTGAGTCTTCTGCGTGAAGCGTTCCGCGTTCATGGCGATCCTCCGTTCGATCGAGCGTCGATTTGATCGCCATTGGAAAGCAACGGCGCTGCCACGCGCAATGACCTGGGTCGTGAGCCTGCTCACCACAGGTCGCGGAACTTCGCACCGTTGCGCAACGTAGCGGAAGCGTTGCGGGACGGTTGCGGGACCGATCCGAGCGTCCGGGGTAGAGTGCCCGCGTGCCGGAACTCACGAGGCGGCTGGTCTGGGCGGGCCTTGCCCTGCTGACGACGCTGGTCGTCGGCTCCCTCGGATTCTACGTGATCGGCGACGGCCGCTGGGGGCTCGGCGAGTGCACGTACATGACCGTCATCTCGGCCACCACGGTCGGCTACGGTGAGTCGCTGGCCGGCATGGAGCACATCCCGGCCGCCCGCGCCTGGGCTGCGTTCGTGATCCTCCTCGGCGTCGGCACGTTCGGGTTCGCGGCCTCGATGTTCACTGCATTCCTGGTCGAGAGCGACCTCACGGAAGGGTTCAGGAAGAAGAAGATGCGCAAACTGATCGACCAGTTGAAGGGTCATATGATCGTGTGCGGCGTCGGGTCCACAGGGCGCCACGTGGTCCGCGAGATGATCGCGGCGCGCGTGCCGGTCATCGCGATCGACACCGACGGCGACCGCCTCGCGTCGCTGGCGGTGGAACTCATGCCGGCCGTGCTGCCCTACATCGTGGGCGACGCGACGGACGACTTCGTCCTCGAACAGGCGGGGATCGTGCGCGCTCGCGGACTCGTCGCAGCCCTGCCGGACGACAAGGACAACCTGTTCGTCGTGGTGTCCGCCCGCGGCGCGAATCCGGCGGCGCGCATCATCTCGCGCGGCCACGATCTGCGCGTTGCGGAGAAGCTCCGCAAGGCCGGAGCGAACGGCGTGGTGTCGCCGAACTTCATCGGCGGCATGCGCCTCGCTTCGGAGATGCTGCGTCCGCACGTCGTCGAGTTCCTCGACGAAATGCTGCGCGACCGCGACCGGAACCTGCGCATCGAGGAGGTCGAAGTCCACACCGGCTGCCCGGTGGACGGGAAGTCGCTGCGCGAGTCGCGGTTCCGTGACGTCACGGAGGCCCTCGTGCTGGCGCTCCGCGAGCGCGGCCGCAAGGGCTTCGTCTACAACCCCGGGCCGGACACGGTGCTCGAGGCCGGCTCGATGCTCGTGGTGCTCGGCACGCAGGACGCCGTCCACAAGCTGCGCGACTTCCTCAGCACGCCGGGCACGCCGGGCACGCCGACCTCATGATCGTCACGTTCACGCCGAACCCCGCCGTCGACAAGACGATCCTCGTTCCGGGGCTGAAGATCGGCGCGCAGAACCGGGCTCGCGAATCGCACCTCGATCCCGGCGGCAAGGGCATCAACGCGTCGCGCGTGGTCCACCGTCTCGGGCGGTCCACGGTCGCGCTGACCGTGCTCGGCGGGCACATCGGACGCATGCTCCGCGGCGCGCTCGAAGCCGAAGGCGTGCCGTGCCGGTTCGTGGAGGTGCATGAGGAGACGCGGCTGAACGTCGTTCTGCAGGACGAGTCCACCGGGGCCAGCACGCGCGTCTGGGACCGCGGCGCCGCCGTGCCGCCCGACGCGATGGCCGACATCGACGACCTGCTCGCGCACTGGGTGCCGCACGCGAAGGTGTTCGCCTGCGCCGGAACGCTGCCGCCGGGCGTCCCCGGAGACACCTACGCGCGACTGCTCATTGCGGCTGCGGCGTCGGGCGCGAAGACGCTCCTCGACGCCGACGGCGAGACCTTCCGCGCCGGGCTCGATGGGCGCCCCACCGTGATCAAGCCGAACGTGCGCGAGGCCGAGGCGGTGCTCGGCCGGCGCCTCACGACGGAGCGGGAGATCATCGGCGGCGCCGTGGAACTCCTGCGACGCGGGCCCGAGGCCGTCGTGGTGTCGATGGGCGCGTCGGGTTCGGTGCTCGTCACCGCGGACCGGATCGTGCGCGCGGTGCCCCCGGCGGTCGAGCGTCTCTCGGCGGTCGGGTCGGGCGACTCGATGGTCGCCGGCCTGCTCATCGCGCTCGCCGAGGGCCTCCCGCTGGAGGAAGGTCTCCGTCTCGGCACCGCGGCCGGCGCGGCGACGGCGATGACCGTCGGCACGCAACTCGGCACGCGCACAGAGATCGAGGCGCTTCTTCCGAAGGTCCGCATGGAAGTCCTTTGATCGGCGGCGCGGCGCCCCGGAAGTTGGCGCCGTGACACACGTCCTCGCCCAGATCCTCGTGGTGCTCGCAGCGTCGCTCGGCGCAGTGTGGGTCGTCGCGCGGGGGGGTCTCCCGTCGATCGTCGGCTACCTGCTCGCGGGCATCGTCATCGGCCCGCACGGCGTCGGACTCGTGGCGGACATGCACCTGATCGAGGGCATGGCCGAGATCGGCGTCGTGCTCCTCATGTTCACGATCGGGCTGAAGTTCTCGGTCGCCGAACTGAAGCACATGCGCGGGCTCGTGTTCGGCGCCGGCGCGTCGCAGATGGTCATCACGATCGCAGCGGTCGCAGCGCTGACTGGGTTCGGTGGGATGCCGCTCCCGCGCGGGATCTTCATCGGACTGCTCGTGGCGATGAGTTCGACCGCGATCGTGCTGAAGCTGCTGGAGGAGCGGGCCGAGACGGAATCGCCGCACGGCCGCGTCGCCGTCGGTGTTTCGATCTTCCAGGATCTCGCGGTGGTGCCCGCGATCCTCGTCACGCCGATGCTCGCGGGGCAGGGCGGGTCGCCGGGCCAGGCCGTGTTCAAACTGCTGTGGTCGCTCTCCACGGTGGTCGCGATCCTGATCGCCGCGAAGCTCGCGCTGCCGCGTTTCTTCGCCGCGATCGCGAAGACGCGGAGTCGCGAGATGTTCACGCTCGCGACGTTCCTGGTCGTCCTGACCACGGCGGCCGCGACGGGCGCCGCCGGCCTCTCGCTCGCGCTCGGTGCGCTCGTGGCCGGCGTCGTGCTTTCGGAGTCCGACTACGCGAACCAGGTGCTCTCCGACGTCGTCCCCCTGCGCGACCTGCTCGCCAGCCTCTTCTTCGTGTCGGTCGGAATGCTCGTGAACGTGGGCGACTGGTTCCACGCGCCGGTGCTGACCTTCGGTCTGGCGGCAGCGGTCGTCGTCGTGAAGGGTCTGATCGTGTGGGGCGTGGCGCGGATGTTCCACCTGTCGTGGAGAGTGGCGGTGCTCGCCGGGATCTCGCTCTCGCAGGTCGGGGAGTTCTCCTTCGTACTCGCGCTCACCGGCCGCGACTTGCTGCTGCTCGACGCCGGGGCCTACCAGGTCTTCCTGTCGGTCACGGTCCTCTCGATGGTCGCAACCCCGCTGCTGCTGCAGGCTGCCCCCTGGATCATCAGCCGCGGACGTCCGGCGCCGAAGCACACGCACGTCGCGCCGACACCGCGAAGCGGCCACGTGATCGTCGTCGGCTACGGCGTGGCCGGGCGCAACGTGGTGTCGGTGTTGCGCCCGCTGGGGGCGCCGGTGGTCGTCCTCGAGTTGAACCAGCGGACCGTCGCAGCGATCCGCGCAGCCGGAGCCGACGCCGAGTTCGGCGATGCGTGCAGCGAGTCGGTGCTCCTCCACGTCGGCATCCGCACGGCACGGGCGCTCGTGCTGACGGCGGTTGACCCGTTCGCGACGCGGCAGGCCGTCGCCACGGCGCGACGACTGAACCCCGAGATCGAGATCCTCGTGCGCACCCGGTTCGTCGGCGAGATCGCCGAACTGCACCGACTCGGCGCGACGTCGGTGGTGCCGGAGGAGTTCGAAGCGTCGATCGCCCTCGCGGGACTCACCATGCGACGCTTCGGCGCGTCGGAACAGGCCGTCTCGCGGGCCGCCGCGGCGCTGCGCGGCGACGACTACGCCCTCCTCGCCGACACGTCGAACGAGTCGATCACTGACACGCGTCGTGCCCACGCACTGGCGCGCGTTCTCGCGGTGGCGGAGTTTGCCGACGTGCCGATCCCGGACGGCGCCGTCGGAGCCACGCTCCGCGGTCTCGACCTGCGCACGCGGACCGGCGCGCTCGCCGTCGCCTTGCGGCGCGGGGGCGAAGTCGTCGCGAACCCGGCGCCGGATCTTCCGTTCGAACGGGGCGACGTGCTCGTCTTACTGGGAATGCACAGTTCCCTGCAGAAGGTGCACGAGATCCTCTCCGGCCGCGGATCGGCGGGGACGGATCGCTGATCGCGATCGCCTGGATGGGCCCGCCAGTTGCGGGTCCGACACGCGGAGGCATGACATGCTGACCCGAAGGGCTCTCTCCGTGGCTCTGGCCTGCTTCACCGGCGGCGTGCTCGCCGCGCACCTGCTCCCCCAGGTGGACGCCCACGAACCGTCGCCAGGGACAGCCACGGCATGGGCAGGCGATTCGGCGGCGAACATGACGCCCGACGCCGACGCGAAGCGCCGGCTCCGGCGCACGGCGATCGTCGAGGCGGTCGAGAAGTCGGCGCCGTCGGTGGTCTCCGTGGGAACCACGAAGATCAACCAGGTCCGCTACTTCGACTGGGCTGCCTTCCGCGAGCGATCGGGTCAGCAGGAACTGAAGGGCCTCGGCTCCGGCGTGATCGTGGACCCCTCGGGGCTCGTGGTGACGAACGCCCACGTGATCAACCAGGCCGACCAGGTCGTCGTCCGCCTGACGGGACTCGACCCGACCACCGAGAACGAGATTCCCGCGACGATCCTCGCGATCGACCTCGCCCACGACCTGGCTCTCCTGCGCCTCGAGAACGCCGGCCCCTACCCGGCCGCCACGTTCGGCCAGTCCGACGACCTGATGCCGGGCGAGCCCGTCATCGCGATCGGGAGCCCGGTCGGCCTGGGGCGGACGGTGTCGAGCGGCATCGTGTCGGCGCTGAACCGGTCGATGACGATCGAGCGGCAGACGTTCGAGGGGCTCATCCAGACCGACGCCGCGGTCAACCGCGGCAACTCGGGCGGCGCACTCCTGAACATCCTGGGCGAGTGGATCGGCGTGAACTCGGCGATCGCGTCGCTCTCGCAGGGGGGCGGCTTCGACGGGATCAGCTTTGCCATCCCGATCGCCACGGTGAAGCAGTTCCTGTCCCACGCCATTCAGTCGGGTCGCGCCACGGGACGCTGGGCCGGTCTCGAGTTCGGGGACGACGGCCGCGGGCACGTCGTGATCCAGACGCTCTATCCGGTGGGCCCGGCCGTGCGCGAGGGACTCCGCCGCGGCGACCGGGTCGTCGCGGTGGACGGCCGCCCCGTGAGCGACGGGGCACTCGCGACGCTCGCCGTGTTCGAAGCCGCATCCCGCGGGGCGGCAGCCGACCACGTCACGCTCTCGATCCAGTCGGACGACGGCGTGCGCCGTGTTGCGGTGCCCCTGGAGACGCCGCCGACGGCCAAACTCGCGTGGGACCGACTCGGCATGAAGGCCGTCGAGGTCACCCCCGAGGTCCGCGAGCAGACCGGCTACCTCACGGGCAGCGGCCTCGTCGTCCAGGAAGTCCGCGACGGCAGTCCGGCCGCGCGGGTCGGCTTCCAGCCGGGCGACCTCCTGCTCGCGATCGGCACGCAGACCCTGCGAGCGTCGGAGGATCTGCTCGAAGCACTCCAGTGGGCCGACAAGGGCTCGACGGTCGGCATCAACCTCGTGCGGCCGGTCCGCACGCGCTTCGGCGTCGAGGGCAAGCCGCTCGCCGCGAAGGTCGTCCTCGACTGACGCCGCGCTCCGAGTGGTAGCCTTCGCGACCGGGAGGACGCATGAACTCGCGCCTGCTGGTCGGGATGTCCGTCGCGCTCGTCCTCGGCATCGCCGCGATGACCGTGATGTCGCGGCGTCTGGACGAGCGCGACACCGGGCCGGAAGCGCCCGGGACAAACGCCACGCCGCGCGCCGGCGACCCGGACGCATGGAAGCCGCGGGCCGGAGAGGACGCCGCCGCCGCGGCGGCCCGACTCGAAGCGGACGGCCGGGCGCTCAAGGCCAGGATCGCCGAACTCGACGCGCGGATCCGGTCCGCGCGATCCCTGCTCGACATCCGCGACGCATGGGCCGTCTCCGACGACGGGAGCGTGGTTGCCGCCGGTGCCGCGAGGGGCACGATCCGCGTCTGGTCGCTGGCCCGCGCGGGTTCGGCATTCGAGATCTCCGGACTCCCGGAGCGCGTCACAGCCCTGGCGTTCGGAGGCACCGAGTCGCTCTACACGGTCGGCGACGACGGCATGGTCAAGGTGTGGAGCATGAAGTCGCACGCCGACGTGAGCACCGAGCGTGGTGCCCGCATCGGCGGCGGGGTCAGCGTGGCCCCGGGGGCGGTCTCCGCACACGCCATAGCGTCCACGTCGAGCAGCGGGCAGTTTCTCGTCGTGGGTCGCTCGAGGGCGTTCGAACTGTGGGACCTCGGACAGAACGCGCGTCTCGACATCTCGAACCTGGGCGGCGTGTCGTCGTGCGCCGTTCGCGACGCGACGCCCCACATCCTCGCGGCGTCGCTCGGCGGCGTGATCGCGTTCGACCTCGACGCTCCGCGCGTGGACTCTCCGTACGAGATCGGATTCCGCGATCCGCCCGCGATCTGGTGCCTCGTCGGGAACGAGGAGACGGGCCGGCTGGCCGCGGCGCCCGGCGAAGACGCTCCGACCGTGCACTCGCCGTCGAACGTCCTGCGGATCACCCTTGCGACGTTGGAAACGGAAGGCCTGCTCGTCACGCTGAGTCGCCCGATGTTCGGCCCGCCCGCGCACGATCACGATCACGGGATCGACGACGGCCCGCTGAACCAGAAGCCCGTGCTGGCCGGCTGGGACCTCGCGACGGGCGAGCAGCGCTGGGAACGCCGGATCGCCTACCGGGCGACGGAACTCCTGGAGGCCCGCAGGGCGTCGCAAGTGGTGATCTCGACGCCGGAGGGAATCGTGTTCTGCTCTGCGAAGGACGGCACCCGCGAACGCGTCGTGAAGTCCCCCCCGCACTTCGACGTCCTCGCCCCCGACGCGTCGGTCGGTTACACGTCCGACGGCGACGGCAACTTGATCGTCGTTCCGCTCGCGCCGAAGTAGCCGCGCGCCGTCGCCCGTGAATCGAACGGGCCCCGCTCGGCCTTTCGGCGGAGCGAGGCCCGTCGCACGACGTCGCAGCGACTACTCGTCGTTGCCGTCTTCCCACTTGCGCTTGCGGTCGCCTCGCTCGCGACGCGGGGGCTCCTCGACGATCGGGGGAGGCGCACCGAAGTCGCGACGGGGACCGCCGAAACCGCCGCGTCCGCCACCGCCGCCCGGGGGGCCGCCAAAGCCGCCGCCGCCTCCGCCGTACCCACCACCACCACCGCCGCCGCCGAAGCCGCCGCGGCTCGGGCCGCCGCCGTATCCGCCGCCACCACCGCCACCGCCGGAGTAGCCACCACCGC
This sequence comes from Planctomycetota bacterium, assembly GCA_021414065.1. GTDB lineage: Bacteria > Planctomycetota > JAJSAM01 > JAJSAM01 > JAJVHW01 > JAIOPE01. The sequence continues at coordinate 20,391 of JAIOPE010000098.1, forward strand.
CGCCGCCGCTGAAGCTCGGGCGGGGGCCGCCGGGGCCGCCGACGCGCTCCTGCGCGAGATCGATCCGGATCGTCCGGCCGTCGATCTGCGTGTTGTTCATGGCCTCGAGGCCCTTCTTGGCCTCCTCGGGCGTTTCGTACTCGACGAAACCGAACCCGCGCGAACGACCGGTCTCCCGGTCCTTCACGACTTTCGCCGAGATGAGCTTGCCGAAGGGCGCGAACGCCGCGCTCAGCCCCTCATCCGTCGTAGCCCACGCCAACCCACCGACATACAGCTTCCGCGACATCTCCGGAGAACCTCCAAGGCACCGAGCCACCCGGCGCGCGTCCGCCGTCGTCTGACGGATTCGGACACACAGTGACCAGGGTCTGGGCGAGGGCGCGCGTGGCGATCGTTCGATCGACCGTGCCGGATGGTGACATCCGGCGCTGACATGGGTCCGCCCGCGGCACCGCGTGGGGTCCGGGATCGGATCGTGGAGGTCGCAGGCGCTCGAGGCGTCGGTCCCTTCGTCGTTCCGGCCCGTCCCGCGCAACGCGCGGTCGGGCTTCGTCAGTTCGGGGGGATCAAGACAGTCGCCTCGTTCGTCTTCGTTCCGGACCGGTCATCGCGCCGGCCTGCGAGATCGCAGGCATTGTTCGAGCAAAGGCCCGGGCACGCGCCGGACCGAACTCGACGCTACCACCGGGCGCCCAGCCTGCCAGCATTCCTATCAGAAATTCCGGCTCCGGACGCCCCCCGTGCGGCGGATTTCGTGGCTCGGGTCACACCCCTTGACCAGGTTCGTCCCGTGGCCCGCCGTTCGCGAACGCGAAGGCGGAGAATCCCTGTATCACAGGGTCAGATCGCGGCCCCTTGTACGGAGGGTCGCAGTCCATCCGTCCCGGAGAGTCCGTTGAAGACCGCCCCGCGTCCCACTGAACGAGCCGTCCGGAGCGCACCGTCCCCCCGCGGATGGGCGTGCCGCCGACTGCTGCCCGTCGCCCTCGCTCTCGGCCTCGCGCTGGTCGGCGGAAGCGCGCGGGCGTCGTCCACGACGCGCGACGCGGACCTGAACGGCGAGACGACCGACGTCATCGGCGGCGGCGACGTCCACGCGTACCGGCTCAGTCTCGTCTCCGGCACGGCCCTCCGCCTGCGCGTCCGCGACGCCGACGCCCAGGTGTCGCTCACGCTCCGGAGCCCCGCGGGCGACGTGATCGCCGTGGACACCGCCCGCGACGCCCGCATCGATCGGACGGTCCGCGAATCCGGCGTCTTCCGCGTCGAACTGACGACATCCGCCGCGGCCACGCAGTACGAGCTCGAGTTCCGCGGCACCGCGCCGTCCAACGGCGGAGGCGGCACGACGACCACCGGCGGCACGATCCACATCGACACACCCCGGGGCGCCCAGGTGCGGATCGAGGCCCGGCGCGTCGGCAGACACGGCGCGGCCCCGGAGATCCTGGCCGTGCGCGACGGCTCCGGACGCGCCGTTCAGTTCCGGGTGGCGCGGTCGGAGACGAATCGGCAACGGCTCTCGGCGATCCCGGTCAGCGCGCCGGGCGGCATCGACATCGACGTGCGCGGCCGCGACGGCGGCGACGGCGAGTACGAGGTTCGGTACAAGCTCGTGGACGTGGACGACGGTCGGACGTCGCACAGCGGCGGAGAACGCGAGTCGCGCACGCTCGTGCTCTCGCTCGCCGCGGGCGCGGATCCCGCCACGGTCGCCGCGTCGCTCGGGTACACGCTGAAGTCCGTCGGCGACGGCTTCATCGTGGTCGAGACGCCCTCGGACCGCGACGGCTTCGAGTACGAAGACGCGGTCGGAGCCGACGACGCATCCACCGACGTCATCGCCGCCGAGCCCGACACCTTCCTGAACGCGCCGGAAGGCACGCAGCTCAACGCCGTCGTCGTCGGCAGCACGCTCGGACGCGCCGACGTCCAGCAGCAGCCCGCGCTCCAGGCGATGCGCGCGTCGGCCGCGATGCGCACGGCCACGGGCATGGGCGTCGTGATCGCCGTTCTCGACTCGGGGATCGACGCCACGCACCCGGATCTCGCGGGGCACGTGCTCCCCGGGAAGGACTTCGTCGGCATGGACGACGATCCGTCCGAGGAACAGAACGGACTCGACGACGACGGCGACGGCCAGGTGGACGAGGGGTTCGGCCACGGCACGTTCATCGCCGGTCTCGCGCTGACGGTCGCGCCGGACGCGCAGATCCTCCCGGTCCGCGTGCTTGACACCGACGGGCGCGGCACGGTCTCCGCGATCGCGTCGGGCATCGAGTGGGCCGTCGCGAACGGCGCCAACGTCATCAACCTGAGTCTGGGCATGGACGCGAGCAGCGGAGTGCTCGGCGACGCCGTGCGCTACGCGATCGCGAACGGAATCACCGTCGTGGCGGCCACGGGCAACGGCGGCGCTCCGGCGTCGATCAGCTTCCCGGCCTCGGTCGCAGGCGTCGTTGCGGTGACTGCCGTGGATCCCGCCGGTGCGCCCGCGGCGTTCGCGAACGGCGGCCCGGCGGCGACCGTCGCGGCGCCGGGGCAGGCCGTCATCGGACCGTACCCGGGCAACCAGTACGGCGCGTGGAGCGGAACGTCGTTCTCGGCCGGCCTCGCCAGCGGCGGCGCCGCGCTGCTCGTGCAGACCCAGCCGACGATCACTCCCGCTGCGGTCGTCCGGCGGATGCGCAACACGGCGCGCCCCGCCCCGATGACGCTCCGCCCCGCGCAGCGCAGGCGCCTCGGCGGCGGCCGACTCGACCTCGCGAGACTGGTCCAATGACGCAGACCGCCGCGAAGGACACCGATGACGACGCGTCACTCGTGGCGCGCTGCCTCGAAGGCGACGACGACGCGTGGGCGGCGCTCGTCGAACGGCACGGGCCGGTCGTGTGGGCGGTCGCGGGCCGCCTCGGGCTCTCGCACGAAGACGCGGCCGACGTCTTCCAGTCCACGTGGCGAACGGCACTCGAAGAGTTGTCGCGCGTCCGCGAACCGGCGGCCGTCGGCGGCTGGATCGCCCGCGTTGCACGGCACCAGTCGATGCGCGTACGGCGCGGTTACGGAATCGCCCGGAAGTCCTGGCAACACGTGGCGCGGGAAGACGTGGACGTCACGCTTCCGGAAGAGGACCTGGAGAAGCTCGAGATGCGATCGAAGGTGCAAGGGGCGCTCGGCCGGATCGGCGAGCGCTGCGCGGACCTGCTTCGGGCCCTCTACTTCGAGGACCCCTCGCCGTCCTACCAGGACATCGCTGCGCGTTTCGGCATGCGGATCGGGAGCATCGGCCCAACGAGGGCGCGGTGCATGGAGAAGATGCTTGGAGAGCTCGGAGGAGATCGTGATGCGCAATGAACTACACCCGCGGCTCCGCGACCTGGCGGACCTCCGCGACGGACGCCTGACGGGAACGCGAACGTCGGCGGTGAAGGAGCACGTCGGCGCGGGATGCGATGTGTGCGCGACGGCGTCGGCCCGCTTCGAGTCGGCCGTCGCGGCGATCGCCGAGGGCCCGCTGCCGGCGCCGCCGCGCAGCGTCGTCCGTCAGGCGGTACACATGTTCCGCGCGAAGAAGTGGGCGTGGCTCCTCGAAGCCCCGGGCCGCATCGTTGCGAGCCTCGTGCTCGACCAGCGCATGGAACTCGTCCCCGCCCTCCGGTCGTCGGTCGGCGCGGAACGACGGATGCTCTGGATGGTCGGTGATCACGAGCTCGCAGCGTGCGTCGTCCTGCGGGGCGGGCACGCCGAGATCGTCGGGCAGATCCTGCCGGCCGAAGACGACGGCTCGTCGCAGGTGGTCGGAGAGATCGAGGCCATGCGGAACGGTCGCAGCGTCGCGAAGATCCCGCTCGACGCCGACGGCGGCTTCGCTCTGCGCGGGCTCTCGTACGGAACCTACGCGCTCCTCGGACGTGTGGACGGCGCTGAGTTCGTTGTGGCGCCGCTCGAGATCGGCGACCGCGCATGACCCTGTTGGATGCGGTCCGCCGAGAGTCGCGCCGACGCGGGAGTCGTCCCGAAGTCGCAGCGCCGGGACCGTTCCCGTCCGATTCGTGGAAGAGCGCCGAGCAGGCGGTCCTCGCCGACGTGCGCACGTCACCGAAGCGCGCGGTCGCGCTCGTGGACGCCTTCGAACGCCTCGCTCGCGCCGACGGATCGGCCGAAGCCCGGGGCCGCGCGGCGCGTCTCCGGGGATCGTGGCTCTCGACCGTCGCCCGCGACCGAGAAGCGCTCGCGCCGTATCGCGAAGCGATCCGCCGCCTCGACGGTCCCGCGCGCGACGGCGCACGGCTCGGCCTCGCGGCGTCGCTCACGCGCACCGGCCGATTCGCCGACGCACTCGCCGAGTGTGTCGCCGTCCGTCGCAACGCAGTGCGCCGCGACGACCGGCTCTTCGTCGGCGCGGCCGACATGAACGAGGGCGTCGCGCGCCACGAGTCCGGCGACGCCGCGCGCGCGGCGAAGTGCTACCGACGTGCGCGCACGGCGTTCGCGGCAGCGGGCCAGCCCACGATGGCCGCGCAGGCCACCCAGAACCTGGCGAACGCCCTGGTCCTGCTCGAGTCGTTCGACGAGGCGGAGACGCTCTACGCCGAGGCGTCGGACGCCCTCGACGGGGCCGGCCTCTCCGCCGACGCCGCCGCCTGCCGCGTGAACCTCGCCGGACTCCTCGCACTCACGGACCGGCTCGGACACGCCGACGCTCTGCTCCGTCGCGCGGAGACGGACCTGCGCGCGGCCGGTTTGCCGGTGCAAGCTGCGCTGGCGCGTCGCGACCGCGGCGACGTCCTCCTGCGGGCGGGGCTCGTCCCCGAGGCGCGCCACGCACTCGACACCGCGTCGCGGGCGCTGCGCGTCGGCGCGCCGCCCGTCGAGTCGGCGCGGTCGGCGCTCTTCGCCGCACGTGCAGCGCTGGCCGAAGGCGACGCCGACGCCGGGCGACGTGGCCTCCGCAGCGCCGACACCGGACTCCTCGACGTCGCCGAGATCGCGGAGATTCGCGGCCGCGCGGACGCGGTGCGGGGACGCCTCGGTTCCTCGCAACGCATGCTCGTCGATGCCGCGAAACGGTTCGGCGCGACGCGGCCGGCGGGTCGTGCCCGCTGCCTCGCCGCGGCGTCGTGGTGCGCGGAGGCGTCGGGCGACTTCGTAGCTGCGACGCGTCTCGCGAAGTCGGCCGAGGCGGCGGCCGTCGCGCTTCCCATGCCGAGCGTGCGGTTCGCCGCATCGGCCGCGCGGTTCCTGGCGGCTGCGGCATCCGGTCATCGCGCCGACGCCGACGCCGCGCTCGTCCGCACGACCGACGCGCTCGAGTCGATGCGCGCCGGCCTCCGGCCCGAGACGATGCGTGCCGCTCTGCTCCGCGGTCGCGAAGCGTGGCTCGCACGAGCCGTGCGGCACCTGCTCGCCGGCGCCGACGGCCCGCGCCGCGCGCTCGCGTTCATCGAACGCTGGCGGGCCAGGTCGCTCGTGGACCGCCTCTCCTCCGTGGGCGACGACCAAGCGCCGGACGCAACTTCGGGCGACGGCGCCGCGCTTGCCTCGCTCCGGCGCGAGGTCGCGCGCCTGGAGAACCGTGCCGAGGGCTCGCCGACGCCCGGTTTCCTGCGCGCCCCTCTCCTCGCGGCGCCGACGCTGGTCCGCCGTCTCCGCGCGGCCGAGCGCGACCTGCTCGACGCCCTACGCCGCGACGACGCCCCCGACACGCGACCGTTCACGGACGCCGACCTCGCGGCCGTCCGCGCCGCGCTGCCCGCCGACACGCTCGTCGTCGCCCCCGTCGAGGACGGCGAGCGCGCCTGGCTCCTCGTCGCCGACCGGCGCTCGGTCCGCGCCATCGCGTCGCCCGTTTCGCCCGCAGATGTGCGAGACGCCGCCGCGGCCCTCCACCACGCGCTCGGCGCGTGGACCCTCGGCACCGCGTATGTGGGACGGCACGAAATGCGTCTGCGCCGCGGGGTCGATGCGGCGCTCGCCAAGCTCGCCGCGGCGTTCGTAGCTCCGCTGGCGGACGACATCGCCCGCGCCACGCACCTCGTGATCGTGCCGAGCGGCCCGTGGCATCACGTGCCGCTCGGGGCGCTTCCCTGGCAGGGGAAGCCGCTCATCGCGCGACTGCCCGTGACGTCCGTCCCGGCGCTCGCAGCACTCCGCGATCCGCCCCGCGCTGCAACCGGGGGCCCGGTTGTCGTGAGCGTCCCCGACGAATCGGCGCCTGCCGCGCGCATCGAGGGCGAGGCAGTTGCTCGCACGCTCGGCGCCACACTGCTTGCGGGCGACGACGCCACGGCCGGCGCGCTCGCCGCGCTCGACGGCCCGTCGTGCCTGCACGTGGCGGCACATGGGCGCCACCGCCCGGACGCTCCGGAGTCGTCGGGTGTACGTCTCGCCGACGGCTGGTTCCGTGCCGCGGAGTTCGCACGCCTCCACCTCCGCGGATCGATCGTCGTGCTGTCGGGATGCGAGACCGGTCTCGCCGCGGTCCAGGCCGGCGACGAGGCGATCGGCCTCGTGCGCGGTGCGTTCGCGGCCGGCGCGGCGGACGTCGTCGCCAGTCTCTGGCGTGTGGACGACGCCGCGACGTCCGCCTTCATGCAGCGACTGCACGCGCTTCGCGCTGCGGGCACACCGTGCTCCGCAGCTCTCGCGACGACGCAGCGTGAGCTCGCCGCGTCGGGTGCGCCGCCGTGGCACTGGGCGGCATTCGTCCACCACGCGCGCCACCTCGACTGACCGACCCTGAGTTCGCGTTCTCGCGGCGCGTCGCAGGAGTAGCCTCTGCGCCGATGGAACCCTCCCTCGACCCCGACGAAGAACTGGCCGAAGACGACGCCGGCCCGAGTCCGCAGACGCTCGCTGTCGGCAAGGCGCCGGGCACACTCCAGATTCCGGCCGACGCGAGTCCGACGCAGATCAGCGTGATCCGCTACGGCGTCGATCGCAGTGATCGGCACGACGACGTGCGAGCGGACGCGCTGCAGAGGCTCATCGACGGCGACTTCCGCGTGGTGTGGATCGACGTGACGGGCGCCGGCTCGCAGGCCACGTTCGAGACGCTCATCCAGACGTTCTCGTTGCCCTGGCTCGCCATGGAGGACCACCTGAACGCGCCGCAGCGCCCGAAGGTCGAGCCGTACGGCGACGCCCGGTTCATCCTGCTGCGCGCGATCCAGGTGCCCGGCACGGTCGAGATGGACCAGATCTCGATCTTCCTCTCCGGGCACGTGGTGTTCACGTTCCAGCACCACGCGGGGGATTGCTTCGACACGCTGCGAAAGCGCATCGCCACCGCGGGGAGCCAGCTCCGCCAGCGCGGCTCCGACTATCTCGCGTACCGGATCGCCGACGCGATGGTGGACTCGTTCTTCCCCGAGATCGAACGGCTGATGACCAGCCTGGAGCAACTCGAGGGATCCGCCATCGAGCGCCCGAATGCGAAGCTCCTGCGCAATCTGCACGAGCTGAAGTCGCAGATCCGGATGCTCGAGCGCACGATCCTGCCGACGCGGGACGCCATCGGGAGCCTCACGCGCGACGACCTCGTGTTCGCGGCGGACACGCGGCCCTACCTGCGCGACGTCCACGATCACACGCAGCAGCTCGTCGAGCAGATCCACCTGCTCTCGGGCCTCGCGACCGACTGCGGCGAACTCGTGCTGGGTGCGCTCGACATCAAACTCAACAGCGTGATGAAGGTGCTCGCGGCCGTCACGTTCGTGTTCATGCCGCTCAGCTTCGTGACGGGTCTGTACGGCATGAACTTCAAGTACATGCCGGAACTCGAGTGGACGTTCGGTTACCCGCTCGTGCTGCTCGGACTCGGCGCCGCGGTCGTCTCGATGCTGCTCTGGCTGCGCCGCCGCGGCTGGACCCAGATGGACGACTGACATGGACCTCGCACTCGCCGACAAGGTCGTCCTGGTCACGGGAGCGTCGGGCGCGCTCGGTCGCGCCACCGCTGCCGCATTCGCCGCAGAGGGCGCGCGCGTCGCCCTGCACGGCCACTCCGACGCGGAGTCGATGGACGACTGGGTCCTCGCGCAGCCATGGCGCGAACGTTCGATGACCGTCGTCGCCGACGTGCGCTCGCCCGACGAGATGGACCGTGCGCTCGACGAAGTGCGGGTCGCCTGGGGCCGCGTGGACGTCTGCGTCGCGAACGCGGGACGCTGGCCGCTCGAGGATCAGCGCCTCGACGAGTGCTCGCCCGAGCGTATCCGCGAGACGGTCGAAGTGAACCTGCTCGGGTCGATGTGGACCGCCCGTTCGTTCATGTCGTGCCTCGCGCGCACCGGCCCTCGTGCCGACGATCACGGCGCGAGCCTCGTGTTCATCGGCTCCACCGCCGGCCGATTCGGTGAGCGGCTCCACGCCGACTACGCCGCGGCGAAGGCCGGTCTCGTGGGTCTCGCGCGCTCGCTGAAGAACGAGATCGTCCGCATCGATCCGTTCGCCCGCGTGAACGTCGTGGAGCCCGGCTGGACGATCGGCCACAAGCCGAAGCCGGCGCTGGATCGGCCCGGCGTGATCACCCGCGTGGTTCGCACGATGGCGCTCCGCCAGATCGGTCGCGCCGAAGACATCGCCCGCGCGGTCGTGATCCTCTCGTCGCCCGCGGCTTCACGCCACGTCACCGGCGAGGTCCTCACCGTCGCCGGCGGAATGGAGGGCCGGCTGCTCTGGGACGAGTCCGAGGTGGACGAGGCCGCCGTGCGCTCGCGGCTCGCGTCGCAGGAGTAGTCGGCGCCTCCGCGTCAGAGCTTCGCGTCGAGCTTCGCCAACTCCTCGGCGCAGAACGACCTGAAGTCGGCGTCGGTGATCGTCGGGAGGATCGTCGCCATCGACGCGCGCTCGGCGCGGGCGCCCGACGTGTCGCTCGCGGCGAGTCGCGACTGCGCCAGGGCCTCGTGCGCGAAGAACGCCTCGCCCGGGTCGGAGCCGTTCTCTTCGACGATGGCGAGGCAGCGCTGCGCGTGACCGAGCGCCGTCGCTGCGTTCCCGGCCTTGATGTGGCTCATCGTGAGCCGGTACTCCGCGCGCTCCGCCTCCATCCACCCGCCCGCGACGAGCCAGAACTGACGGCTGATCTCGGCCGAGCGGAGCATCAGCGAGCGCTCCTCGGCGGACAGAGCCGCCTGATTCTCGAAGTCCACCGCGATGTTGTGCGCGGTGACCGCGAGGGCGCGCGCCGCCGGGTCCGACTTCGTCGGGCCGTACGTCGCGAGGCTCACGCAGGTTTCGAAGTCCGCGCTCGCCTCGGCCAGTCGCTTCTGCCCCACCATCGCGGACGCGGCCACCGCGAGCACGCGGATGCGGTCCGACGCCTCGGGAACGTCGCCGCCGGACCGCCCCGCTGCGAACGCGCGCGCCTCGGCGTCGCGGTCGCCGGCGCACCGGTGGAGCACGGCCTTCGAACGGAAGACGGCTTTCGCGGCGGGCGAGGCGGCGTCGAACACCGGAAGCGTCTCGAGGCGTTCCAGCAGGGCGAGCCCGTCGATCCACCGTCCGAGGTGCTCGCCTGCGACATGGACCACGAGCGATGCGAACGCCGGCAGGTGGCGCGCCTCCGTGACGAGCGCAACTCCGTCCGGAAGTCGCGCGAACACTGCGGGCGCGTCCTTCGCGTGGTCCTGCCAGCCCTGGGAGCAGAAGTCGTCCAGCGTGGCCATGTCGAGGTCCCCCGGAATGGGCCCGGCCGGTTCCGCGGCGGGCTGGCGTCAGTCTCCGAAAACAGCGCAGCCGATGCAATCCCCGAAGGCCTCCGCGCCTGCAACGTTTTCACGGTGCACGCCGAACGGGCGGCGTCCCTCCGACTTTCCGCGTCCCCGGCGGGAGCGAGGCGCAGGATCCGCGCCCAGCGACGGGGAGTGTGACTCCGCGGAGCCCCTCAGGAGGCGTTCGTACCCACGATGTCGTCCGATGCCGACGCGAAGCCAGTCCGGCCCCGCGTCGCCCCCGAGTTCTCCGGTGACTACGAGGTCCTCTCCGAGGGCTACTACCGATGCCAGGACGCCGAACTAAGCGGCGCGAGGCCCGACCCGACGTGCGCCGACGCAGTTGACGCCTACGTCGTCCCCATCGCCCTCGAGAAGGCCGCCCTCGCCGGGCTGCCCGTGCCCGAGTGGTTCCTGTCGAACGAGCTGTTCCCACCGCCGTGTGTCGTGTACGGCGTGAACCCGTTCTCACGCGGCTACGCGTTCGTGCGAGACGAAGCGCAGCGTGAGGCCGCCGCGGCGAAGTTCACCTGGCGGAAGAAGTACGTGCTCTGCGGCCAGATCATCTCGGACGCGACGGAGGTCGTCGCACTCCGCGTCGTGCGGGGCCACACCGAGTCCCCGGGATACGAGCGGTGGGCGGCCGACATCGACCGTGTGTTCAGGATCCCGCTCGCGACGGTGCGCCTGCTCCGCACCGGCGACGACGTTCGGTTCTCCTCGATCACGGTCCTGCCGGCGAAGTCGCTCACGCCGCGTGAACGCGCGTGGCTCGCCGAGCCACGTACGCCCCCCGTCGCGCCCGGATCGGACGGCCTCCATGGGTAGGCTCGCCATCTTCATCGAGCGCTACTCGATCTCCGGCTCATTCGAGCTCGACTCGCTGCTCCGGTTCAAGGACGCGGGCGAGCGCCGAGGGCACGACGTCTCCTACCTCTTCCGCCCGGAACTGCGTCACATCACGAGGTACGACGCGGTGTTCATCCGCGCCACGACCGACCCGCTCAACGCAAGCTTCGTGGCGTCGCGCGTGGCCGAGATGCACGGCATCCCGGTGATCGACGACTCGCACTCGATCCTCGTCTGCTGCGACAAGATCTGGATGTACCAGCTCCTGCAGAAGCGGGGCGTGGACATCCCCCGGACGGTGTTCCTCCATCGCAGCGAAGTCAACGAACTGCGCGCAGTCGCGCTGTTCCGCGAACTCGGGCCGAAGATCGTGCTGAAGGCGCCGGACTCGAGCTTCTCGTCGCACGTCGAGAAGGTCGAGTCGCCGGCCGAGTTCGTCGAGATCGGGGAGAAGTTCCTGCGGCGCTCGGACCGCATCCTCGCGCAGGAGTTCGTGAAGAGCCTCTTCGACTGGCGCGTGGGCGTTCTCGGCGGCAAGCCGCTCTACGCGTGCCGGTACATCATCCCTGAAGAGACGTTCAAGATCATGGCCGTCGTGGACGGAAAACTGCGCCTCTGCTGGACGGAAGGCGTGGCGCTCGACGCTGCGCCGCCCGAGGTCGTCCGGCTCGCCGTCGAAGCAGCGAACGCGATCGGCGAAGGGCTCTACGGCGTCGATCTGAAGCAGGTGGACGGGCGCACCGTGGTGATCGAGGTCAACGACAACCCGACGATCAACGCGGGGCTCGAAGATCTGTACGCGCCGGACCTGTACGACCGCATCGTCGCGCACCTGCTCGAGGAGCGTCGGCCGCGCCACCCGGCAAAGCGATCGTGATCCGCCGGGCCACGCCGGACGACCTCGATGCGCTGGTGGCACTCGAAGACGCGAGCTTCGAGATGTACCGGATCACACGAGCGCGGTTCGCGCGGATGCTCCTGCACGAGACGCGACCGGTGCTCGTGCTTGACGGCGTCATGATGGACGGCACCGGACCGCGCGCACCGCTCGTCGGCTACGTCTCGGTGCTCGCGCGCCGCGGCGTCACAGAGGCTCGGCTTTTCTCGATCACAGTGTCGGCGGCGGCCCGCGGACGCGGGGCAGGGCGCGCCCTGCTCGCCGCCGCCGACGACGCCGCGCGATCGCTCGGATGCACGTCGATCCGCCTGGAAGTCGCCGCGTCCAACGACGCAGCGATCCGGCTGTACACGGCCGCCGGCTACGTGCCCGTCCACACCTGGCCCGATTACTACGGGCCGGGGCAGCCCGGGGTCGTCTACCGCTGCCGCCTGAACCGCGATACCGTGACCGCCCCATGCTCGACGCCTACGACACGATCCTCGAACGGGTGAAGCCCGGCACCCAGTTGAAGACCCCCGACGCGAAGGTCGGGGCGCCGTTCGTCGTGGAGGTCCTCGACGCCGAGGGCCTCACGGTGAAGACCGCGCGCGGCGGCAAGATCCGCATCTCGCTGTTCACGTTCGAGACGGCGGTGAAGTTCCTCGCCGACCAGAACATCCGCGGCGGTACGTGGCTCGAGGTGAAGGACCAGGACTTCCAGATGCTCCTGAACATGGAGAACGACAAGGTCCGCGCAGCGAGCTACATCCTCTCGATCCTCGCCGCCGCCGGTCTCATCGAGGTGGACGGCGGCCGGCCGAACAAGGTGCGTCTGGTCTGATCGGTCGGACGCGCGCTACTTCCCGCGGCCCGTCGGCCGTCCGTTGGCGTCGCGACCCGGCCATTCCCACGGGTCGGCCCAGATGTAGGCCGTCGCTCCGCGCTGGAACGGGATGCGCACCACGGAACGGTGACCGTCCACGTCCACCGGGATCATCAGGTCGAGTCCGGAGAGGTCGAAGATCGCCGGGTCGCGCCCGGGCAGCGCGAATGTCGCCTGGTACGCCGCCGCGCCGCCCGACGCCGCAACCGCAGGCCCGATCGCGCGCACGTCGCGCACACCGAGTTGCTCACGATCGCCGGTCACGAGTTGGAGATCCCCGACAGGCACCGCGACCGTCGTCGCGCCGAAGCGTTCCACGCGGAGTCGCACGTCGATCGACGCCGGGCCCGTTGCGTCGCCTTCGCGCACGCCGAGCACCTGCGCCTCGAGACGGCCCGCGGCGTCGGCAACGGATACGGCCCCAGCGGGTCCGGCGCGTCCCGGCACCGACGCGCCACGCGGGCGGGTGCCGTACTGGTAGCCGGAGTCGTACGTCGCACAACCGGTGAGCAACGTGGCGATCAGCGTGGTGACGAAGCAGAGAGCGGGGAGGATCGCAAGAGCTTGAATGGGTCGCGGCATCCCTTCTCTGATCGACCATCCGCGCATGGCCGACAAAGCCCCAGATTGAGGATCCGCGTGAGAATCAGCGGCGGTCGGTCGGCGCCGTCGGAGGCGCGTCCGCCGGGGCCCGGGCCGGGGCGACATCGAGGTACCGCCCGCCCGCCGCAGCGACGCCGCCGCCGTCGAAGTACGCCCTGACGTACCCGGGGCCCGATTTCGCGTCCGTCGGCACCGCGATCGGGACGACGAACGGCCCGGCGCGCACCGTGACTTCGACGCGGACGATCTCCAACGCGTTCGCGCGCCGATAGGTGTCGCGCCAGTCGTCGGCCGTCTTTCGGGAGCCGACGGTCACGGCTGCGTCGCGCCGTCGTGCGATCTCGACGACGAGCAGGCCCGCGGCGGGTGCGGTCCCCTTCACCTCGAGCGTCGTCCCGGCCGCAACCGTGCCCGCCGCGTCGAGCGGAAGATCCGTCGGCCGCATGATCCGCACGCAGGGGTCGCCGAGCAGGTTGTAGAGCGAGATGTGTTCACGGCGGTCGGCGTCGCGACGCGCCGGATCGGGGTCGTAGAAGGTCGCTGCGAGACCCTCGATCTGCTTGCGTTCCGCGTCGCCCTCGCGCGGCGCGACGAGTCGCCGCTTCATCGTGAGCAGGAGTTCGCCGACCGTCGCGACCTTCGCCTCGAAGAGCGCGTTGAGCATCTCCTTCGACAGGATGCTGTTGCTGTACGGCGTGGAGACGCGCGACGACGCGATCACCGCGACCGGCCCGGCCGGACGGCGGAGCATCTCTTCGGCGAGGCAGTCGCGCTCGGAGTCGAACCGGCCCGTGGAGCACGCGATGAGCACCGCCACCGGCGGCCCGCGTCGGCTCTCGAGCTGCGCGACTTCCGTCGCGCCGAAGATCGGGAACTTCTCCCGTCCCATGCGCACCTTGTCGAGCTCGTTCGGGCTCCCGTGGCCGATGTACGTGACGACGAGCGCGCCCTCGGCGAACCGCTGGAGCACCGTCGATGCGAACTCGGCCGGCGGCGGGCACCACGCGGAGAGCGGGTTGCCGTACGTGCCTGTGACGACGAACTCCGGGGGCACGTCTCTCGTCAGGAACTGCTTCGTCATCTGCTCCATCGCGGCGTCCTGGATCGGTCCGAACCCGCCCGTTCCCGCGACGATGCTCACGCGCCGCCGCCAGTCGCGCGTGTCGGCCGATGTTTCGTACGCGACGACGCGCGCCAGGTACGCGCGGACCTCGTCCGCCGAGTCGGCGGTCACGCGGCCGATCGCGAGGTCCGGCACGCTGTCGCCGTCGATGTCGGCATACGGGGCGTCGGTGGCGATCTGCGGCTCCGTCTCCCACTTCGCGGTCGCGACGACCGGCCGGAACGCGCACGGCACGCGGTCGGCGTCGCCCACGATCATCACGAACTTCAGCGCGCCGCCGCTCGCCGCGTGCGCCGCCTTCACCGTCGCCGCTACATCGGCGCCGGGCTCCTTCACGATCACGGTCGTCCCCTGCCGCGCGCGGTGCGCCTTCCACTCCGCGAGGGCCGGCTGGAGATCCGCGGGAGCGACGACGAGAACGTCGTCCGCAACCGCGATCCCCGTCACGGCGGAGAGGGCGGCGAGAGCGATCCAGTCGGTCCGGTGGAAAAGCGTGGGCATTCCGTGTCCTCCGGAGCGGAATCTAGGGGGCGTGGCGCGCATCGCGTCAGCTTCCCCGCAAAGGAGAGACCACCGTGACCGCTCCGAACCCGCAGAAGGCCAATCTCGTCCTCCTCCGCCACGGCCAGAGCGTGTGGAACCAGGAGAACCGGTTCACCGGCTGGACCGACGTCGGCCTGACCGAGCAGGGCGTCGAGGAGGCCCGGGCCGCCGGGCGACTCATGCGCGCGCGCGGCCTCGACTTCGACATCGCGTTCACGTCCGTCCTGAAGCGCGCCGTCAACACGCTGCACAACGCGCTCGACGAGATGGACCGCGTCTGGATCCCCGTCGAGAAGACGTGGCGCCTGAACGAGCGCTCCTACGGCGACCTCCAGGGGAAGAACAAGGCCGAGACCGCCGAGAAGTACGGCGACGCGCAGACCAAGGTCTGGCGCCGCAGCTTCGACGTCCCCCCGCCGCCGATCGCCCCCGACGACCCGCGCCACCCCCGGTACGACGTCCGCTACGCCGCGCTCCGCCCCGAGGAGCTCCCGGCCACCGAGTGTTTGAAGGACACCGTCGTCCGGTTCCTTCCGTTCTGGCACGAGCGCATCGCCCCCGAGCTCCGCGCCGGCCGCCGCGTCCTCGTCGCCGCGCACGGCAACAGCCTCCGCGCGCTGAAGAAGTACCTCGAGGGCATCTCCGACCACGACATCGTCGAGATCAACATCCCCACCGCGCAACCCTTCGCGTACGAACTCGACGCCGACCTCCGCCCGATCCGCGGCGACTACCTCGACCCGGCGGCGGCCGCCGCCGCGGCGGCGGAGGTGGCGAAGCAGGCGGAGAGGAAGCGGGACGGGGTGTGACGCATCGCCCCTGCGGACGAGGCCGCAGGGGCGCGCGGCCGGTGTCGCCGAACGCGACTACCGCTTTCGGCCGCGAGCGATCCGGTGATGGCGCCCACGCTGAGCGACCTTCAGAGGCACGGCGACGCGGTGCTCGACGCCAGCGACGGTGAGAACGACCGGCAGCGGCACGCCGTTGTCGCCCATCGCGGACTGCACCGCCGCGGCGAGATCCTCGGGCGACATCAGGACGCGGAACCGCACGACGTTGCCGTGCGGTTCGCCGAAGCGGACGAACGCGCCCCCGTCGCGTCCGACGTTCGTGCCGTCGAGCGTGAAGTCGTGTGCGGCACTCCCCACGCTGATCGTCACACGCGCCGCCTCGAGGGCCACGCCGCCCACGTCGACGCCGCCGCGGATCGTCACCGCGTCCGCGCCGGGCCGGCCGAGGTTCTCGCGCACGACGATCACATCGATCCGCGGCGGGTCGCCGATTGCGACCGGCGACTCGGCGGGATCGTCCTCTGGCCTGGGCGGGTCGGCGAACTGCATCGAAGGGCTCACGCAGAACCCGCATATCAAGAGGCCACCGCCGATGTCCTCCCAGTTTGACACCTGACCCCGGTCCCAGGACTGCGACGGCGCTCCGGTTGCAAGGTCCACGCGTTGAAGGCAGGACGTCCAAACGTGGGTCCCGCCGCGAACGGCGAACGCCGCGCCGTCGGGCGCGATCTCAAGGACATCCTCGCCGACGCTGGAGAAGTTCCAGACCCGGTCCGTACCGCCTACGCGCGCCTGCGGAGCACCGCCCCGGCCGAGTCCGTCAATCCGGACGAGCTGTCCATGCTCGAACGTGTAGGCCGGCGTGCCGACGGCGCTCGCGTCGTAGGCGAATCCGAGCATTCCGAAGTCTCGCCCGTATGGGCCCCCTACGAATGGGATCACGTCGCTGCTGGATTGGTCGCCGTCCGTCGCGGAACCGCCGGCGATCACCAAGCCGGTGTTCGGATCCACGCGGAACGTCTGTCGCGACCCGACCGCGACGCGGAGCTCGCCGTTGGCCGGGTCGAAGTCCATCTGGAGCGAGGTCGTGTAGTGGTAGTAGTCCGCAGCGCTCCCGGACTCGCCGGGTGCTCCTGGTACCTCGAGCTTCGGCCCGGCCCACGTGACCGCGCCCGTCCACTCGTCGAGCTTGAGGAGTCGCCACGAGTAGCCGAGCGCGTACAACTCGCGGGTGCCAGGACGGACGGCGAGCGCCCAGATACCCCGCTTGCCCTCTCCTTCGCCCGAGATCGTCGCACGATGCGTGATCACACCTGGCGCGGCGCTCGTGAAGTGAACGAGCTCGATCCTCTCGTCGGGCCACCACGTCGACGCCGTGACGGCGACGAACTCGTACGTACGGCCCAAGTCGGCCGCCCCCGGTGCGACGGCATCCGACGCGGCGAGTGCCACCGCCGCAGCGAGCGATGCAATCCAGGTACTCCCTCTCATCGCGGTCCTCCTCGGCACTCGCCTGCGGGGGTCACAACGGGCCCAGCCGCATCGTACTACCGAACGCCGGAACCGTTCGGGCGTCGTCCCGCGCTTGCCCACGGGGAGTCGCGGTAGAGACGCCAAGTTCAAGTGGCGCCCCGTCGCGAAGATCGGCCGCCCCTCGCGCGCGCGCACAACGACGCTCAGCACGTCACCGGGGGACCAGAGTCGCCCTTGTCCCGTCACCTGGAGAGGACGCACGAAAAGGGGCCGGGAGTCACGAAGCTGCGTTGGATGGGGCGGGAGGGACTTGCAGCTTGCGAACGTCCCCCGGGGGTATCCCCGCGTCACCCCCGCGCGTCGCCGCCGCGGAAGAGGGCGCGGCGGGCTGACTCGGCTAGCTCGGTGATCGCCGGGTGGCGCAGGCGGCGCTCGGGGGTGATCACGTAGAAGCGTTCGCGGAAGCCGGCGATGCGGCCGACGCGCCGCAGGCCGAGGCGGGCGCCCTCGGCGCGGAGGACGACGTGCGGCACGGGCGCGACGGCGGCGCCGGACTGGGCGAGCGCAATCGCCAGCGCCTGGTCCGCGACCTCGGCGACGATCCGGGGACGGCCGCGGGGGATGTCGGGGCGGACGGCCGAGCCGACGTCGGCGCGGGTGTCGAGGCCGGCGTCGATCCAGCCGTCGATGTGGGTGCGGAGCGGGTGGCCGCGGTGCGGGACGACGATCGGGACGCCCTCCATCGATCCCGGGAAGCCAGGGCGCAGGTCGTGCGCGACCTCGGGCGACGCCGCCCACGACACGCCGCTCTCGCCGAGGAGCCGGTTGAACACGCGCGTCCGGAAACCGGTCGGGGCGGGAGCGTCGGAGAGGACGACGTCGATCTCCTGGGCGGCCAGGCGCGCGAGCAGGTGGTCGGGTTCGCCCTCGTCCACCGTCACGCGCACCGCGGTCTCCGCGAGCAGCAACGGCTCGACGAGCGCGCTGGCGATCGCCTTCGGGAAGCCGTCGGAGACGCCGATCAGGAGCGTGGTCCGAGCGGCCACGCCGCTGCGGACGGCGTCGATGAGGTCCTCACCGGCAGCGAACACGCGCTCCGCGTAGCCGAACACGATGCGTCCCGCCGCGGACGGCCGCACCTCGCGCCCGGAACGGTCGAGGAGCTCTTCGCCGACGGCGTCTTCGAGCTCCTTCACCTGCATGCTGATGGTCTGCGGCGTCAGTCCAAGACGGCGTGCCGCCGCCGATACGCTCCCCTCCCGCACGACGGCGTGGAAGAGCATGAGGTGGTGGTAGTTGAGGCTGTCCATGGCGTCTCGCCCAGCTCGGCGCCCCCGAAGTATCGACTTTCTCGAAGGATCGAGTCGAGATTATCGCCCTGTTCGAAGTGAGATTTGGGTCGTACATACTCGTGTAGGCGGTTGGTTCCTCCGCGAAGGCCGCGGGACGGAGCCCTCCGCGGAACCTGTCGCAGGAGATCACGATGCGGTTCGACATCCACCTGGGGCGCGCGAAACGGGAAAAGGGACTTGAGGAGCACGTTCGAACGCGACTGTTCCACGCACTTGGCCGGTTCCGCTCGCGCCTCGAAGAGGTGCTCGTCCGGTTCGACGATCTGAACGGCCCGCGCAGCGGCGGGTCGGACCAGCTCTGCCGCATCCGCGTCCGGGTGCGTGGGCTCCACGAGTTCGTGGTCGAGGACCGCGCCGGCGATGCGTCGTCCGCCGTGGATCTGGCCGCGCATCGCATGCGCAAAGTCGTTGCCCGCGCCGTCGAGCGCATCAACGATCGTCCCGCAAGGAGGCTCGCGTCATGAAGCGTTCCGCCGGTCGTCGCGTGTCGCTCGGTCTCGACGTTCGCTTCGGCTTCCGCGCCGTCGGCCGCCCAGGCCGGGAGTTCTCCCGCGATGTGCGGCACCCGGAGCGAGCGCCGCCTCGCTGAACGGGCCGTAGCGTCTCTTCCCCATCACCCTCCCAGGGGGCGGTTTCCCCCCCGCCCCTCCCTCCCGGGGGACGCCGAGCGATCGGCGTCCCCCATTCTTCGTCCGCGGCTCGTGCCTACCTCGTCGGGGGCGTCGCCACGAGGGCCACGTCGCGTTCTCCTCGGTCCGGCCCGGCCGCTCTGCTCCGCGAAGGCGCGTCGTGAAACGCAACCCGCGTCGAGCCCCCTCCGTGCGTCCGCGACGCGCGGTCGACGTTGTCGGGAACGGACCGCACGCGCGTCCTGCCGCCGGGCCTACGATGTCCGCCCGGAGGACCTCGATGCGCCCACTCACGCTCGCTGCCACGGTCGCGTTGCTCGTCGCCGCTTCGGGGGCGCCCAAAGCGGTCGCGGATGACGGGAAGAGCACCCAGCCGCCGGAGGCCATCAACCGCGCCCTCGCCCTGCAGGGGCTCACACGCGACGATGTCGGCTGGGAAGCCCGCGGCACGTGGGAGGGCTACCCGTGCGACATCCCGTACAAGCTCCGGCACTTCGACGACCTGCTCGCTGAGCCGTTCGCGACGGTGCCCTGGGTCCGCGCGATGGGCGCGTCGGTCCGTGACACGCTCGACCCGGCGAAGCTCGAAGACAAGGGCGTCCGCGGGGCCGGCGGGCTGATGCGGGCGGCGCACGCGCTCGGGATCAACCGGCGCTTCGGCGCGCTCCGCTCCTACTCGGCCAACCTGACCGCCAAGCCCACGCCGCTCGACGAAGCGCTGCTGGCCTGCTGGCGCGCGGCCGGGCGCCCCACGCGGTTCGTCACGTTCGGCCAGGAGTCGCCGTACCCGGAGATCGAGAAGCCGCTCACGGACGCCGCGAAGACGCTCCCGAAGGAGATCGGCGACATCGTCGGGCAACTCGTCGTCAACCTGATCGACGCCCGCCGCTGGGCCGACCTGACCTGGCGGAACGTCCCCCTCGAGAAGCGCGTCGCCGTGTCGAAGCGCCTCGACCTCGGCGCCGAGGAAGTGGACGCGCTCGACTACGAACCCGCGGTGGACGACGTCGCGAGGACGTGGGACGAAGCGAGTCTCTGGTACGCGTCGATGAAGACGGTCGAGGCGCTCGACGTCGCGCGGCAGGCGCTCGCGCCGCTGATCCGTCCCCGGGCGATGGCGCTCGCCGACGTCCAGATCGACGTCGAGACGCCGCTCGGGCGCGTCGTCATCACGGGAACCGGCGAGGGCACGACCGACCTCGGCGACGCCGGCGCGTTTCTCGTCGTGGACCTTGGCGGGGACGATCACTACCGCGGACGCGTCGGTGCGTCGGACGCCACGCGCTCCGTCGGCGCGTGCCTGGAGATGGGCGGCGACGATCTCTACACCGGCGGCGACGTGACGCAGGGCGCGGGCGTGTGCGGCGTGGGCGTACTCCTCGACGCGGCGGGGAACGACGTCGTCAAGTCCACGGGCGCGCTGGCCCAGGGCGCCGGCCAGTTCGGGTTCGGCGCGCTCATCGACATCGCCGGGAACGACAAGCGCACCGCTCGGTACAGCGCGCAGGGCGCTGCGTACTTCGGCGTCGGACTGCTGTTCGACATCGCGGGCGAC
Source organism: Planctomycetota bacterium (assembly GCA_021414065.1). GTDB lineage: Bacteria > Planctomycetota > JAJSAM01 > JAJSAM01 > JAJVHW01 > JAIOPE01. The sequence goes on from JAIOPE010000098.1 coordinate 40,788, forward strand.
GACGAGTACGTCGTGGCGTCGGACGGCCAGGGCTTCGGTGGCGCGGCGGGCGTCGGCGTGCTCGCGGACCGCTCGGGGAGCGACCGGTACGAGGCGATCCGCGACCCCGCGGCGTCGGGGCGCCCGTCGTATCACCAACTCACGCCCGAGACGCCGCGCGTCTCCGTCAGCAACGCGCAGGGCTGCTCGATGGGCCGTCGCGGCGACGGCGCCGACGGGCACTCGTGGGCGGGCGGACTCGGCGCGCTCCTCGACGGCGAGGGCGACGACACCTACTCGGCCGCCAACTGGGCGCAGGGCACCGGCTACTGGTTCGGGACGGGCGTTCTCTGGGACGGCGCCGGGAACGACACGTACGCCGCCGACTGGTGGTGCAGCGCGTCCGGCGCGCACTTCTGCATCGGCGCTCTCGTGGACGAGGCGGGCGACGACGTCCACACCTGCCGCGCGACGAACGGCATCGCGTTCGGCCACGACTTCACGCTCGCCGTGCTCGCGGACCTCGCGGGGAACGACCGCTACGAGTGTCCGAACGACGTGATCGCGCGGTCGATCAACCGGAGCGTGGCGATGCTCCTCGACGGCGGCGGTGACGACGTCTATCGGAGCGGCGAGAAGCGCGACGCGCGACCGGCGAACGGCGCCGTCGCGGCAACTCCGGCCGTCGCTGCGGGCCGCCCGGGCAGCGCCACGTTCGACGCGAAGATGCTCGACCGCCGCGCGACCGGCGTCTACTGGACCGAGCCGACGTCGGTCGGCCTGTTCGTGGACGCGGGCGGCGGAAAGGACGACTACGGTCCGGACGCCGACGCCGTCACGAGAGACGGCGGTTCGTGGATCGACGGCGACGACTCCGACAACGCGCACGCCCGCAACTTCGGGATCGGCATCGACACCGAAGCGCCGATGGACGTCGATCGGCCGCAGGGCGGGAAGCGATAGACGGGCTCGCGAACGCGCTCGCCCTGTACCGTTCGCGACGCCGCGGCGGACGACCTGGCGACGATCCGCGCACTCGTCGCAGCGTGGGACGCAGATGAACCCGCCGCGCCGCCGCCGCGCGGCGACCTCGCCTCACGCGACATCGTCGGCCCTGATGCGTGGTGCGAGACGCTCGTCGCGGAACTCGGCGGGGAGGTCGTCGGGTTCCTCATCTACGCGCGGTCGTTCGATCTCTGGTCGCGGACGCGCGGTGCGATCCTCCAGGAACTGTTCGTGCGCCACGATGCGCGGCGCAACGGCGTTGCGCGGGCCCTCATCTCGGAGCTGTCGTCGCGCATCACGACCGGCGGCGGCGCGTGGATCACGTGGGTGATGCTCGCGACCAACGCAGATGGTCATGCATTCTACGACGCGATCGGTGCGGCGCGGCGACCCGAGATCGCGTTCCGCGTCCTCGACCTGCGCGCGCCGACGAAAGGAAGCGACACGTTCATTCCGCCTCCGGGGGCTTGACGAATCCGGCCCGCGTGGGACACTTCCCCTTCGAGCGCCGATCTCCGGCGCCGCAAAGGAGGCGACCCATGGCCATTGTCACAACTCTCCGGTCCACAGCGCGCGCCTCCTCGCTCGTCTCGTAGTCGCGGTTCCAGCGCGGTTCCAGCGCGGTTCCACCGCGAGCCATTCGAGCCGATCCGAACCGGCGCCTCCGCCGCGCACCGTGATTCGCTTTCCCCAGTCGCCCGCGTGACACCACGCGACGCGACCCGCGCCATCTTCGGCGCCCCCTGACCGCCCCGAGCGCATCGCTCGGGCGTCGGTCCGCCTCACCACCCGCGTCCGCGCCTCGTGGGCTTCCCGCCCCGGCGCGACGCGCCACCGATCCCATCAGGAGTCTCTCCCTTGAAACTCAGTCCGTCCCTCGGGTGGGACGCGGCCCTCGCTGCCGCGTTCGCACCGTTTGAACTGCGGGGCTTCGTCCCCGCTCGCATCGTCGAACCCCGCCGCGACGGCTTCGTCGCGGCCACCGAAGCAGGCGAGATCGTCGCGCGGCTGCCCGGCAGCTCGTTTCACGGCGACCATCCGCCGCAGGACTTCCCCGTCGCAGGGGACTTCGCCGCGCTCGAACTGCCGCTCGGCGGGGGCGCGTGGGTCCGCGGGCTGCTTCCGCGACGCACCGTGCTCGGCCGCCGGTCGTCGGGACGCGCCGCGCGCCTCGTCCACCGAACCGTGGACATCGAGACCATCGCGTCGAACCTCGATTCGGTGCTCGTGCTCACGTCGCTCAACTCCGACTTCAGCCCGCGCCGGATCGAGCGCTATCTCGCGCAAGTGTGGCAGGGCGGCGCGCAACCGGTCGCCGTGCTGACGAAGGCCGATCTCTGTGACGACGCGGACGCCCACGCGGCGTCGGTCGCCGCAGTCGCCCCCGGAGTTCCCGTCCACACGATCTCGGCGCTGCACGGCGCCGGACTGGACGCGATCCGCGGCTACTTCGCCGCGGGATGCACAGCGGCACTCGTCGGATCGTCCGGCGTCGGCAAGTCCACGCTCGTCAATGCGATCGCGGGGACCGACGTGCAGATCGTCCGCGCGATCCGCGAGCACGACGACACGGGCGTCCACACGACCACCTCGCGCCGACTGTTCGAAGTCCCGGGCGGCGGCGCACTCATCGACACGCCGGGGATGCGCGAGTTCGGCCTGAGCGACGCCGAGGACGGCCTCGACGCGACGTTCAGCGACGTCTCACAACTCGCGCCGAACTGCCGCTTCCGCGACTGCTCGCACGAGACCGAACCCGGCTGTGCCGTGCTTGCGGCGGTCGCGGCCGGCACCCTCGCCGAGGACCGCCTCGAGAGCTTCCGCCATCTCCTCCGCGAGTTGCGATTCGTCGCCGCGAAGGAACGCAAGCGCGAGCGCCGTCGCATGGGTTGAATACCGAGGCGGGACAATTTCTTGTCCCGCGCAATTCGTTCAGATTCGAGGCTGAACTACCGCTTCGTCCGCCGCCGCACCTTCGCTCCCTCAGCGTCGAAGAACGGCTCCGGCAGCGTCCACCCGCCGTCGATCACCCACACGGCTCCCGTCACCCACGCCGACATCGGGCTCGCGAGCCAGACGAGCACGTCCGCGACCTCCTCGGTCGTCCCGAAGCGACCGAGGGGGATCTGCGCGCGCACCTGCTCCTCCATGCCGTCTTCGGGCCAAAGACGGTCCGCCGCGCCCTGGGAGAAGAAGGGCCCCGGCGACACCGCGTTCACGCGGATGCCGAGCCCCGCCCACTCCGACGCGAGCGTGCGGGTCATCGACTCGACGCCCGCCTTCGCGCACGCCGAGTGGACGACGCCCGGCTTGCCCGTGGCCGCGTACGGCGCCGACACGTTGACGATCGCGCCGCCGCCGCGCTCCTTCATCCGCAGCGCCGCCTCGCGCGAGCAGTAGAAGACGCCGTTCAGCGCGATGTCGATGACGGTCGCGAAGCCCTTCGGCGCGAGCAGCAGCGACGGCCGGATGAAGTTCCCCGCCGCGTTGTTGACGAGCACGTCCACGCCGCCGAACCGGTCGTCGGCCGCGCGGAACGCCTCGCGCACGGACTTCGCGTCGCGCTGGTCCATCGCCACGGTCAGCACGCCGAATCCCGCGTCCGCCCCGCGGCGGACGATCTCCGCGTGATGCGCCGTGTCGCGACTCGCGCAGACGACGTTCGCGCCGAGCCCGCCGAGACGCGTCGCCACCGCGAGCCCGAGCCCCGTCCCGCCGCCGGTGACGAACGCCGTCTTCCCGCGGAACGCGTCGGCCGGCATGGGAACCGTCGCGGCCGCTGGCGCGGGGGACGGCGAAGTCGCGGACGGTGTGTCGTCGGTCATCCGCCCAGTGTGCGAGACGCGGCCCCGCGAAGCAACCGGCGACGCCGCCCGGCGAATGTCGCCCCCGTGGCCTAAGCTCGCCAGCCACGTCATGTTCTCCCCCGAACACCCCGTCCTCGTCCAAGCCGACGGCTCGATCCTGCTCGATGCGCACCACGCGCGGGCCGACGAAGCGCGCGAGGCCCTCGCGCCGTACGCCGAGATCGTCTCGGCGCCGGAGCACGTCCACACGTACCGGCTCTCGTCGGTCTCGATCTGGAACGCGCTCGCGCTCGGCCGCGGCGGCGACGACGTGAAGATCGACGTCGGCCGGTTCTCGCGGTACGGCATCCCGCCGAACGTCGTGTCGAACATCGACGGCTGGGTGCGGCGCTACGGTCGCATCTCGATCGAGCGCGACGATCCCGACGAGCGCGACCCGGCGGCCGATGGCGGCCTGCGCCTCGTCTTCTCCGACGCCACGCTCGCCCGCGAAGCCGCTTCGACGCCGAAGGTCGCCGCGCTGCTGGGCCCATCCGCCGGATCGTGCGCGTTCCGCATCGCGCCGATTGCGCGCGGCGAGGTGAAGTGGGCCCTGGTGAAGATGGGCTACCCGGTCGAGGACCGCGCCGGGTTCGGGAAGGCCGAGCCGCTCGCGTTCCGCGTGCGCGACGGCGAGGGGTTCGACGTCCGGGACTACCAGCGGATCTCGGTGGACGCGTTCGCGCCGCGCGGCGCGCCGCACGCGGGGCACGGAGTGGTCGTGCTGCCCTGCGGCGCGGGAAAGACACTCGTCGGCGTGCTCGCGGCGGAGCGCGTCAGGGCGTCGGTGCTCGTCCTCTGCACGAGCGACGCGGCGGTGGAACAGTGGGTTCGCGAGTTCCGCGATCGGACCGACCTGCCGCCCGACGCCGTCGGCCGCTACACGGGGCGCTCGAAGGAAGTCCGTCCCGTCACCGTCGCGACGTACTCCGTGCTGACGGTGCGACGCAACGGGGAGTTCCCGAACCTCGCGCTCTTCAGCGCCCGCGCCTTCGGGCTCGTCATCTACGACGAGGTCCACCTGCTCCCCGCGCCGGTGTTTCGCGTGACGGCATCGCTCCAGGCCACGCGCCGCCTCGGTCTCACGGCCACGCTGCTCCGCGAGGACGGTCGCGAGGACGACGTCTTCGCGCTCATCGGGCCGAAGCGATACGACGTGCCATGGAAGACGCTCGAGCGGCAGAACTTCATCGCCGAGGCCGAGTGCGCGGAGGTGCGCGTCGCGATGAGCGACGCCGCGCGCGGACTGTACGCGTCGGCCGACCCGGTGGACCGGTTCCGGATCGCCGCCGAGAACCCGGCGAAGACCGGCGCGGTGCAGGCGCTCCTCTCGCGGCACTCGGACCGCCAAGCGCTCGTGCTCGGCGTCTACGTGGAGCAATTGCGCGCACTGGCCGAGGCGATCGGAGCGCCGTTCGTCTGCGGCGAGACGCCGGCCGCGAAGCGGGAACTCCTCTACGCCGCATTCCGGCGCGGCGAGGTGCCGACGCTCGTCGTGTCGCGCGTCGGATCGTTCGCCCTCGACCTGCCCACGGCGTCGGTCGGGATCGAAGTCTCGGGCACGTACGGGTCGCGTCAGGAGGAAGCCCAGCGGCTCGGCCGCATCCTGCGACCGAAGAACGAGAAGGCGCACTTCTACACAGTGGTCTCGGACGACACCGTCGAGGTGGACTTCGCGCTGCGACGCCAGCGGTTCCTCGCAGAGCAGGGGTATCGATACCGAGTGGAGATGCACGGCAAGCCGGGAGGCGTCGCGTGAGTTCAGCCGTTCGGACGGTCACCGAAGACGGCACGGCGGCGGAACTCGGATCGCTGTCGGCGAGCGCGTTGGCCCGGCTGATGAAGACCCTCGGCGTCACGCCGCAGAAGAACGCGGGGAAGAACGCGCGCGAGGTCGCCCGCATCTTCCACCAGACCACGAAGGTCGAGACGTGCGTCGCCGAACTCGAAGGCGACTCGCACACGGTCTTCCTCGTGACCGCCCTGTCGGCTCCAGGCATGAGCATGGGCGCCGTCGAGGAACGCGCGTGGCTCCACGGCGGTGTATCGAAGGATCGTTGCCGAGCCGCGCTGCAGGACCTGGTGGAACGCGGCCTGATCGCGTCCGCGCCGGTGGGCGGAACGCTGGCGCTGGTCCCGCACATCACCGCCGCGTGTCCGAACGCGATCCGAACCTGGCTGGCCCGATCCGGGCCGCGCGACGCCGACCCGATCCCGAGAGGGTTCCTGATGGCCGCGATGGCGGCGCTCGTCATTGAGGACTGCCCGCGGGTCACACAGGAGTCGCGTCCGTACGCCCGCTGGCTCGACGACGCGAGGCGTCGGATGCTCCATCCGGCGTGCCCGCCCCACTCGACCGACCAGCTCTTCAACATCTGCGGGGCGGCGAAGTTCTGGCGCATCGACGGCGACGCCGCCGGGCGGCGCCTCGGTCTCGCGATGGCTGCGGCCGAGACGGCGCTTCGTCTCTCGCGCGAGGACCGGGAGTTCGCCGGTGCCGCAGCGCGGGGCGGCAGCACGAACCTGCTGATGTACGGCTGGGCGCTCGCGGAGCGCGCGTTCGCGGCGACGAAGTCGGACGACGTCCCGTTCGAAGTCGCAGTCCGCTGCGCGCGGGAGATGGCCGGGCTCGAGTCGCAGATCTCCTACGGGATCGTGCCGTGGCAGGCAGACGACCCGGCGGCCGTCGCCGAGGCGCTCGGGTTTGCCGCCACCGCAGGGCACGTCCAGATCGCCCGTGGGAACGCCCTCACCACGTTCCGCCGCGCGCCGCCCGAGTCTGCCACGGGCCGCTGGACGGTGCTCCCGAGCTTCGACGTGCTCGTCCCCTGCGACACGCCGGCCGACGCCGTGCTCCGACTCGCAACCGTCGCGCGCCTCACACGACTCGATCGCGTGGCAACGTTCACACTCGACCGCGCCTCCGTCGCACGCCGCGCGGCGGTCGGGGGAGTCACGGCGTCGGCCCTCGAGATCCTGGCGGAGCGCAGCGCGCACCCGCTGCCGGACGCCGTCGCAGCGTCGGTGGCGGACTGGGACCAGGCCCCGCCTGCGATGCAGGGGTTCATCGGCGGCGTGATCGTCACGAAGTCGGCGCAGCAGGCCGCGCTCGTTCGCGCCGACAGCGCCGGGCCGCGCGAGATCGCCCCCGGCGTGTTCTTCGTCGCTGAGACGCGGATGCAGCAAGTGCTCGACCGCATGCGCAAGCAGGGCGCCCAGGTCGGCACCGTCGAGCGGTCGTCCGTGTCCCCGGGCTTCCGCGAATCGGCGTCGTTGCCGGACTTCCTGGCCGACGCGGCTCGCTTCCGCAAGTCGCTCCATGCCGTCGTCACCGCGCCCGCGCCGAAGGCGGCGCCGGCCCTGTCCGCAACCGCCGACAGCAGTTTGGCCCTCGAGCCGGAGATCGCGGCGCTCGTCCAGATCGGCGCGATCGGCAGGGCCGGGCTTCGCACCGCGTTCCCGCACATCTTCGCCGCCGTCAGCACACACCCCACGGCTCTGGAGCACGCCGCGCGACTGCCGAAGGCCCATCTCGCGGCGATCCCAAGGGGACGTCCGCCGCACGCGATCCGCGAAGACGTCGTGCGGTTGTCGCGCGCCTGGGTCGAGGACCTTCGTGAGACCAACGAGGCGATGGGAACCCACGAGGACTTCGAGGCCGCGCTCGAAGCAGACGGATTCAGGTTCGAGGATCTGGAGGACGAGGACGACGCGAACCTCGACGACGACAGCGAAGACGCCGCATCGCACAAGCCCCCGCAACACCCGCCGCTCCGGCTCGTGAAGCCGGCGGAGGCGCCCCCGCGCGCCGACGGCAAGCAGGCGGGCGGTGCGCCGACGTCGTCGTCGAAGACGTCGTCGAGCCCATCGTCGGCCAGCGCCTCGTCGTCGATCCCATGGGCCGTCCATCCCATCGGCGAACTCCGCCGCCGACTGCTCGACGCCGCAGCGTTGAAGGCGACCGTCGAGATCATGTACGTGAACGGCGCGGGCCGTCAGCACGAGCGCGAGATCATCCCGGTGAAGATCACGACGAAGGGCGGCAACGACTGGCTCGAGTGTACGGAGCGAGCGCTGGCCGGGTCCACCCAGAGCCTCCGCCTCGACCGGATCTCGGCGATCCGCGGCTGAGACGCGTCGCGCGACGGCAACCGTCGTCCCGGTAGACTGGTCCTCCGGGAACCGCATGGCACGCCTGAAGGTCCTGAAGGGAGCCGACGTCGGCGCCGCGCTTGCGCTGCCGGTCTACCCGTCCGTGCTCGGGCGCGACGAGGGTTGCGACCTGGTCGTGGACGATCCGCGGGCGTCGCGGCAGCACGCGTGCTTCCGCTTCTTCGACGACGCGTGGCAGGTGCGCGACCTCGAGACGTCGAACGGCACGTTCGTGAACGACCGGAAAGTCGCCGGTTGGACCGCGCTGCGAACCGGTGCCCGCGTGCGCGTCGGCCGCACGGAGCTCGTGTTCGAGGACGACGCGCAGGTCCCGCTCCCGGCCGAGCGGTCCTCCGTCGGTGCCGCGGGTCAGGTGGCGCCCACACCGCCCGACATCCCGCGGGACGTGGCGAATCCCGTTTCCCGCGTGCCGGTCATCCCGGGCCACGAGGTCTTCGAGCCGGTCGGCAAGGGCGCCACCGGCATCGTCTACCGCGGGCGCCAGTCGAACCTCGGCCGCGCGGTCGCGATCAAGGTGCTCGACCCGTCGCTCGCCCGGGCAGCCGACTACGTGGAGCGCTTCGTCCGCGAAGCGCAGGCGGCGGCTGCGCTGTCGCATCCCCACGTGGTGCCGGTGTACGACGTCGGTGAGCACGGCGGCGTCCACTACTTCACGATGGAGTTCATGGAGGGCGGCACGGTCGAAGACCTGCTGCTCGCGGCGCCCGGCTCGCGACTCGCGTGGCGCGAGGCCGTGCGGATCGCCGGCGCTGCGGCGGCGGGCGTGGCCTACCTGCACGCGCAGGGGTTCGTCCACCGCGACATCAAGCCCGCGAACCTGCTCCTCGACGCGCGCCGCGACGTGAAGCTCGGCGACATGGGCACCGTCGTCCGCGCCGACGACCACGCCGCCCAACGCATCGGCACGCCGCACTTCATGTCGCCCGAGCAGGCGGGCCGCCGCCCTGTGACGCGCGCCTCCGACGTCTACTCGCTCGGTGCCACGCTGTACCGCATGCTCTCCGGCGCCACGCCGCACCACGGCCGGGACCAGCGCGAGATCCTCGCAGACGTCGAATCCGGCACGCCGCCGCCGATCGAGCGCCTGTGTCCGGGCCTGCCCGACGAAGTCGTGCAGGTCGTTCACGAGATGATGGCCCGGGACCCTTCCGCGCGACCCGTCGACGCGGGCGACGTGGGGCGCCGACTCGAAGCCGCGCTGCTCGACATCCGCACGTCGCGCGACGAGTCGCGCCGCTCGCGCCGGTTCCGCAGCGAGGTGTCGTCGTGGGTCACGCCGCTCCTCATCCTGGCGGTGATCGGCGGCGTGCTCTGGTGGTACCGAGACCGCGTCGAACTCGCGGTGAAGTCGTTCTCCCGCGAGCGTCCTTCCGACAGCGCCGTCCGGGACGTTCCCACGCCGACCGCGCCTGCCACACCGGCCCAGCTTGCCGCCGCGACGTTCGCGGAGATCCGCGACCGGGAGAAGGCACTGGACCCGCCGACGCGCGGGAACGTCGCAACGACCGGCTCCTCGTGGCGCGCGATCGCCGACGACTACGCGCGCCTCGCGGAGGTCTTCCCGCTCGACGACGAGTGGGTCGTCCGGGGACACTGGCGGTCGCGCGCAATCTACGCCGATCTCGCCGACGCCGGCGGAGGCGACGCGCAGAACGCCGCGTTCGCCGACCGCTGGGTCGCCCGCGCCCTCCGAGACGTCGGCGGCATCGACGGAACGGGCCCGAGCGGTCAAGTCGTGCCGCCCGACACTGCGCCGGACGGTCGGCCGAGTGACTCACCATCGGATGCGGCCTCGCTGACGGCTCTCCGCGCCACCCGCGATGCGCTCCTCGCTCGCGCCGACGCCATGGTGGACGGCGGCCGCGTTCAGACCGCTCTCGACCTCGTCCTCGCGTGGGTCCGCGAGCAACGCCTGCTCGCGAACCAACGTCTTGCGCCCAGTGCGGTCCACGAGACGATCGCGGGCGGCGTCCAGTGGATGCGCGCGACGACGCGCCGCGTCTCCGCGCGTCTTGAGAACGAGGTCGGTCGAGACCGCGTCTTGCTCCGCGCGCACCTGCCCGCATCGTCGTGCTTCTCTGCCGCGACGGCACCGGCGGCCGGCGCGCTCGACTTCGACAACGCAATCGCGCGCCTCGACGCGCTGAAGCCGCTCCTCCTCACCTATCTCGGCGCCGACCGACTCGACGCGCGCCGCGCCCGGCTCGTGGCGGAACGAACCGCGTGGGACGCCGTCAGCACCGTCGTCCGCGTCGTGCCGCCGTCGCCCGTCACGTCGCCCGCCAACAGCGCCGCGTGGCGCGACGCCGTGGCCGCCGCAATCACCGCCGCTCTCGATCGTGTCCCGCGCGAGCACCGCGGCCCGGCAATTCACATCCTGCTCGACGCCGGACGGATCGACGTCGCCCAGGCCGCGCTCGTGACGCACGCGGAACTCGATGCGGACACCGTGAGTACTCTACGCGCCGAGATCGCCGCCGCCCGCGCCCGCGCTGCTCTCGGTGCAACGCCGGACGCGACGACGCTGTCGGCCTTTCTCGCGCTGCACTCCGCGACCGACGCGAGTCTGTTGCGCGGCCCGTCCGCGCGAGTCGACCGCACCGCCGACGCGCACCCCGTCTTCACCCAGGACGAGACCGATCACTTCTACGAGACCTGGGGCGGCGTGCCGCCCGACAACGCAGGCGCGCGCTCCCGCCCGAAGTGAGACCGCCGGCGGCTCCCGCACCTGCGCGCCGCGCCGGTCTCCGCTTCAGCACCCCGGGTAGTTTGTCCAGTCCAACTCGCGTCCGTCCACGAAGTGCGACGCGAAGTCCTCCGCGAGTCGTTCGATCACGTCGCGGCCTTCGACCGCGTCGATCCACGCAGTCGGCAGCGCGCGAGCCCCGTGCGCCGCCCCGAGCAGTTGCCCCACCATCGACCCCGTGCTGTCGGAATCGCCGCTGTGGTTCACCGCGAGGAGGAGCGCCCGGCGAACGTCGGGTTCCACCAGCACGCAGTAGAACGCGATCGCGAGCGCTTCTTCCGCGACCCAGCCGCCGCCGAGCGTCTCGAGGGTCTCCGGAGACACCGCCTTCGCCCCCACCGCATGATCGATCGCCGCGACGACCTCTCCGCCCTCGGGATCGTCGGCTGCGGCCTGACGAGCAGCGGCCACCGCATCCCGGATCGTCCCGCCCCTCACGAGCGTCGCAATCGCGAGCGCGAACGCCCCCGAAGCGATGAAGCCGGAGGGATGACCATGCGTGAGCGCCGCGAGATCGCACCCGAGACCGTACGGGTCGCTCGCCATCAGCCCGACCGGCGCCACGCGCATCACGCCGCCGCAGCCCTTGCTGTTGTTCAACCGATCCTCGCGCGAGCCGAGCCGCCCGCGAAGTCCGGAGATGCAGGTGTTGCCTGGCGCCCGTCGGTGACGGAGCACCGGTTCATCGACGAGCCACCCGCGCGCGCCGTCGTCGAGCGCAGCGCGCAGGTCCGCCGCAGACTCGCCCTGCGTGTCCATCCAGCGCAGGTACGCGAACCGCACCACCGACGGCGGGTGACAGATCCCGCGCGACCGATACCGTTGCGACGCCCGGATCAGCCCTTCCGCCGTGAAGAGCGTCATCTGCGTGTCGTCGGTGAACTCGCTGCCTGGACGCGTGACCCCGTCTGCGCCGTACTTCTTGCGGATGCTCGCAAGCGAGTCGAACTCGACCGGCGCACCGAGTGCGTCGCCGACCGCGCCGCCCAGGAAGACGCCTCGGATCTGATCGCGGGTGATGGTCATTCGCGCCACGGTACCGAACGCGGTCGGACAAGGCATGTCCGAGTGCGTGGGATCGAGTCGATCGACGGGCGGCATGCGCCTGCCGTCTACGCGGGCCCCCCAGCGGGTCGCCACGGCCCGCCCGGCTCCCAGCGGCCCGGCGCCACCGCGCGGCCGGCCGCGGCTTCCAGCACCGGGCCGAGGAACGTGCGGATGGCTTCGCCGACGACGGTGAACGCGGGCGGCGCGCCGGTGAGGCGGTTCGCGGCAAGGTAAGACCGCCAGTCCGACGCGTTGCGGTCGCTCTCGAAGAACGCCGGCGTCAGCGCATCCGAGATGGTCGCGGGGTACGGCGTGGCGCGCTTGGCGAAGGTCGCGGTGACGCGTCCGCGACAGGCGGTCGATGAGTCGCTCCGTCGCGTACCGCTCGAGGAGGCGCTGCACCGGATCGCCGCGCCGGTGCGCAAGCTGGGTCACGCGGTCGCGAACCGATTGCGCGAGGTTTCGGCGCTCCCGCGTCAAGCGAGCACCGCCTCGAGGTACGGCTCGATCGAGCGGCCGACGTGGACGACATCGGCCGCGCTCAGGATGTCGGCGACCGACGCCTTGCGGGAGCGGATCGCGTCGGAGAGGGCCTCCATCGCGACGGCGAGTCCGACCATCCGTCGGCGACGGAAGCAATCGACGACGGTCCGCGCAGGCGACGTCACTCGGAACGGCACCCCCTGCGCCACGCGCGCCTCGACGCCGTACGCCATCAGCGTTGGGGTCCACGCGACGTACTTCACAGCGACCGCGCGGACGCGGGGCGCCCGCGACCCGCGCGGGATCGCCATCCAGACGACCGGGGGCGACTGAGTGCCGATCTCATGGAAGCGCAGCGCCGACAGCAGGCATAGGACTCCATGGGGCACGGCGGCCGTCACCTGCGCAATCGTCTCCAGCTCGGTCGCCTCGTAGTCAACCACGCGATAGATCCCGCGATCGACCCGCACGACCTGGCCTTGACGCACCCACGTCACGACGGTGTCCGGAGCCACACCGCGGGCTGCCAGGTCCTGCGGACGGAAGAAGGCCGGGAGACCCAGGGTGCCAGGACCCGGCGCGGCGCAAGTCGAGCGCGTCATGGTGACAGCGTGTCGGAAATCGCTCACGTCCGCCTCGACGCGTCTACGTTTTCCGATGTTTCGAGCCTGTGGTGGATCGGTTCCGGGGGGAAGAGCGGCGCCTACCTGAGCCGACGGGACCCCATGAGCGAACCTCGTAATCGTTGAGTGACGAGGCTCGGCCGGAGCCGCCATTCAAGCGAAGCGGCACATCCTCGAACAAGCCGCCGGACCGCCCCGCGTAGTTCAAGGATGCCTGAACTGCGCGGGCGCCCGCACTTGAGCTCCACGGGTACGACGAATGCACCGCGGCGCCGGATCTCGCAGGACCGTGTGGGACTACGGCTGGGTCCACCACCGGCGCCGCGGCGCCGCAAGCGAGCTCAGAACCAGCGGCCTCCGCGCGCGGCTGGTACCCCTAACCGGATTTGAACCGGTGTCCCAGCCTTGAGAGGGCTGTGTCCTAGACCGGGCTAGACGATAGGGGCACGGCCGCAGCGCGGGGTCGGCATCGCACTTGGCGAGCCGATCCGCGAGCGAAGGGGCGATTGTGGAGGCCCGGACGGGCGGGTCAAGTAAGGAACGGGGCGGGGCGAACGTCAGCGCACGGTACGCACGAGTTCCCACGGATGGTCCGGGCTGGTCGGCACGAGTCGAACCCGCCAATGCGCGGCGGCCGCGGCGGCCGGTTGCGCAGCGACCGCGGCCGGTTGCCCGGCGGCGGCGGCCGGTTGCCCGGCATCCGCGTCGGTTGGCGCGGTCGGCACCGCCGACGGGCTGCCGACGGCGACCGGGCGGCCCAGATAGTGCTCGAGGACGAGGCGCGATCCGTCGTCGTCCACCCAGATCGGCTCGCCGGGCGGAAGACGGTCGCGAATCTCGCGCGCGGCGTCGCTCCACACGGTGCGTGGGTGGGACGAGCGCGTCGCCAGAAGCACAAGCAGCGCGGCCGCGAGCCACGGAACGCCAATGAAGTCGGCGCGCAGTCGGGCAACGAACCCCGCACCGGGGGTGGCACGAACTGTGTCGTGGACACGCTCGGAGTGAAGCGCCGCAAGCGACGCGAGCGTGACGAATCCGACCGCGCACAGGTGCACATAGCGGACGGGGCCCCACGGAACTCCTCCGATCGCGCCGGACAGAACCGACGCGGCGGGCACGCCGAGTCCCATCGCGAGGACGAATCGACGGGCGCGCGGGGCGGACTCACGGCTCCCCCGCCAAACGCAGGCGAGCCAGCCGACGGCCGCGAGCCCGAGTATCCCGTAGAGGTCGGGCCGCAGGTCCGATCCGATGAACGGGCGCGCGATGAACACGAGCAGTTCGCGCGGCCAGGCCCGTCGCGTCAACTCCTGGTGCTGCGGGGTGGCGCCGAGGAGAAGGGCGACGAGAAGGACGACACTCGCGGCGATCGCCAGCGCCGCTCGGCGCCCGGCACGCACGTCCCCACTCGCACTCGCACTCGCAGTTGCAGTCGCAGTTGCAGTCGCGGTCGCAGTTGCAGTTGCAGTCGCGCCGGCGGACGGCTCGCCCGGCGCGCCAACGATGGGCGGAGAGCTTGACTGCGCCTGTTGGCGCCGCGCCTCGAGCGCGACCCACACGGCAAGCGGCGCGGCGACGAAACCCCACGACGGGTGAATGAAGGGACCGATCGCGGCGGCGATCCAGAGGCGCCTCGGAATCCGTCCCTCGTCGAGCGCGGCGACGGCGCCGTCGGCGAGGACAAGGCACGCGAGGCCGAGAAGTGAGTACATCCGAGCCTCGCGCGAGAGTTCAACGAGGACCGGGTGCAGCGCGAAGAGGACGAGTCCCCACCGGGCGGCCGATCCCGGGACGAGCCGCCGCAGGAGCGAGAACGCCGGTACGAGCAACGCCGCGCCGACGAGCGCCGACGGCAGGCGGAGCGACTCGGCGGAAATGCCGAACAGCGCGGTCCACGCGCGGAGGAGGAGGAAGTAGAGCGGGACGTGACCGGCGTGGAGTCGCTCGCCGGTGACGTCGCCGAGCGGAAGGGCCATCGTCTGGAGCGTGTGGACCTCGTCGCTCCAGAGGTCGTCTCGGCCGATCCAGAGAACGCGGACCGCAATCCCGACGGCGAGGCACGCCGCCAGGGCGATCCGGTCGATCCGTTCGAGGGGGCGGCGCACGAACGGAGTGTCGTCGCCGAGCCGGGACCGGCCCAGAGGTTCCACGAGGCGCCACGCGTATCCCCAGGATCGCAGCCGCGTCGGTGCCCCACCGGGCGGATGCCTGGCGTGGGATTCGGCGTGGGGTTCGGCGGCGGATGTCGGGTGCCACTCGCAACCCCGCGCTCGTGGTATGACTGCGACGAGGTAGGGACGAGGCAGCGACGAGTTGCGATGGTGCAGCGGGCTACGGGAGCGGCAGTTTTGGGAGCCCGAGGCGCTTGCGGCGGATGCGCAGCGCGAGCAGGCGCCGAAGGACGCCGCGGGGCGCGCGTTCGAGTTCGTCCCACGACGTCACGCGGAAGTACTTCGCGAAGTAGACGTGCTCGAGCGCACGCACGGGAACCGGCGTAGCCACGGCGCCGCCGCGGTGAGCCCACACGTGCGAAGCCCACGCCTCGGAAACGAGGTGCCGCCCGCCGTGGAGGCGCACGTCCACCCAGAGCTGCGTCGCGAGCGCCTTCGCCGAGGCGAAGGCCCACCAGGGCCACGGGAAGAGGCGCCAGATCGTGAACTGGAGGTGCGCGTAGCCCTCGGAGACCTGGCGGCGCCACTCGTCGTCCGTCTTCTCCACGTGGTGGTGGAACGAGACGTCGGGGAAGTGCAGCACGGCCCAGCCCGCCGCGTAGAGGCGCACGGTGAGATCGAACTCCTCGCCGAAGCCGGTGAACGCGTCGGGGTATCCGCCGGCCTGGGCGAATGCGCGGCGTCGCATGAGGCACGCGCCGCCTGCGAAGCTCGCGTGGTAGCAGGCGTAGGGCAACCGACCAAGCGTGCGGCGCCAGCCGGTGGGCTCGTCGGTGACAGCGTTGAGCAGGCCCATGCTGACGACGCCGACACGCGGATCGCGCTCGGCCGCAGCGACGCACTTCGACACGATGTCGGTCGCGCGGAGCTCGCCGTCGTCGTCGAGGAAGAGAACGAGTTCGCCCGCCGCGGCCTCCACGATCCGGTTGCGGCCGCGCGTGCAGCCGATGTTCTCCGGCAGTTCGATGAGACGCACCTGCGGGAACTCCGCCCGAACGATCGACGCGGTCTCAGCGCACCCGTTGGCGAGCACGACGACTTCGAGTGGCGCGTACTCCTGTGCCAGGACGGAACGAAGGCACGCCCGGAGCCGCGCTGGGCGGTTGCGGGAGAGGATCAGCGCGGAGACGAGGGGACGGTCCACCGCCAAAGAGTGGATACGCACCGCAGGGCGATTCTCAACTTTGCCGCGCGAACGCGAGCAGCAGGGCCGACCGCACGACGAGCCCCGCACTCAGCGCGAGCGCTGCGCCGGTCGCACCGTGGACGGCCCCGCCGCCGGGAACGAGCAGCGCCGCCAGGAACACCGTGACGACGAGCGCGAGCACCGAAACAAGCGCCGCCTTCCCGAGGCGGTCGCGAACGAGGAGCACGTAGCCCGTGTGGGCCGTCGCGCCCTGGGCGAGCACCCCGGGGAGCAGGATGAGCAGCGGCACCACCGCGCCCGCGTACTTCCCCGTGCCGATCGCCGGCAGCAGCCATGCGGCGAGGCCGCCATAGATCGCGCAGACGACGACGCCGGCCGCGGCGATCTCGACGATGAACCGCTTGCGGTCGCCCTCGACGTGGGCCTTCTCGCCGGCGGGGCCGTGCATCCCGGGGAAGAGCGCCTGCGCAAGGAGCTCCGGCGCGATGACGAGCGGAAGCGCGAACGTCTTCGCCGTGGCGAGGTGCCCGAGCGCGTCGCCTCCGACGAGTTCCTGAGCGATGCGCAGGAGGATGAGCGGGCGGAGCGACTCGAGCAGCGAGATCGCCATCTGCGGGGCTCCGATGCGGAGGAGTTCACGGAACGGGACCGCCGCGGAGCGGTCCGCGAGCGCCGGGTCCCGCAGGAACGACGTCCACGCGAAACCCCAAGCGGCGCAGGATCCGGCGAGCATCCCGATGAGGAGTCCGTCGATCCGCGATCGTTGCAGGAGCAGCGCTCCGGCGAGTCCGCAGACGAGCACCGCGACGCGTTCGAAACCCTCGACCGCCGCCTTGCGATGGAGGCGCCCCTCAGCGTGGAGCGCAGCGGTGCTCACCCAGATCGCGCAGAGCGGGACGGCGCGGAAGCCGTAGGTCCAGAGGAGGCCGGTGTTCTCGTGGCCCACGAGCAGATCGCCGAAGGGCACGGGGAACGGCGCGACGAAGGCGAGCGCGAGGGCCGCGACGATCGCCGCGACCGACGCCGTGCGCAGGATCGCGCCGCGCGCCGCGGGCCGCGCCGGCGCGAGCCGCATCACGGCCGCGGGCATCCCCATGAGCGCGACGACCGTGATCCACTGGAGTGCCTCGGAGAGCACGCCGAGGCGCCCCATCGCGGCGGGGTCGCCCTTGAACACCCACGCGACGAGCGCAGCGTTCAGCGCGAAGCCGGAGCCGAGGACCACCGCCTGCCCCGCGAAGAGCGGGAGCGCCGTGCGCAGCGCGCGGGGCAGGACGGCGGGTGTCGTCACACGACGCCGCGGAGCCGCGCGAGCGTGACGTCGCGCCCCCAGACCTCCATGCAGTCGAAGAGCGGCGGCGAGACCGTGCCGCCCGTGAGGGCGACGCGGGCGGGCTGGCCGACCTGCTTCATGTCGAGTCCCCGCTCGGCGAGGAACGCAGTCGCGGCCCTCTCGAGATCGGGCGAGAGCCACGGCTCGACGGGCGCGAGACAATCCGCGAGCTCAGCGACGAGCGCACGGTTCGCCGGGGTGAGGAACTTGGTCGCGGACTTCTCGTCGAACTTCACAGTGGTCCCGCGGTCGAAGAACATCGTGAGGCCGTTCACGGCCTCGACGAGCGTGCGCGCGCGCTCCTGAACGAGCACGACCGCCCGCGGCAGCCACGCGGCCGAAGAGTCGAGGCCCTTCGCGTCGAGGAACGGCTTGCAGCGATCGAGCAGCGCGACCGGTGCCATCTGGCGGATACGAAGTCCGTTCTGCCAGTCGAGCTTCTTCATGTCGAAGATGCCCGCGCTCTTGCCGCACTCCTTCAGGTCGAAGAGCCGCTGCAACTCCTCGACCTCGAAGACCTCCTGGTCGCCGTGGCTCCAGCCGAGGCGCGCGAGGAACGAGAGCATCGTCTCGGGCAGGTAGCCGAGTTCTTTGAACTGCATGATCGACGCTGCGCCGTGGCGCTTGCTCAGCTTCTTGCCGTCCATGCCGTGGATCATCGGAAGGTGGGCGAACTTCGGGCGCGGCACGCCGAACAGGTCGTACAGGTGGATCTGCTTCGGCGTGTTCGCAAGGTGGTCGCCGCCGCGAATCACGTGCGTCACGCGCATGTCGATGTCGTCCACGACGACGCAGAAGTTGTAGACCGGCGAGCCGTTGCCGCGCGCGAGGACGAAGTCGTCGAGCTCGCGATTGTCGGTGACGACCTCGCCCAGGATCAGGTCGTCCACCACGACCTCGCCGTCGGCCGGGAGCTTCGCGCGGTACACGAAGGGCGCGTCAGGCGACGGGCCCTCGGTGCGCCCGCGGCAGGTGCGCTCGTAGCGGAACGACTTCTTCTCACGCTCGAAGGCGGCGCGCCGCTCGTCGAGCGTCTCCTTCGAGCACCAGCAACGGTACGCGCCGCCCGAGGCGACGAGCTCGGCGAGCTTCGCGCGGTAGAGCTCGGTGCGGTCGCTCTGGAAGAACGGGCCCTCGTCGGCGTGCATTCCGAGCCAGGCCATACCGTCGAGGATCGCGCGGGTGCTCTGCTCTGTGGACCTGGCTTCGTCGGTGTCCTCGACCCGCAGGATGAACACGCCGCCTTGGCGTCTCGCGAAGAGCCAGTTGTAGAGCGCCGTGCGGACGCCTCCGACGTGGAGGTCGCCCGTGGGGCTCGGCGCGAATCGGACTCGGATCGGCGAGGCGCCGTCGGAAGCGGGTGCGGTCATCCGAGCGAGGATGCCGCAAGACCAAGAGGGTGTCGCGATATCAACCGGGGCCCGGTCACGCGGCTTTAGGTCGCCGCGGGGGTCTCTGTCAGCGGCCGAAGTCGCCCTCGAGCGTCATCAGGTGCCAGTTGTTGTCGGGGTACAGCACCAGGTTCGCCTTGAACTTCTGAATGCCGCCCTTGCCGTCGGCGGGTTGCCCCTGGAACGTGACCTCGGCCTTGCGGACCTTCTCGTGGATGAGAACGGTGCCGCTCGCGAGCGCTGCGTCGATCGACGCCATGTCGCGGAGCGTGGTGCCGCTCGTGACGGCCTTGGCCTGGTTGAAGCACGACTTGCCGTACTCCTCGCGCTCCGCGGGCGTGAGCTTGTCGAAGTTCTTCGCGGTGGACGTCATGTTCGCGCCCATGAACTCGCGAGCTGCGAGGTGGCCTGAGACGGCGGCGTAGTCGTCCTTCGCCGACGCCACGAGAATGGCGGAGAGAACCTTCCGCACGTCGGTCTGCGAGAGCGCGGAGCCGCTACCCGACGAACCGCTCCCGCCTCCGCCGCACGCAGCCACCAGGAACAGGAGTCCTGCGCAGAGCGCGATGATCGAAGCTCGGACCATGGTTCACCTCTCTTCTGGGGCACAGTCTACACGAACCGCACGTTCAGAACGGGACGTCCTCCACCGGCGTCGAAGAGCCCGCGCCGACGGTCGCCGCGTGGGCCTCGCCCTCGGGGCAGATCGGCCGATAGTCGCACCAGCCGCAGAGCGGGTTCGGGGTCGGCGCGAACGTGCGGTCGGCCAGGATGCGGTCGCAGTACGCGACGATCTCCGCCTCCTTCTCCTTGATCTGTTCGTCGGTCGGCTCGAAGAACAGGTCGAGGTCGTCGTTCAGGTAGACGTAGGTGCAGCGCGCGACCTTGCCGCGGAACTTGCGCGTGACGAGCAGCGCGTACGCCGCGAGTTGCAGGTCGTCCTGGCCCAGCGGCCGCACCGAGCGCCGCGTGGCGTCGTCGGCGGCGGGCGCCTTCACGGGCTCGCCGCCCTTCCAGTCCACGCGCGGCGGCTTGCCCGTCTTGTAGTCGAGGACCTCGAGCGAACCGTCCGCGCGGCGGTCGATGCGATCGATCTTCCCGCCGAGCGTGATGTGCTCGGTCAGCCAGATCTCGTGGAACTGCTCGGCTGTGAGCGGTTGCGCGGCGAGGTCGGCCGTCTGCACGTACCGCCAGAGCATGTCGAGGCCCTTCTTGCCCCAGGCGGCCTCGGTCGCCTTGTCGCCGCCGAATGCCTGCTCGCGGGCCTCTTTCTGCTTCCAGCCGTTGCGTGAGAAGAACGCCCGGCCCGCCCACGCATCGCGAAAGAGCTCGTGCAGCTTCTCGACCGTGCGTTCCGGCGGCCGCACGCGGGTGACGTCGAAGAAGACCTGCAGCGCATCGTGCGCGGCGTTGCCGAGAAGCATGTGCGGCGAGGCCTTCGAGTACTTCGCGCGGATCTCACGGTCCTTGCCGAAGAAGTACTTCCGCGGGCAGTGGAGATACGTCTGGATCTGCGTCGGGTAGAAGGTCGCCACGCGGCCATGCTACTCCGGCCCGGACGCGGTTAACCCGGACCATTCACGAACGCGCGCGGCGCATCGGCTGGACCCGTTGCGGCGCATGGCGCGAGCGCCGGAGCGCGGCCCGCCCGCGCGACGACACGGGTCCGGCCGACCAGGGGGCCCGAGGGCAAGGCGGAGGCGAGCCCATCAGCTCCACGGAGCGAGCTATGGGCTCGACTCCAACGCAGCCCTGGGGTCTCCTGGGCGGATCGGACGCGGGCGTTCATGAATGGTCCGGGTTCATGGAACCGATTCGTACGCGGCGTCGAAGCGCTTGGCCGTCTTCGCGATGAAGCGCACGATCAGGGCGGCCGCGCCGAGCACGACGATGAGCATGAAGTAGATCGACATGTTCATGCCGAGGCCCTGGTTGCCGACCTTGTCGAGGTCGTTCTCCCCCACCGACGCCTTGCAGTTCGGACAGGCGAACGCCTCGGTCGCGGCAAGCGACAGCGAAGTGGCGGCGACGAGGGCGGTCAGGGCGGTGCGACGCATGGGCCGAAAGCCTACGCCGGTCAGAGTCAGCCCGGAAAATTCACGCGGGCTCGCGTGAGAACGGCGTGCATCGCAGGAAACACGGGCGTTGCACGCCGATTCGAAGCGCTATCGAGCCACTAAAGACCGTCCTGGGCGAGATCCGCGGAGTCGGCCGCAAGGCGGGACCCGCAGCGTCGGCTTCGTCAAGCCACGCAAGGGTCCCAACGCAGCGGACGGCCCGCGGGCTCGCCCAGGCGCGAGCTCTCGTGGATTTTCCGGGCTAGGGCCGCAAGGGATAGAGCATGAGGTAGACCACGACTCCAGTGAACGACACGTAGAGCCAGATGGGGAGCGTCCACTGCGCGAGCCGCCTATGCTGCGGCAGCCGGCCCGTCAGCGCGAGACGGAGCGCCCACGGCACGAGCACCGCCGTGACGACCGCTAGGAGCGTGTGGGTGCCGAGTATCCACAGGTAGAGCGTCCGCAGCGCGCCGTACTCCGGGTACTTCGTCGACCCGGTGAGCGCGTGGAACACCAGGTAGCTCAGCAGGAACGCCGACGACGTTCCGACGGCTGTGAGCATCGCGCGCTTGTGGCCCGCGACGTCGCCGCGGCGGATGCGGCGCCAGCCGACGACGAGGAGCACGGTCGATGACGCATTCAGGCAGGCGTTCATCGCGGGCCACCAGAGGACGTCGTCGGACGTCACTTCTGCACGCGCTCCGTGCGGAGCTTCGCAACGTCGGCGAGAAGCACCGGCATCCAGTTCTCGTGCTCGAGCGGCGAGTATCGCCCGCGCACGTTGCCGTCGGGGTCGATCAGCATGAACAGGTTGCTGTGGAGGATCAGGTCGTCGGCCACGGGCACCTTCACGCTGTCCTTCATCAGCTTGCGCACGTTCGCGTCGCTGAGGAGCAGATAGAGCCAGCGCGAGCGGTCGGCGTGGAACGCGTCGGCCCAGCCGCGGAGGAGTTCCGGCGTGTCGCGCGCCGGGTCCACGGAGACGGAGACGAACCGCACGTCGTCGGCGCCCTTCGTCGCATCCTGGAGTTGCGCCATCGCCTTCTGGAGCCGCGGGCAAGTGCCCGCGCAGCTCGAGAAGACGAAGTCCACGACGAGGAAGCGCCCGGTCAACTCCCCTGTGCGCAGCTCGATCCCGGAGCGCTCCACGGCGGGCAGGTCGGGCCAGTGGCCGATCGCAGCGGAGAACAGGCCGGAGGTCGGCGCGGGCGGCGGGCCCGTCTCGTCGGTGAGGTCGGCGTCGGGCGCGGTCGGGTCCGGCGCCGGGCTCGCCTGCCGCACGAACAGCGCCGCGCCGACCACGCCGGTGACCACGGCCACGACGACGGCCCACACGAGCGCGCGCGTGATGTCGAACCCGGCTGGCCGCTGCGCTGGTTCCGACACGTCAGTCCTTCCTTCCGGGGCGCCCCACGATGAACTGCGCGATGACGAACATCAGCCCCGCGAACCCGGCCGAGACGGCGAGCGCCGTGACGGGGTCCGGAAGTCCTGCGCGTTCCGCCTCGCCGGTTCCGAGCGCGTGGTGCAACAAGGCCACGCCGTAGGAAAGCGGGTTCGCCCGCATGACGACAACCAACCAGCCGGCGGCGCCGGTGAACGGAAAGAACGCGCCCGAGAGCAGCCACATCGGCATGAGGAAGAGCATCATCACCGCGTGGAACCCCTGGACCGACTCCATGGGCCACGCGATGGCGATGCCGAGCGCGGTGAGCGACGCCGCCATGAGCACGAGCACTCCCGCCGCGGCGAGCACGGACCCCACCGAGAGCGAGATCCCGGCGATCGGCGCGAGTGCGAGGAACAGCAACCCCTGGAACACGGCGATCGCCACGCCGCCGCCGATCTTCCCGAGGACGATTCCGCTGCGCGTCACAGGCGCGGCGAGGACCGATTGGAGGAACCCTGCGTTGCGATCCTCGATGATCGAGAACGTCGAGAAGATCGCGGTGAAGAGCACCACGAGCGCCACGGTGCCCGGGAACATGTACTTCAGGTAGTCGCCTTCACCGCCTCCCACCTGGAACCCGCGGTGGAACCCCGCGCCGAAGAGCGCCCAGAAGAGCGCCGGTTGAAGCAGCGCTCCGACGACGCGGTTGCGCTGCCGGAGGAACCGAACGACCTCGCGTTGCGCAAGCGACCACGCCGGGAGCAGCGTCCGCGTCATGGTCACTCCAGCCTCCGGCCGGTGGCCTTCAGGAAGACGTCTTCCAGGGTCGGCTTGCCGATCGTGACGGACGCCAGGTCGCGACTGAAGCCGCGGAGAAGATCGTGGCCGAGCGACGCGCCGTCTTTCGTCTCGATGTGGAGCCCCCCGCCGATCGCCCGGACCTGCACGCGGAAGCAGTCCTCGATGGCTTTGCGAACCGGCTCGAGACGGGCGGCGGCCCGAGGCACCGCGGTGACGACCTCGCCGCCGATCGACGCGCGCAGCTCCTCCGGCGTACCCTCCGCGACGATGCGCCCGCGGTCGAGGATCGCGA
Organism: Planctomycetota bacterium; assembly: GCA_021414065.1. Taxonomy (GTDB): domain Bacteria; phylum Planctomycetota; class JAJSAM01; order JAJSAM01; family JAJVHW01; genus JAIOPE01. Next base: position 64,275 of record JAIOPE010000098.1, read on the forward strand.
TGCGATCGCAGCGCTCGGCCTCCTCGAGCAGGTGTGTGGTGACGAGGCACGTGACGCCGCGGTCGCGCAACGCAGCGAGGTGGTCCCAGAGATCGCGACGCGCGTTCGGGTCGAGGCCGGTCGTCGGCTCGTCGAGGAGGAGCATGCCCGGCTCGTGGAGCAGGCCCTTCGCCAGTTCGACGCGCCGCTTCATGCCGCCCGAGAGCGTGCCCACGATGTCCTTCCGGCGGTCGGTGAGCTGGACAAGTTCCAGGCACTCGCAGATGCGGGTCTCCAGCGGCGTGCCGCGCAGCCCGTACAGGTGACCCTGGTGCGCGAGGTTCTCGCCGACCGTCAGGAACCGGTCCAGGCTGGGCGCCTGGAACACCACACCGATCCTCGCGCGGACCTGCGCCGCCGACGCCGGCAGTTCGTATCCGAGCACCGAGACGCGTCCGGACGTGAACGGCAGGGTGGTGGCGAGGATCTGGAACAACGTGGTCTTGCCGCCGCCGTTCGGCCCGAGGAGGCCGAAGAGTTCGCCGCGGCGGATCGTCAGCGAGACGCCGCCGAGCGCGGTGCGGCCGTCGAACGCGCGGCACAGATCGGTCGTGGAGACGGCGGGCGTGTCGTCGCTCATGCGCGGTCCCACGCGAACGCGAGAAGGACAATCGGCAGGTGGACGAGCGACGCGCGCAGGAGGAGGCGCGCGGAGGCGTCGGTCCGCCGCTGCGCGAACCGGACGGCGGTCCACGCGAATCCGACCCCGGCGACGAGCGCAACCAGTGTGTACGTGCGGCCTGCGAGGCCGATCGGCGAAGCGGTCATCGTGACGACGAGCACGAGCAGTGCGTGAATCACGGCCTGCCGCGCCGTGGCGTCTTCGCCGCCCTCGACCACGGGCAGCATCGCGAAACCGCCGCGGCGGTAGTCCTCGCGGTAGATCCAGGCGATCGAGAGGAAGTGCGGGAGTTGCCAGGCAACGAGCAGGGCGAACAGAAACCACGCCTCGCGCGGCAGCGCGTCCACCGCGGCCGCCACTCCCATCACGGGCGGGAGCGCGCCCGGGATGGTGCCCACGAGGGTATTCAGAGTCGTTCGCGTCTTGAGCGGTGTGTAGAGGAACACGTACGTGACGAGGCAGATCGCGGCGAGCCCGGCGGTGAGCTGATTCGCGGCCTGGTAGAGCGTGAAGAGTCCGGCGACGGAGAGGATCGAACCGAGCGCGAGAGCGTCGACGGCCGGTACGCGGCCCGCGGGCAGCGGACGATCCGACGTCCGGTTCATGCGGGCATCGCGGTCGCGTTCGAACCACTGGTTCAGGACCGACGATCCCGACGCGACGAACGCCGCGCCCGCCAACACGACGAGCAACCGAAGCGAGATCCACGGCCCGCCGGCTGCTTTCCATCCGGCGCCCACGGCGAAGATCGTGAGCGCGTTGAGACGGGGCTTCGTCATCGCGACGAAGTCGGCAAGGCCGGCCGCAACGCCGCCGGAGGCGGCGTCCGAGCGGCGGGGAACGCGAGCGTTCTCGACGCCGCTGCCCGGATCGGCCGCCACCGGGTTCACTGTGTCTCGACCGCGTGCAACCGCTTCGCTTCGGCCACGCGCTCGTCCGTCGGCACGCCCCACAGCCGCACCGAGCGCAGGATCACGGAGACGACGACGCCCATCATCAGCGCGCTGATCCCGACGTGCGCATTCAGCGTGATCACCTGGGAAAGCCCGCGCTTCGTCGCGTCGGGCTCTTCCGACGTCACGATGTACGACCCGATTCCGATCGCCAACTGAAGTGCCGTGAGGAACCCGAGCGCGGCAGTCGGACCGCGGAACAACTCGACGTCGCGCGGCAGGTCCGACGAGGCGATGAGCACGAGTCGCGCGGCGAGGATCATGGGGATGAGCGCGAACACGGCGTGCACCTCGCGCGGGAGCAGATCGTGGCGCCCGACCGCTCCGAGCACGAGTTGGATCACCATGAACAGAAGGGCGAGTCCCGATCCACGCAGCATCGCGAGGCCCGCGTCGTCGAGCGGACGGACCTTCGTCTCTCGCCACCAGTCCGAGGTGAACGCCGCGGCCGAGACTGCGAGCAGGAAGAAGAGCTGACCGAGCGTCGCGTGGACGACCTTGAACAGCGGGAGCCAGGAACTCTGCTCGTTCTCGGCGCCGATCAGCACACGGACTCCGCCGAGCGCGGCCTGCACGACCACGATGATGAACGTGGCCCACGCAACGCGGCGCAGCCCGCCGTCGTGAGTGCGTCGCGCAACGACGACGAGGGCGATCGCGCACGCGACGAGCAACCCCGCCACGAACCGGTGCGACATCTCGATGATGACGTCAACGGCGCTCGTGAACCAGCCGAAGGGCCAGGTCGGGATGGCGTCGCCCGAACGCGTGGTGGTCACGTTCGCGCCGGCGACGATCACGACCAGCGTGGTGACGACGACCGCGAGCGTGAGCCGCCGGGCGAGCCGGTCGCCGCCCGGGGGAGACGGAGCCGCGCCTGGCGGCGGGTTGTCGTGGGACATCTTGGGTCCGGCCTCCGGGCCGGTGAGCGCGTCGCCGCGCCCTGGGGGTGGCTAGTGCCCTGCGGGAGCGCCGGCGGGCTTCGCCAGATCGCGGTTCTGCGGCAGCCAGTCCTCGGCGACCTCCGGCGAGCTGTACTCGTAGGGGCCTCGATAGACCGTCGGGATCACCGGACCGAAGTTGCCGTGGGGCGGCGGCGACGGTGCGGCGGTCCACTCAAGCGAATTGCAGTTCCACGGATTCTGCGTGGCCTTCTCACCCTTGAACATGCTCCAGACCACGTTGAAGACGAAGAGCAGTTGGGTGAAGCCGAGCACGATGGCCGAGATCGTCATGATCCGGTTCTCGGGGAGCATCGACTCGATGTACGGGTAGTACGAATACGGATCCTGCGTGCGCCTGTGCATTCCGCCGAGTCCCACTAGGTGCATGACGAAGAACGTGCCGTTGAACGCGAGGAACGTGATCGCGAAGTGCAGGTAGCCGAGCTTGTAGTTCATGTGGCGCCCGAACATCTTCGGGAACCAGAAGTAGATCCCGGCGAAGGCCGCGAACAGGCTGCCGCCGAACAGCACGTAGTGGATGTGCGCCACGATGAAGTAGGTGTCGTGGATGTGCATGTCCACGGGAGTCGCCGCCATGAAGATGCCGGAGAGCCCGCCGATCACGAACATGGAGACGAACCCGAGCGCATAGCACATCGGAACCGTGAACTGGATGGACCCGCGCCAGAGCGTCGCCAGCCAGTTGAACGTCTTGATGGCGGACGGCAGCGCGATCATCATCGTCGAGAGCATGAACGTCATGCCGAGCATGGGGTTCATGCCGGCCTGGAACATGTGGTGGCCCCAGACGATGAAGCCGAGTCCGGCGATGCCGCCGATCGAGTAGACCATCGGGCGGTACCCGAAGATCGGCTTCCGCGAGAACGTCGCGAGGATGTCCGACACCATGCCCATGCCGGGCAGGATCATGATGTAGACCGCGGGGTGCGAGTAGAACCAGAACAGGTGCTGGTAGAGGATCACCGCGCCGCCGCCCGACGCCATCTGGTAGGGGTTCAGGTCGGGGTCCGTGCCCTGCACGAGGCCCTTCGGGATGAAGAAGCTCGAGCCGAACACGCGGTCCATGGTGAGCATGATCTGCGCCGAGCCGATGACGGGCGTCGCGAGCAGACCGAGGATCGACGTGATGAAGATCGCCCACACCGTCATGGGCATTCTGAAGAACTTCATGCCCGGCGCGCGCATCGTCACGATCGTCGTGATGTAGTTCACGGCGCCCATGATCGAGGAAGCGCCCGCGAGGAAGACGCCGAGCGACCAGAGCGTCTGGCCCTGGCCCGCGAGATAGGAGAGCGGCGGATACGCCGTCCATCCCGATGCCGGCGCGCCGGACGCCCCGCCGATGAACATCGACGCCGTCAGCAGCAGGAACGCCGGCCACATGAACCAGTACGAGAGCGCATTCAGGAACGGGAACGCCATGTCGCGCGCGCCGATCATCAGCGGCGTGAGGTAGTTGCCGAAGGCGCCCACCAGCATCGGGATGATGACGCCGAAGATCATGATCGAGGCGTGCATGGTGAACGCCATGTTGTAGACGTCGCCGTTCACGGTGCGCGTGCCCCAGAGGGCCTCGACCAAACTGCCGAGCGGGCCGGAGATCGGCTCGTTCGGGAAGCCGAGCTGCCAGCGGACGATGAGCGCGAGCCCGCCGCCGACGAACAGCCAGACCAGCGAGGTGATCAGGAACTGCTTCCCGATCATCTTGTGGTCGTGCGACCAGATGTACTTCCGGAAGAAGCCCGGCTCGTGATGCTCGTCGTGACCGGCGTGGTCGTGACCGTGAGCCGCATGCGGCTCCGCGCCGCCGGCGTGTGCGCCGGGGCTGGCAGGTGCGTTCATCGTGCTACTCCTCGTCGCCCTTGTAGTCGGGGTAGAACGGCCCGCCCTTGTGCCACTTCGGCGGCGCGACCACCTTCAGGTCGTCCTGCATCGCCCATGTGGACCAGATGAAGTCGTACGGCGACTGCAACGCATCGGTGCGGGACGGCCGGGGGATCTTCGTCCCGCTCGCGAGCGTGACCTCGTCGCCCTTCTGCCACTTCGCGAACTCGTCGTCGGAGACCACGTAGAGCTTCGCGGCCATCGTCGTGTGCTGCGAGCCGCAGAGCTCGGCGCAGACGATGTCGAAGTAGTCCACCTTCACTTCGGCTCCCCGGCTCGACCGCAGCGGCTTCCGGTCGATCGAGAGCTTGTTCGGCCGGAACCAGATGCGTCCGTGGAGCCCGGGAACCGCGTCCTGCTTGAACCGCATGTTCGGCAGGTAGAAGCTGTGGATCACGTCCATGGCGCGCAGTTCGGCGTTGACCGGGTGGTTCACCGGAACGACCAGAGTCTTGTTCGAGAAGATGTCGTCGGCGGTGTCGAACTGCGCGTCGGGGCCGGGGTACCGGAACATCCACTCGAACTGCTTCGCGTAGATGCGGACCGCGACCGCGTTCTCGTTGTCGCCGGGCTTCGACGACTTCAGGTCCTTCCAGAGCCCCATCTGGTAGAGCGCGAGGAACACGAGGATCGCGGCGGGGGCGACCGTCCAGACCATCTCCACCGTGTGGTTGCCGTGCGTGTGCTTCGCACGCACGCCATCCTTGCGGCGGTAGGCCCAGAGGAACCACAGCATGCACACCTGCACACCGACGAGCGTGATGCCCGTGATCCACAGGATCAGGTACGTCAGACCGTCCACGCGGTCCGCCTCGAGAGAGGCGGACTCGGGGAAGAGCCCCCACGGATCGCTCGCCAGCGCCGTCGTCGCCGCGGCCACGAGGACCGCAACGGCGCACGACCAGCGGAGCGCAAGCGCTCTTGAACTCACGATGGGAACCCTCCCCGTCTCACGTCTTTTGTCCGACTCGAATCTGCGGGTCTCGAACTAGCCGTTGATCTCGAGGTCCTTGGCGTTCTCGCCGTCCTTGACCTCGATCTCGAACTCGATCTGCTTGTCCTTCGCCCAGTTCTCGTGCCACGCCTTCAGCTTGTACTTGCCGGGGTAGAGACCCTTGATCTCGTAGGCGCCGTTGCCGCGCGCGCTGACCGCGAAGAACGGGTGCGACATCACGTGCATCCACGACGACATCCACGAGTGGACGTCGCAGATCACCTTGACGCCGAACTCCTTGGGAGTGGCCTTGTACGGGTCGGTCCCGCCCGCACTCTGCGACTTGTTCCAGTCGTGCTTCTTGCCCTTGATGTGGACGTTGTGGCTCATGTCGTCGGTGTTCTTGAAGTTCACCGTCGCACCGTCCACCACGCCGAAGACGTGCGGGAGGTAGACACACCCCTTCTGGTCCACCTCGACGGCGTTCGTCGGGTAGCCGGAGAGGCCGGCCGCCGGGCCTTCGACGACGTAGACGAAGACGTGCGGCAGGGAGCCGTCCGCGTTGACCTCGGTCTTCTCGACCACCGCGTCACCGTGGGCCTTGCAGGTCGGCGTGGAGTCCATGTTGTACTTGGTGATCGCGGGCGCAACGCCCTTGAACTTCACGACGCCCTTGATCGACGCAGTGCCCCTCGCCGCGTCGTACGCGCCGCCCGCCGGGGCTGCTGCCTTCGGGGCGTCCGCAGGCTTCGCCGCGGCCGGCTTCTCGCCGCCGCCCGCGGGCGGTTTCGCCTTGTCGTCGCCGCCGCCGCATGCCGCGAGCGTCGCGACCGCGAGGCCGAGTGCGAGGAACTGATTGCGGAAGAACATCGTTCACGTCTCCTTGTCTGCTGGGCTCTCTGTGCGAGGCCCTGACTGCCGGGTCCGGTCGGGGCGGGGCCGCGTTTCCGCGTGCGCCGCCTGGATGCGGGATGGAAGGCGGCGATCATCCCGGAGAGGGCACGTGGTTCCAAGAGCTTCCCGCCGCATCTGCGCGTCTGTGGCGGTGAGACCCGCGGTCACAGCCTCGCTCGACCGGCCGGCGGGCTCACTTGCGAGCGCGACGTTCGATCGCCTCGATCGCAGCGTGGACCTGCACGGCCGTGCCCGACGGCATTTCGGCGCCGGGCTGGAGCATCGTGCGCAGGAGCTCGACGTCGTCCGGCGAGCCCGCAAGCGTCAGCGCGGCAGCGGCGTTCGTCACGTGAGCCGGGTCGGGCGCCAGCCGAAGGAGCGGGGAGCCCGCGGCGACCTGGTCGCCGGCTTTCGCCAGGACCTCGACGACGCGCCCGGGCACGAGGACTGGGACCTCGACTCGGTCCCCCGCGGCGCCGCGCATCCGGCCCGCCATCTCGTCCTCCTTCGCACGACGTCCGACGGCGATGAGTGATTCGACCGTCCCGCCGGCCGGCGCGACGACGAGCCACGACTCGAGCATCGACCGGAGGACCGGCCGCGCGGCGACGGGATCGTCCGCGAGTGACAGCGCGCACGCTGCGTTGCGACGAGTGACGGGATCGACGTCGTCCGCCACGATCTCGCGGAGACGGGCCGCGACGGACGCGTCCTTCGCACCGAGTTGCATCGCCCAGGCGGCGGTGCGTCGGACGCTCGCCTCCGGGCGCCGCGACGCGGAGACCAGGCGCTCGACCCACCGGTCCATCCCCGGCTGGCCTTCGCGCCAGCGCTCGGTGAGCTCGGTGATCCCGTGCATCGCCTTGCGAGAGGGCGAGCCATCGGCCAGCACCGCCGCGAGTTCATCGTCCGCGAGGCGCCGACTGAAGTTGATGTCGCGCACGAACACCAGCGTCCCGATCGCGGAACCCGCGAGCAGGAGAACCAGCCATCCGATGGGTTTGATCTTCATGGGACCGGTTCGGCAATCTGCCCGGCGGCTCCCGGGCGAATGCGACGCGCCGCGGCCCCAGGGTGTCCCGGAGCCGCGGCGCGTGGTGGAGTCAGGTCGCGATCGGGATCACTTCGGGGCGTCGGGCAGTCCGTAGACCCAGCGGATCATGAGATCCACGTGATCGGCGGACACTCCCTCGAACTCCGGCATGGGTGTCATGTAGATCCAGCGCGAGTGCGGGTCGTCGGGCGTCTCGCGGACGAAGTTCGACGTCATCGCCGTCCAAGGCTGCATGTCCACCGGCTTCGGGATCCAGCGGGCCATCCACTCCGGCTTCAGCCGGTGCTTGGCGAACCCGAGGTGCGGCGCCTTCGTCTCGGCGTCGGGCGTCTCCTTGCCCTCGGCCAGGTGGCACTGCAGGCAGTTCATCCCCTTCGGAGACCAGATCGCCTCGGCCAGCTTCTTCTCCGTGGCGGAGAGGGCGCCGACCTTCGGGGGCTGGTAGACGAACGGCTGCTTCGCCATCGCCTCGAAGTAGCGGACGAGCTTCGCGACCTCGTCGTCTGTGAACCAGAACGTGGGCATGCGCACGTCGAGGTGGCGGCGCAGCGCCTTCGGGCGGTCGGTGCCGCCGCCGAGCGACGGGTCGTGGAGGAAACCGGCGATCCAGTCGGGCCGGACGCGGAAGCCCTCGCCGACGAGCGTCGGCGGGAAGACGCGGTCGCGCTTCTCGTCGGGCGCCCACCAGGGGAGTTGCTGGAACGACGGGACCTGCCCCGGCACGGCTGTGTGGCAGCCCTCGCAGTTGTAACGCTTCACGATCCACCAACCGTCGCGGATGGCCTGCCCGGCTTCGTCCGGTTGGTACATCGAACTGCCGGGAATGCGCGAGTCCACGCTGCCGAGGAGGAACGTGGTGAGGTCCTGGATCTCGTCCTTCGTGAGCCGGAACTTCGGCATGCGCGAGCGGAGCGTGCGGTCGGCGAAGTACTTCGAGGTGTCGTACAGGTCGGGCTTGGCCAACTTGTGCATGAAGTAGCCGCGCGAGTTGTACCAGCCGCCGTGGTGAGCGTCTTCGCCGTGACCCTCGGGCTTCGCGAACACCTTGTGGCCGTCGGTGGTGGTCCAGTCTTCGAGCGGCTCGTGGCCGCGCTTCGCGTCGGTCGTGAGGTGACCGAAGTCGAGGCGGTCGAGGGGCTTCGTGCCTTCTTTCGTCAGCTCCGTGCCGATGCCGCGCTCGGACTCGAGGCCCCGGATCTCGTGGCACCCGGCGCACCCGCTGTAGACGGCGAGCTTCTTGCCGTTCTCGAAACGCTTCGTGTCGGTGAGCCACGTCGGCGTGGGCCACTTGGTGTCGCTGCGGAGCTGCGTCAGGTAGGTGGCAACGTCGCGGGCGTCGTCGTCCGCGAGGCGCAGGTCGGGCATGCGCGTCGGCTGGCGCCAGACGAGCGTGGCCGGGTCTTCCTTCTCGTACTCGGCCTTGGTGAGGTCCTTCCCGAGCTTCGGCGAGTAGGGCACGAGACGGTGCCGCGGAGCCTTGATCCAGCGGAACGCGTACTCGTACGTGAGCTTGTCGCCGACATTCGTGAGGTTCGACGCGAACGTGCCGCCGATCCGCTTGCCGTCCTGCTCGATGCCGTGGCACGAGAGGCAGCCGACCTTCTCGAAGACCTGCTTGCCGCGCCCGGCGCTGCCGCCCTGCGGCGCGGTGAGCCGATACTCGGGGAACTCCTCGGGCGAGTGCGCGCTCTGCCAGATGAAGGCAGCGACGTCCTTCGCTTCCTCGAACAGCCCGAACTCGTCCTTGTCGCCGAACCACCGGAAGACCGGCATCTTCGACTCGGGCTTCACCTTCTCGGGGTTCTGCACCCAATCGGTGAGCACCTCGGGGCGCCACTTGACCTTGACGTCCTTCAGGTTCGGGCCGACGCGGATGCGCTCGTCGTAGAGCGACGCTCGGGTGCGCTCGGCGAGCTGCACCTCCGTGTCGATCTGCGCGATCTGCTCCGTGAGGGCGTCACGGTCGGCGTTCGCGGGCGGACTGATCCGGTTGAGCGCCGCGTCGTCGTCCACCGAGTTGACGAGGTCCTTGATCCGCTCCGCGCGCGCCGCTTTGTCGATGCGCGCCTGCTTCAGTTCCTTGATGCGGCCTTCCGTCTTCGTGAGCTCCGCGACCTCGTGGTCGTAGCCCTGGTACGGGTGGCAGCCCCAGCAGCCCTTGTCCATGAACGTCTCGCGCGCCTGCGAGATGCGAGGACCGCCGGCCAGGTGGACGTCGCCCTGGTGGCACTGGACGCAGCCGGCCTCGATGTTGTCCTTCGGGAAGAGCGGCCAGAGCCAGTCGTGGTTCTGCCCGTGCGCGAGTTCCGTCGTGATGATGCCGATCCCGTTGCCGTTGTGGCACGTGGAGCAGCCCATCTTGTCCGGGTCGTGCTTCGCGAAGAGCTCGCCGGCGCGCGGGTGGCTCTTGAAGAGTGAGAACTTCGTGGACTCGATCTTCGAGGCGGGCCACTTGGCGTCGGCGGCGGCGTCTCGCAGCGACTCCTCGGTCATCGGAACAACGGAACGCGCGCCGAGGTGGCACACCTCGCAGCGGTCCACCCAGTTGTTCGTCTCCTTGACGTGGATCTGGAACGTCTGGATCTCGCCGCCGAGGAGCGGCCCGGTCTGGAACCGCTCCATCTTCTCGCGCAGCCTGGCGACCGTGGACGGGGAGACGACCGTGACGTAATCGTCCACGTAGCGCGACGCACCGACCTCGGCGACTCGCTTCGCTACGGCCGCGCGCAGTTGCGTCGGCTCCTGCGTGCCGGAGGGGTTGCCGTCGGCGTCGAGCGTCGGGCGCGGCGCCTCGAGGAACTGCTTGATCGACCCGAGGTTCTTCGCGATCCATCCGTCGCGGGCCTTGTCGGCCGCCGACTTCGGTGCGAACGCCACGCCGACTTCCTGCTGTTTCCTGCCCTTCGCGCCCTGCAGAGCGACGAACTTCTGGATGAGCTCGCCGGCGACGCCCTCGGTGACCACCACTTCGCCGGTGGACCGCTTCCACGTGTAGCTGATCTTGCGTGCCTCGACCGCCTTGATGCCGTCCACGGAGGACTTGGCGGCGGGCGACTTGAGCGGGTCGGCGGTCTCGGTCTCGCCGGACTCGAACGCCCCGTGCGCCGCGTGCTCGGCGTCGTAGGTGAGGGCGGAGATCTCGCTCCGGTGGACCTTGATCGCGTCCTTCAGCGACGCGACTTCGTGGTCGAGATCGACGAACTCGGCCTGGAGGCGCTCGCGGACGTCTTTCGTCTCCGCGTCCACCTTCGCGGCTTCGTCGTTCAGCGACTTGAACTCGTCGAGCAGGCGCAGCGCGCCGTCGAAGTCGGTGCGCTCCTTCTCGAGCTTCGTCAGGTACGTGAGGGTGACGTCCTTCCACTGCGCCTGAATCGGCTTGTAGGGGCGCAGCAGCCACGCCTCCTGAGCAATGGCGTACGCCACCGAACCGACGAGCGCAATGCTCGCGAGCGCGATGGGCACCGAATACGACTTCTGGTAGATCGGATCGGGGGGGACCGAGGGGTCGCCGGCCGGGCTCTTGTCAGTCATCGGGCGTCACCTGTCGGGACGAGTCGGAGTTGCATCAGACGTTGAACCACGGAGTCACCCAGATGTATTTGATGTTGAAGACCAGCTTCAGCACGATCTTCAGCGGCACGGCCGCCATCAGGACGATCAGGTGGAGCGTGATGAGGTACTGGACGAGGTTCTGCCGCAGGAACGTCTTCGGCTTGAACTTGCGGAAGATCACGTCGCAGACGGCCATGCCGACACCGATGCCGCCGAGCGTCACGAGTCCGCCGAAAATGCCCACCACCCACGGGTCGGTCAGCCCGAACAGTTCATGGAGGTGACGGTTCACCTCGTGGACCTGGCGGTGCGCGTCCCAGGTCATGCCCGGCCAGAACCACATCCAGCCCGGACCGCGGATGAACGTGCCGACGATCGCCAGCAGGACCCACAGGACGAGGAAGCCGAACATGTACGTGGAGATCGCGAACTTGCGCTGGCGCCACGTGTAGTAGCCGTTGCCGAGCGGATTCACGTCGATGTACGGGATCGCCATGAGCCCGCCGAGAACGAGGTGCGGCAGGATCACGCCCGCGATCCAGGGATCGAAGTAGACGAGCAATTCCTGGAGGCCGAGGAAGTACCACGGCGCCTTCGCGGGGTTCGTGGTGAGCGTTGGGTTGGCGGGCGGTTCCAGCGGCGCGGGGAGCCAGATCGCCCAGAGGATCAGCCCCACCGTGACGATGAGCGCCGCGAGGAACTCCACGCGGAGCAGGTAGGGCCAGGTGTGGACCACCTTGTCCCACGCGGGGTGGAACGGATACGGCTTGCGGTGGTGCGTCTTAGCGAGCGCGGGGTCCGCCTCGAGCTGCGTGATGAGCCGGTCGTGCCGGACGCCCTCACGGAAGCCGTACCAGAGGTAGTACCCGACGGCCGCCGTCATGATCAGGATGGGGACGTTGTCGGGCTTCGACGTCTCCTGCCAGAGTTGGACCCAGTCGAACGCCATGGGCTAGCGCCTCCCGTTCATGTTCGACGCGTGGTTCGTCACGCCGAGTGCGAGTGCGATCGCCATGGGCTACCGCCTTCCTTTGGCCTTGTCGGCCTCGCTGTCGAGCATCACCGGCGCGGGGCCGGAGAGGCTGCCGTCCTTACGGATGCGCCAGAAGTGGACGATCATGAAGATCGAGCCGAGCACCGGCAGTGCGACGCAGTGCCAGATGTACGCGCGAAGCAATGCGTTCGAGTCCACGATCGATCCGCCGAGCAACGCGAAGCGGACGTCGTTGTATCCATTCACCGTGGAGTCCACTCCGAGCTGCTCGCCGGTCCACTTGACCAGTTCGATGCCCGGGCCTTCGTGGCCGAGGAACGGCGTCGCGCGCGCCATGTTCGTGCCCACCGTGACGGCCCAGAAACCGAGCTGGTCGTCGGGGAGCAGGTAGCCCGTGAACGAGAGCATCATCGTGACGAGCAGCAGGATCACGCCGATGTTCCAGTTGAACTCGCGCGGCGCCTTGTAGCTGCCCGTCATGAACACGCGCATCTGGTGCAGCCACGTCGTGATGATCATGGCGTGCGCGGCCCACCGGTGCATGTTGCGCAGCAGGTTGCCGAACGGCACGTCGTTCTTCAGGAAGAGCATGTCCCTGAACGCGTCGGCCTTCGTGGGGTGGTAGTAGAACATCAGCGCCACGCCCGTGAAGGTCAGGATGCAGAACAGGTAGAACGTGATCCCGCCCATGCCCCAGCAGAAGCAGTAGCGAACCGCGTCGCGGTTCAGCTTCGCCGGCTGGAGGTGCAGGAACACGTTCGAGAGCACGGCGAGCGACCGGTTGCGCGGCGTCTCGTCGATCTTGTGACGGAAGATGGAACGCCAGAAGGGCGTCTCGAAGAAGTTGGGGATCCACTTGGACTTGATGTCCGCCTGGGTCTCCTTCGCCTTCTCGAGCAGCGCTTTCGTGCTCGTGGGGTCGATGTCGTTGCGTGGGGCCATTCGGTGCCTCTCAGGTGCCGGCCGGGCGGCTCAGACCTTGATCTTCCAGCCGTCGCTCTTGTCCCACTCGTCGAACTTGAAGAGCCGGTCCACGTTCACGACGACCTGGCCGTCGGGAGCGACCTCGACGCTGGCGCGGTCCATCGGACGCGGCGCGGGGCCCTCGAAGTTCACTCCGGCGGAGTCGAAGCCGGAGCCGTGGCAGGGGCACTTGAATTTGCCCGCCGAGCCGACCCAGTTCGGCGTGCAGCCGAGGTGCGTGCACTTCGCGTAGATCACGAAGAGCTTCTCCGGATCGCGGACGACCCAGATGCGGTACTTGTCCTGCAGGCGGTCGTCCACCCCGAAGCCGAAGTCGTCCAGTCGGCCGATCTTGAAGGTGGTCTTCGGCTCGAAGATCGCGCGCGGGAAGAAGAACTTCACGGCGCAACCGCCGAGCGAGGCGAAGAACGCGCCGAGTCCCAGCCACGCGAACGTGCGGCGCTTCAACTGCACCGGCGTGCGGCCCGGGTCGAGGTCGCCGCCGCGCTGGTCCGGCGCGCGAGGCGCACGCGGGAGGACCGAGCCGGGCGGACGGGGCGTGGGGCGGACGAACGCACCGGGCGTGGCTCCCGAAGCTCCTTCCGGTCCCGTGGACGTCGACATCAACAGCCTCCTGATCGGGGCCGCCCAACCGTGTCGCGCGACGGCCTCGCGCGAGACATCCGGGGCGGTGGAAAGTCGAAAAAGGCGATCCTAGGATCTGCGGCTCGCGGGCGACAACTTCCACTTCCGCGAGACCGAGGTCGCTGCCCCTCCCCGAGCCTGGGCGGGCGCGCCGCGGACCGCTCGGTTCGTCAGTACTCGAGCGTTCCGTACGCCTTTTCGACCTGGTCGGTCGGGGTCATCTGGATCGCGTCCCAGGGGCAACCGATCAGGTAGAGGCTCTCCATGCCCTCGCGATTCGGCCCCTGCGAGATGCACTGCTTGCAGCCGATGCACTTGAGCGGATCGACCCAGATGTAGCCGAACGGGTTGCTCTGGTCGTCGTGGATCAACTGCATGCAGTTCTCGACGGGGCAGAGCGTCTGACACACCGGCGAACCGGCGCAACCGGTGCAGCAGTCGGTGATGACGGCCATCTGCGCGGGCTTCTTCTTGCGCCGTCCGGTCTGTTGGGGCTTGGCGGCCATTCGATCTCCGGCGGGGCGTGCCCCGCGAGCGAGTTTGGTTCAGCGCGGGATCAACCTGATGCGAGGGTCCGGCTGGTGCCTTTCGGCCTCGGCCGCGAGGAAGCGGCGGAGGATCCACGGATGGGGGGCGCCGCACAACGGTTTTCCGCGCCGGCTGCGACCTGCGTCGCTGCGGAGAGGCCAGGGCGCGATCAGAAACCCTCGCGCGACAACGCCACGTCGATCTCCTGCTGGAGGTCGCCCGACTGCCGCAGCCCCGGGCGGTGGAACAGCTTGCGCCCGCGGTAGAAGAGCAGGTAGGCGGGCGGCTCGAGTCCCGGGAAGTGCTTCATCGTCTCGGGGCAGGCGTCCATGTCGAGGACGCCGACCTTGACCGCGCCGCGGTTCTGCCAGGCGAGCAACTCGGTCTGCGAGAGAGCGGCGGCGTTGGCAACGTTCCACTGCCGGGCGAAGTGAACCAGCACCGGCATCTGCGCGCCGAGGACGTCGAGATCGAAGTTCGTGTCATCGAACTGAGGCAGGGTCGATGGACGGGTGCGCGAGCGCCAGACGGCCCAGGCGATCGTGATCGCGACCGGGACGATCAGCAGCAACATCGCGGTCGTGCCGAAGAAGTCCTCGTTCGCGTGCTGGTGCGGACCGGCCTCGGGCATCTGCTGCGCCGACGCGGACGGCGCACGCATGGCGAGCGCGACCGAGGCGGATGCCGCCGCCACGAGCCGGACCCGGGTCCCGACGGTCGCTGTCGAACCGGTCGCTGCCTCGCCTCTCACAGTCCCGCCTCTCGAAGGATCTCCGCCTGCTCGGCCCGGTGGCGCCGCCAGCGAATCATCGTGAGCACCCACGCCGGGGGCGCGGGCGCCACGAGCAGAGCAGCTCCCGCTGCAAACACCTTTCCTGTCATCATTTCCGGCGCAGGGAAGACCGTCCACACCGCGACTGCGGCGAGCACCGCCAGGGGGACGAGCAGCGTGACCGTCAGGCTCGTCAGCCCCGCTTCCCGGAGCAACGTCGAGAACACGCACGCCCAAGCGCCGAGGAAGGCCGCGAGGAAGATCGCGAACTCGATCCACGCGCCGCTCCCGGGCTCGTCCGCGATCGGGCTCTGCAGCAACCGCGAGGCGCCGGCGACGACGGCGAGCACATAGAGTCCCGACGGGTGGAGTACGTGGCGGGCCATGTCCCAGACGCGCGCCTCATACTCCTTCACGGTGAAGCCTGCAATCCTGCGCGGACCCGCGGAGGGCGTGGGAGTCGTCGTCTGCGGGGGCCCGTCGTCGGCCATCCTCAGGATGCTACGCGGGATGCGGGCGCGTCAGTAGTCCGAGGCGAGCCAGTCCTTCTCGATCTGGTCCCAGTCGATGCCCTGGAACGCCTCTTCGTTGGCCCGCTTCAGCCACTGGTCCGGCGTGCCGACGGCGTCCGTCGCGGACCGTTCGGGGCGCGGCGTGTCCGGGTCGGTCTTCTGCTTCGCCTTCCAGTCGTCGATCCGCTTCGCCCAGGCCTCATCGGCCTCGCGCTTGCGCGAGACGGCCCCCTTCAGCGACTTGAAGTAGCGATCCAGCACGCCCTGGTACTCGGGCTTCCTCGTCGTCCGGAGGAAGTAGACGAGGCTCCAGCCGAGCTCGTAGTTGGCGCCGATCGGCACCTTCGCCTCGTTGCGCCCGTAGTACTGCGCCTGCGTCCAGTTCACCCACTCCTTCAGCGGCGGGCGCTTCGGATTGCGCTTCCACTCCTTGGCTCCGGAGACGCGCCACTGGAAGACGTCCGGAACGAACTTCCCGGCCAGGTAGTTGTGCCCCGCGAAGAAGTCGCCGTGCCCCTCGTTGAACCACGAGTGCGGAGAGAAGTCGCCCACGGAGTAGAAGATGTACTGGTGAAACGCCTCGTGATAGAGGACGCGGAGCGAGTCCTTCTTGTTGCTCTGGTCCTCGTAGAACACGAGTTCCTGCTCATACGGGCTCCAATACCCGGCGGACCCGCCGGGTCCTCCGTACTGCGAATACTGTTGCCGGTCCTTGCACACCCGCACGACGGAGACCGCGGTGATCGACTTGTCCGGCGGGAACAGCCTTTCGTAGACCTGCGCGCGGATCGCCTCGATCTGCGTTCCGATCGAACGGGCGAGCGAGGGGTCCACGTCGCCGTGGTGCAGGATGACGTAGTTGTCCGTGTCCACGCACTTCCAGTCCTTGATGACCTTGTTCTTCTTGATCTCCGCGCGCCGTTTCACCGGGTCGTCGGAGAGGTCCTGCTGCGCGCCCTCGTTTCGGGAGTCGGTCGCACTCTTCAGCTCGGAGAAACTCCGAACGATCGCCGGAAATTCGCTGCGGAAGCTCTTGGCGTAGTCGCTCGCGCAGGACCCGAGGAATCCGACGTGAATAGTCTCCTGCGGGCGATCCAACGTCAGGCGCGCCACGAATGAGAATCCAGGAGGTTCCTTCTCGCCGTCCTTCGTCTTCCTTCTCGACGGGGCGTTCACCTCGAACCATTCATACGTGAGTTTCGAGTCGGTCTTGTCCTTCTCCGCCGCAGCCCACCGGTCGCCGGCCGCCACGAATGGTCCGAACAGTCGTACGTTGTACTTGAACAGCCGATCCAGGACTTCGTCGAACGTCTTGACACGATTGGCCTCGCGGAACTGCTTCTGCTGGTCCTCGACCGACGGTTCGTCGGGCCGCGCCGGGCCGTCCGGTCCGACGCCACCGCCCGGCGCATTCGGGGCGCCCGGTGGCGTGGGCGCGGTCGGGTCGCCCGGCGCAGTCGGCGGCGCGGGCGGCGGCGCGCCGGGCACCGGCGGCGCGAGCTTCGGCTCGGCGAACCAGAAGACCTGGAATCCCGGCCGGAGTCCCCGCGCGTCGTACTTCGGTGAGTCCTCGTACCAGTCGCCGACGATGTACGCCTCGTCCGACGTCAGCTTCGGCGGGGTCTGGGTGTAGCTGTCTTCGATGCGGAGCTTGAAGCCGAGTTTCTTGTCCTCGTACGTCTTCTTCCCGGCGTAGGCCGGTTCCGGGCCTGCGACGACGAACGAGGCGAGCATCAGGACCGCGGCAAGGAAGAGTCTCAATCGACTGATTCGCATGGATTCCTCGAAAGTCGGCGCACCGGCGCTGCATCGTTGGACGCACGACGGCGGGGGCGGTTCCCGTCGTTCTGCGCCCCGCACACGCGGGAGGATACCCTCCTGCCGTGCGCTACCAGACGATCGACCGGGGCTCGTTCAACGCCGAGATGGCCGGCGCGAAACGGCCGTGCGTGCTCGATGTCCGACCGCAGTCCGCGTTCGAGGCCGGTCACGTTCCCGGCGCCCGCAACGTGCCCGTCCACGACATGGGCAGACGGATGAAAGACCTTCCTGCCGTGAAGGTTACGCGCGTTCTCGTGATCGCCGACCCGGGTCGCCGGGGCGAGGCCGCCTGCAACTTCCTGGCGCTCATGGGTTACGCCGACGTCGCGCTCGTGGCGGAGGGGATCGCGGCTTGGGTGGGCGAACTCGAGACCGGCCCGGAGGCCCCGCGCGTCGAGCCCGGCCCCGAACTCCGCGTCATCCCGAACTGATCTCCGGGCCGCGCGACAGAGCCTCGGGATCGAGGACCAGGTTCCCGCCGCGCTCGGCGAGGAGTCCGCGCTCCCTGAGTCCCTTCCAGTCCCGCTGGAGCGATCGCAAGCTCGGTGCGCGGCGCCCGGAGTGGAGCCGGACATAGTCGCGGAAAGCGAGCGACCTCGGCGCGACGTCTCCGTCGCCCGCGGGCTGCTCGGCGAACCACCGCACGAGCCGTCGCTGACGCTCGTTCAATCGGTGCGCAGTCCCTTGCGCGCGGCGGTCGTCGGCCCAACTCGCCAGCACAGCGCGGGCGGCCTCGGTACGCAGCAGGTCCTGTGTCTCTGCGAGTCGCTCGACGAGTCGGTCGAGGCGCGCGCGGACAAACTCGTCTGGGTCGGGCCTCGACGCCGCAACCTCTTCTCCGGCTGACGGTTCCGGCAGGAGCACTCGGTCCGCGGAGAACCCGTCGGCGGCCAGGACGGCCACCTCGACCGCGAACCCGAGCGCCGCGGGCGGTGCATCGAACGGTTGCACCAGTCGCACGAGGAAGTGCGCGGCGAAGGCCCTCACGGGTGCAGGCCAGGTCTCGAAGGCGACCGGCGAGTTAAGCGTCTCGATCATCTCGGCGAGGAGATCGGGGACGCGAGACGCAGGGGGCGCGGCCCGCCCGTGGAAGGGGACTCCGGGACCCGACCGCACCGCGCCGCCGCCGCACGCCTCGGCGAGCGTGCGGAGCCACGCGCCGTCCACGTGCACACCCGCGACTCCGCCGCCGGTCGCACGGGCGGCAGAGAGCGCTGCGGCGACGGTCCCGGCAGGAAGCCTGTCCCCGTTGCGCGCGACAATGACCCTTCGGAGTCGCGCAGCGGCGTCGGGGCGCAGCGGCGTCGCGAGGATCTCCTCGCGGAGGAGTCGCACGGCGAACACGGACTCGCGGAGCTCGGTGAGATCAGCCAGCATTGTGACGCACATTCTGTCGCGGGCCATGTCGTGACAAAGCAATGCTTGTGCTGGTTTCCGTTAGATCCACTACCGCTTGTGTGTCGCCTGAATCGTCGCGGAATGCGTCGCAACGATTTCATGCCCTGCGCAGGTCCTGCGCGTTCGCCGCGCGCTCGGTTCGTTCGGACGGTTCGAGAGCGCTCGCGCCTGGCCGAGCCCCACAGTCGCCCGACTGGTCGCCCGCTGCGTTGGGACCCTTGCGTGGCTTGGCGAAGCCGACGCTGCGGGTCCCGCCTTGCGGCCGACTCCGCGACTCACGGCCAGGACGGTGTGTCGTGACGCGAATGCGCCTCGAATCGGCGTGTGGCGCATGAGCTTCGTGCAGTGCGCGCCGTTCCCACGCGAACCCTCTGGAACTGTCCGGGTTAACCTGCGGGCCGGAGGGCTCCCCCATGGCTTCGATTTTCTCCCGGATCATCGCGGGCGAACTGCCCGGCCGGTTCGTCTGGCAGGACGACCGCGCCGTCGCGATCATGACCATCGCTCCACTGCGCCCGGGTCACGTGCTCGTGATTCCCCGGCACGAGGTGGATCACTGGCTGGACCTCAGCCCAGACCTGGCGGCCCACCTCATGGTCGTGGCGCAGACCGTGGGGCGCGCCGTTGCGACCGCTTTCCCGTGCCGAAAGGTCGGGCTGATGATCGCCGGGCTGGAGGTGCCCCACACGCACCTGCACGTGGTCCCCATCGACGACCTGTCCGAGATGGACTTCGCTCGGCAGGACCGGAACCCGGACCCCCGCGCGCTCGACGACGCCGCGGCGGCGATCCGGTCAGCGCTCGCGTCTACTTCCGGAACGTGAACGTGAAAAGGCCGCTCTTGACCTCGTAGCTGTCCACGATCCACCCGCCGGTCGAGTCGCGCTGCACGCGCGCGCGGATCTCTGCCGCGCTGCGTTCGAACGCACCGTCGAGCACGATCACGGCCGAGCGCGCCTGCGCGGGGTCGCCGTCGGAGGACAGGTCCTCCACGGCCCGCGGCGTACGCGACTTCGGCGCCCCGACGGCGCGGCGCATCTGGCCATGCACCGACTGAACCGCGGCGGCCGTCGCGGCGCTCTGGAAGCCGCGCGTCGTCCGGCGGAGTGCTTCGTCGTAGCGCCCGGCCTCGATGTCGGACGCGAACGACTCGACCACGGGCGCTGCCCCCGCGAGCGTCTCGGACTCCAGGCGTTCCGAGGCGCTCGGGCCGCACGACGCCGCGACGAGGATCGTGGCGAGCAACTTGGCGCTGAACAGGACGCGGCACGCGACGACAGGCATCCCGGGACGGGCGGTGGAGCGCATGTGAGCAACGTGCCCGGGCGCACGGTTCAAGTCGAAGGGATTTCCCAGCACAGACGGAATCCGATGCCCGGGTTCCGCGTGTCCGCTTCCACCGTCCAGCGGGAGGTCACGGTGCACTCGCGGCCGCGCAGGTACCAAGCACCCCCGCGACAGACGGCGAGCTTGCGACCGGCATCGACGTCGTCGCGGCACCATTCGCGCACGCCGCCCGCCATGTCGCGCACGCCGTACGGACTCACGTCCGACGGGAACGCGCCGATCGGGCGCAGGTTCGCCGGGTCGCGTGTGGACTCGTACATGGAGCAGAACGTCGGGTCGAAGTGATCGCCCCACGGGTACGCGCGGCCGTCGGTGCCACGCGCCGCCTTCTCCCACTGGACCTCCGTCGGCAGCGTCAGCGTGACGCCCGTGCGGGCGCCCAGCCATGCCGCGTACGCTTCAGCGCTGGCGCGAGCGATACCGACGACCGGTAGCTCCGGATGCTCGACGAGCGGTCGCCGCGACATCGGCGACGCTGGGTTGAACACGTGCTTCCCGCCCGACAGACGCAGCAGGGCACCGTGCGTCTCGACCCAGGGAACGTGCGGCGATGCCGCCTCGAGACCGGTGGCGGCGAGTTCGTCGAGCCACGCCGCATAGTCGCGGAGTTGCACCGGCGTCTCCGCGATGGCGAAATCGCCGGTGTCCACGGGAGTGGCGTCGGTTCCCTGTCCGTAGATGAACTCCCCGCGCGGGACGAGCACGAACCCCCGGGGCAACGCGCCGGAGCGCAGGAGGCGGACGCTGACGACGCGGCGCTCCCCCCGGCCGAGTCGAATGGGCACGCGAGCGTGTTCGCAGCCGTCGTGACGGATCTCGAGGAGCCAGTCGCCGGCGCCCAGCGAGTCGTCCACGAGCGGCGTGCGTTCGAGCTCACGGGGCGACACTGCAACGCGGCGGCGGTCCTGCTCCGCCAGTTTCGAGACGACGACTCGCGCGCCGGCGGGCTCGGTTTCCACTGCGATGGCCGCCCGGTCCCGGAACCGGTCGCCGAGCGCGCCGTCGTCGTATCGCTCCACCATGCGCCGTAGCCAGGTCGCTTCTTCCACGTGGCCACGTCGTTCGGCGTCGAGGTATCGGTCGAAGTGCAATCGCGCGACGAGCGATCGCGCCTCGGGGTGCTGCGCGTCGTGCGCGAGCGCACGCGACGCGAGGTCGGTGGCGCGGGCGTGCGTGTCGGCTCCGTCCACGCGGGTGCGCTTCGCGCCGTCCTCGAGTTGCCAGAGCCGCCGCTTGTCGTCCTCGCCCGCCCACGGAGGGAGCGTCCGGCGCAGGTCGGTGGCCATCCGGTCGAGACGCTCCGCTTCGTCGTGCAGTTGGTTCGCGCGCGCCACGAGCCGTCGCGCGGACTCGATGAGTCCCGACGCCTCTCGGAGGCGGAGCTCACGCTCCTTCGTTCCCTCGAGGAACGCCTGCAGATCGTCGGAGAACATCTTCGCGTTCGCGTGGCGGCCGTCGGCCTCCGGCGAAAGCGCGCGCATGCACGTGTCCACGAGTGCGCGCGGCAGATCGCGGCCCCGGGCCCTGGTGTCGATCGGGACGATCCGGCCCGCCTTCGCGTTGTCGAGGATGTCCTTCACCGAGTGGCCGTCGTACGGGGGCTCGTGGCAGAGAGCCTCGTAGAGGATTGCGCCGAGCGAGAACACGTCGGCGCGCACGTCGAGTTTGTCCACTGCGCCGCGCGCCTGCTCCGGGGCCATGTACAACGGCGTGCCCTTCACGGCGCCGATCTGGGTCGCGAACCGGTCGCCCTCGACCGGCGCGTGGACGGCCTCGGGATCGCGCCCGATCCGCTTCGAGAGCCCCCAGTCGAGAACCAGCACCTCGTGGAACTCGCTGACCGCGATGTTCTCGGGCTTGAGATCGCGGTGGATGATCCCCTGGCAGTGGGCGTAGTCCACCGCGGCGGCGACCTGCTGCAGCACCTGGACGATGCGCGTGAGCGTCCACTCGCGCTGGAAGTCCGGGTCGCACGACACGAGTTTCTCGAACACCTCGCGGAGCGTGCGCCCCTCGACGAGTCGCATCGTAAAGAACATCTCGCCCGTCGCCACGTAGCCGAGGTCGTGTACGCCGGGGATGCCTGCATGTTCGAGCGACGCAGTGCGGCGAGCTTCGGTGAGGAATCGCTGCATCCGTCGCATGTCGTCCGACGTGCCGGGGCGCATCACTTTCATCGCCACGCGGCGGTCGAGGTCGCCGTCGCGGACGACGTAGACGCGCCCCTCGGCGCCCTCCGCGATGAGCGACTCGAACGCGTACTTGGGCGTCTCCTGCGCGGCTCCGCCGACCGCGGGGGACTCGCCCGACGCACTGGCGCCGTCGTCGCGCGGCATCACGCCGTCGTCCACGCTCGGCCGGGTGGCCGGGCGCTCCGGGAGCGCAGTCGCAGATGGAGAGGGATCAGGAGGCATGGATTCGGCCCGTCGCGGGCCACGTTCTCGAATCGGCAGGAACGGGACTCCAGCGTGAGCTTGAAAGCCCGCCGCAGCGGACCGTATCGCGAGCCTGGCCAGGCTCGCCGGGACCGCTTCCGTGCGTCCGCTCCGCGCAGACGATTCGTGCCGCAGCCGCACGCGTCAACCGTAGGCTCGGACCACGCCATGGACGCTCCGAAGCCACCACAGTCGCAACCGCCATCGACCAGTTCGTCGGCGGACGCCGCCGAACGCGAACGGAACGTGGCGCTCCGCGTGGTCCGGCCGGGCATCGTCGGCTACGCCGAAGCGCTTCAGACGCAGCGCGACACCGCGGCGGGTGTGCGCGCCGGCACGGTTCCAGAGACGCTCTTCCTGCTCCAGCATCGGCCGGTCGTCACCATGGGTCGCCGCGCGACCGGGGATCACGTCCTCCTCTCGCGCGAGGCGCTGCTCGAACGGGGCGTGGATCTCGTCGAGACGGATCGCGGCGGCGACGTCACGTTCCACGGACCCGGGCAGATCGTCGGGTACCCGATCCTCGACCTCCGACGCCGCGGGCTCGGACCTCACACGTACCTCCGGTTCCTCGAGGCGGTGTTGATCGACGTGCTGGCGACGTACGGGATCCGCGGCTTCCGTGACCCGGCGTACACCGGCGTCTGGACCGAGCAGGGGAAGATCGCCGCGATGGGCATCCGCGTGTCCGGCGGCGTCTCGCTCCACGGGTTCGCCCTGAACGTGAACACCGATCTGCGCTACTTCGGTCTGATCGTCCCCTGCGGCATCCAAGGGCGTTCGGTGGCCGGGATGGACCGCATCCTCGGCCGGCCGCTCGACCTGGACGAAGTGATGGACCGAATCGAGACCGCGTTCCGCGCAGACCGTCCGCGCGAGGTCGCGGTCGCCGCCGCTGTGACTGCCGCTGTCACCGCTACTGCCACGCCGCACGCCGCTCCTCCCGCTTCCGGAGAACTCCACGGATGACCGAGACACAGACCCCCGAAGCACCCGCGCCGCGTCGCAGACTCCCGCCGTGGTTCCGTCGGCCGCTCGGCGGCGGCGCCGAGTACGCGAAGCTGAACTCGCTCGTGAGCGGACTCGACCTCCACACCGTCTGCCAGAGCGCGCGCTGCCCGAACCAGGGCGAGTGCTGGACGCTCGGCACGGCCACGTTCATGATCCTCGGCGACGTCTGCACGCGCGGGTGCCGCTACTGCGCGGTGCCGAAGGGCCGCCCGCAGCCGCTCGACCTCGACGAGCCGCGGCGCGTCGGGTCGGCCGTGCTGTCGATGAACCTGCGCCACGCAGTGATCACGAGTGTGGACCGAGACGACGTCGCCGACGGCGGCGCGCAGGTGTGGGCCGAGACGATCCGCGCGATCCGCGCTGCGGCTCCCGGCTGCGCCATCGAGGTGCTCGTCCCCGACTTCCGCAAGTCGGCGGCGGGATCGATCGACACGGTGCTCGCGGCGAAACCCGACATCGTCAATCACAACATCGAGACCGTGCCGCGCCTGTTCCCGCTCGCGCGGAAGGGCGGCGACTACCGCTTCTCGCTCGACGTGCTGCGCCACGCGAAGCAGGTCCTTCCTGCGACGCCGACCAAGAGCGGCATGATGCTCGGCCTCGGCGAGCGCGACGACGAGGTGAAGGTCGTCCTCGCGGACCTGCGCGCCGCGGGCGTCGAGATCGTCACCCTCGGGCAGTACCTCGCGCCGGAGCGGAACGCGTTCTACCTGCCCGTCCACCGGTTCGTGCACCCCGACGAGTTCGCTGCGTGGGCGCGGTTCGGCAAGGAGCTGGGCTTCCGTCACGTCGAAGCCGGGCCGCTCGTGCGGTCGAGCTACCACGCGGAGAAGCAGGCGGGCGGCGAGCGAGCGAACGCCGGAGCTCTCCCAGCGTGACGGATCCGGCGCGTCCGTTCGACGACTCGGCCGGCGTCCCGAACCGCGGGCTCGGAGCCCACGAGTGGGACGCCCGTTGGACCGCGAAGGACACGCCGTGGGACATGGCCGCGCCGACGCCGCCGCTCGCACGCGCGCTGCGCGACGGGCTCGTCAAGCCGCCGGGCCGGGCGATCGTCCTCGGCTGCGGTGCGGGGCACGACGCGCGCGCCGTCGCTGCGGCCGGCTTCGACACGACGGGCGTGGACTTCTCGCCCGCTGCGGTCGCGCTCGCGAGAGAGATCGCCGCGCGCGAGCAGTCGTCGGCGCGGTTCGAGCAGGCCGACGTGTTCGCGCTGCCGGGCCACCTGCACGGTGCGGATCTCGTCGTCGAGCACACGCTCTTCTGCGCCGTGGACCCGTCGCTCCGCGACCGCTACGTGGACGCGATCGCCTACGTCCTGCGCCCGGGCGGCCGTCTGCTCGCGCTGTTCTGGCTCATCCGCACGGAGACGGGCCCGCCGTTCGGTTCGAACGAGCCGGAGATCCGCCACCGCTTCGCGCGGCGCTTCCGATTCGCCCATGCGGAGCGGCCGACCGACTCCGCGCCCGCACGTCCCCACGAGATGCTCTGCGTGCTGGAGCGGTTGTGACGAACGAGCACACGATGCACGCGCGCTACGGAGGATGGGCCGTCGTCACGGGAGCATCCGCGGGCCTCGGTGAGCAGTTCGCGGACGCACTCGCCGGGCGCGGGTTCCCGCTGGTGCTCGTCGCACGTCGCGCGGAGCGACTCGAGGAGATCGCGGAGCGCATCCGCGCGGCGCACCGCGTCGAGGTGCTGGTGGTGGCGGACGATCTCGCCGACCTTGCATCGATGGACCGCGTCGCCGCCGCGATCGGCGGGCGCGAGGTCGGCGTACTCGTCCTGAACGCGGGCTTCGGGTTCTCGGGACGCTTCGTCGATGGCGACGCCGCCGCGGATCTCCGGATGGTCCAACTCAACTGCACGTCCGTCGTCGCCGCGACGCACCGCTACCTGCCGCCGATGCTCGGTCGCGGGCGCGGTGCGGTGATCGTCGTCGCGTCGGTCGCGGGCTTCCAGCCGACCCCGTGGTTCTCCGTCTACGGCGCGACGAAGGCCTTCGACCTCATGTTCGCCGAATCCCTCTGGAGCGAGACGCGCGGCACCGGTGTGGACGTCATCGCCCTCTGCCCCGGATCGACGAAGACCGAGTTCTCCGTCCACGCGCACTACGACCGGCCGCCCGACGGCGACGACCCGCGCGAGGTCGTCGAGACGTGCCTCCGTCAACTCGGACGCCGCCCGAGCGTCGTGACCGGCTTCAGCAACAAGCTGGCCGCGTTCGCGCACCGCATGTTCCCGCGCGCCTTCGTGGCAAGCGTCACCGGCCGCGTGCTGGCGAAGGACCTGCTGCGGACGACCCCGGACGAATTGCGGAAGCGGCCCCGCGCGGTGAAGTAGCGGGCCGGGGGTAGAGGGCGAACGGGATCGCCGGTGGATCGGCGACGGGCGGTCTCGATGTCGAAGCCGATGACGATCCGCGCGGCCGCTGACCCCAGTGGTTGCCCCTCGACTCACTTGACCTCGCGACGAAGTCGTTCAAGCTCTCTGGCCAGATCCAGAGCAAGCCGCGAGTCGCGCTCGGCCTGGCCTGATCCAGAACTGTGACTCGCTTCGTGGATGTCGATGCGTTCGTACTTGACCAGCGAGTACTCGGCTTCGCCTTGGGCGTCGCACTTCACCACGCACGTCGGCTCGGGACCCCACCCCCGCGCACCTGCGCGATCGACCCTGCGATACTCGGCGTCCTCGTAGTTCACGTCCACGCCGAACAGTCGCAGTCCGCATCGAACGCGCAGCAGGATCGGTCCGTACTTCCTCGCGAAATCGAGCTTGCGGCTCCGATCTACGCCCGGGCGCAAGTCGATGACAGCACACAACGCTGCGGGCGGGCGATCTGCGTCCAGGGCGCGCAACTCAGCGGGCCAATCCTGTTCGAGCCACGCACTCAGGTACAAGCGCCTTGAGTCGGCGGTCCCGTTGATCAAGACGATTGCGCCGACGACCGCGAGCGCGAGAACTCCGATTGCCCAGCCGGGCAGGGTGAACTTCCTCACTTCGCTGGCTCCTGGTGGCGTCACGCTCTGCCCCAGCAACCTACGCCATCGCGGCGCGCCTGCACCCAACCGGCGTCACCGCCGACGCCGGTGCCGAGCGCTACTTCGCGTCCTTTGGTGCGTCGCCCGGCTTCGCGTCCTTGTCCTTGCCGCCCTTCTTGTCCTTGTCGTCCGCCTTCTTCGTCGGGCCTTTGTACTTCGGGATCTCGATGCCGAGTTTCGTCAACTCCTCGCGGTGCGCTTCCATCCACGCACGCAGGAGGTCGGACGAGATGATCGTGTCGTCGCGGGTGATCTTCATGACCGTGCGGACCAACTGCTGGGCGTAGTCGCGGAGCATCGTCGGCGGCTTGCCCTTGCGGTGGGCGCCCTTCGACTGCGCGGCGAACTGGGCCTCGGCGGCGTCTTGGTCGGCCGTGCCGGACGCGCCGGTGTCCACGGTGA
Organism: Planctomycetota bacterium; assembly: GCA_021414065.1. GTDB lineage: Bacteria > Planctomycetota > JAJSAM01 > JAJSAM01 > JAJVHW01 > JAIOPE01. The sequence goes on from JAIOPE010000098.1 coordinate 91,041, forward strand.
CTTCGCCGCCGGTGTCCCACTTGTAGCCCTTCGGGAAGCGCTCCCAGAGCTGGAGCAGCGCCGGCAGTGCACGCTTGTCGTCGAGTTCCCCCATCACGCGGACCGCAGTGCAGAGCACCCACGAGTCGCCGCCCTTCAGCGCGACGGCGTTCAGCGTGGGGACCGCGTCCTTGTAGTCGATCTTCCCAATCGCATCGATGCAACTGTCTCTCACGTAGTCGGAGACGTCGCCCGACTCGATGCCCTTCACGAGGACCTTCCCCGCGGCGTCGCGGATCTCGACGGGCTTCTTGTACGAGGAGAGCGCGGCCGCGGCGATCGCCTGGTGCTCTTCGTCTTTCTCCTTCAGCAGGATGCGCCCGACGCGCTCCACGGTGAGCGCGTGCGGGTAGTCCGCGAGGTCCATGACGAGGTCCGCGAACTTGCCGTCATCCTTGACCTTGCCCGCGTGGTCGTCGAAGTACGCGATGCGCGCCTTCGCGTCGCGCGTGGCCGGATCGTCATCGGCCGCGCGCGCCACGGGCGCTGCAGCGGGGACCACCAACGCACCGCCGGAGACGGCGAGCAGGGATGCCAGGAACAGGGTCCGTGTCCGCATGTTGAACCTCATTCGAACGACTTGTACTGGCCGCCGGTGATCACCGCGATCTTCCGGAGAAACGTCAGGTTCACTCCGATGCCGATCACATTGACGCGCATCTGGTGCACCTTCGCGAGCTGCACGACCGCCTCGTAGATCTGATTCCCGTCGAGGATGTCGCCCTTCGACGGCTGCCCGTCGGTGACGAAGTAGATCTCGTCGGGCGCGCCGGGTCCGGTGCGCGTGGCCGCAGCCGACATCTCGAACGCAGCCGCGAGCGCGCCCCACGTATTCGTCTCACCGTCGGGCTTGAGGGTCTCGACGACCTGGATCGCCTTCTGTTTGTTGGCCTGCGAGGCCGGGACCAGTCGGCTCATCCACGGTTCGACGTCGTTCGAGAAGAGGATCATCTCGAAGTTCTGCTCCGGCGCGAGCCGCGAGAGCAGGTTGATCGTCTGGTAGCGCGCGAGGTCGAGCTTCGTCTTGATCCGCCACCACGGGATGTCGTAGCCGACGTCTTCCGGCGGCGTCTTGTCGTCTTTCGGAGCATTCTCGCCGGTGACCGCCGCGCGGCGACGGCTCGTCTCCCGGCGCAGACGCTCGCGGTCGATCGTGATCGGGTCATTCATCGACAACGAGCGATCGAGCACGATCACGATGCGAGTGGACGTCACCTCGATGCCGTAGAAGTGCGGTTTCTCTGCCGCCTGTTGCTCGCCGTAGTCGCCCCCGGTCGGCGTGCCCGGTGCCGGAGCGGGCTTCGCGTCGGGTCCGGTGCCAGGCGCAGCGGGCGGCGCAATCGCCGGGTCGCCGCCGGCGATCCACTTGCGCCAGACGTCGGCGTCCTTGCCGAGGGTGCGGCCGGAGATGCGCTTCAACGCGTCGGCGCAGTCGTCGCGCTGGCGGCCCGAGCTGTTCTCGAGATAGTCCACGAGCTTCGGGAGGGCCTTCGACTTCAGCGTGTCCTTGTCGCTGAGACGCGGGAGGGCGGCGAGAGCGGCGCTCTGCACCTGCCACATTTTGTCGGAGAGACACGCGAGCAACGGCTCGAAGCCGTCCATGGCTCGGTGCTCGCCGAGCGCAAAGGCGGACATCGCGCGGACCCACGTCTCCTTGTCTCTCACGAACTCGAGCAGCGCCTTGTGGGCGGCGGTGCTGCCCTGCATCGACGCGAGCGACTCCACGTAGAGGCATCGCTGCTCGGGAGGCCCGGCGCGCGACGCCGCGACGATCTTCTCGATGACGCTCTCGTCCTTCACCCGAGAGAGCACCTCGACGGCGCGGGCGAGCACGTCGGCCCGCTTCTCCTTCGGAATCACGCGTGTCGAGACGAGTTGCAATCGCGCCGGCTCCGGCGCGTCGTGAAGTCGGTCCACGGCCTTCGCACGGGCGGCGCCGTCGTCGGAGGTGTACCCCGCGAGGAAGTCCTTCTCCGCTGTGCTGATCTCCGGCGCCTTGTCTTTCGCAAGCGCCGTCGGGGCGGAGACGACGATCCCGGAGGACGACGCGGCAGCGGCGCCGAAGGCGAGCGCGAGAACGGCGATGCACGCAGGAGTGCGCATGGGGTGCCGAGCAGGATACCACTCCCTGCGAACTGCCAGGAACCTGCGTTTCAAGGCACGGACTACCCCGGCGGGAAGATCGCCGCGAGGGCGATCGGGTCGCGGAACGTGTTCTCGTCGCGCTCGGCGAGCAGGTCGAGGCGGACGGTCGCGACTTCGACCGCGAGCGGCGGGCCCCACGTGATGTCCGACGACGAGAACACCTTCACCGCGGTGCCGCACCCGGTACACGACTCGATGGTGGCGGGCCCGGCCTCGCGGTTCGCGAGCACGCGGAACTTCGACAGGTTGCGCTCGCCGCACCCGGCGCACACGGTGTCCGGCGTCTCCCAGCGGCCACCGCAGAGCACACAGAGCAGCGTGCGCCCGGATCCGGTGCGGGCGACCGACGCCGCGGCGCCGACGCCGCAGAACGGGCACGTCGGACGCGTCCATCGGTCGGGATGCGGAGCGCTGAACGAGCGCGCCAGGTGACGCGCCGGAACCGAGATCGCACGGAGCAGCAGGAACCGGAAGAGTCGCGGATGCGGAGTGGGCGGAACCCATGCTGCGTCGCGGAACGAGGCGAGCGCGACCTCCCAGTCCAGTGCGTCGAACGCCGCCCCGCCGATGGTCTCGTCCACCGCGTCGCGCCCCGCAGGCGCAGTGTTCGCGACCGCGTTGCCCGCAGCACGGACGAGCCCCGGCATGCGCTCCGCGAAACCGGCTCGTTCGGCCATGTCGATCAGCGGGCGGCCGAGCATCCAGTGGACGCCCGGGGTCCCAGCGAGCGACGGTTGTACGTGGCCGCGCACGCGCTCGTCGTCGCGGAAGGCGTCCTCGATCGCGGCGTGCAATGTTGCGAGCGGCGCGAGTTCAGGCAACTCGCGGGCGACGCGCTCGAGCGTCCACGGGCCGGGGGAAGGATCATTCGTCACGGGCGCGAGTCTCGCGTGAGGACGACACCGGGGCGACCGAGGAAACGACTGACGAACACGTCCACCACGACGTGCCCCGTGTCCGGCGCCGACGGCCGGGGGAGCGGCTTGCGCCACTTCGCCTCGACCTCGGACGCAGTCACCGGGACGCCGCGGACGTGAACGCGGATCGACGTCGCGCCGAGCCGGCGCAGTTCCGCTGGAACGTCCTGGATGCCGCACCGCGCGACGATCGTGTGCGCACTCAGCCAGGGTGAGACGACGCCTGCGGGTCCTGTCAGCCAGGCGATTCCGTCGTCCACGAGCGTCGCGCCGTGGCGGGAGCAGAGTTCCGCGAGAAGCCGCGAACGGATGGCGGCCGGGTCAGGAACGAGGAGCGCCGCACCGATCGACCCCGCCGGCGCATCGCCGCGATCGCCTTCGAGTTCGATCGACGGCCCGTCCGGCGGGAGGAGAACGGCTCGGATGCGCTGCGGCGTCTCCGGTTCTGCGTGCGACTCGAGGAACGCCTCGACGCACTCGCCGCCGCACGAAACGTAGGCGACGTCGAAGTCGGGCGCAGTCTCCGGATCGAGCGACGGTGCAGCTTTCACCAAGACGCGGCGCGGGCGGCCGGGCGTTCGGGCGAGGGCAGCGAGCCCTGAGAGCGGCGGCGACCAGCCCTCGGGGTCGAGCGTGCGTTCGCCGCCGGGGCGTCGGTCGGGGTCGGCGAAGACGACGTCGGCGTCGCGCCCTTCTCCCGCGAGGACGTCGAAGCCGTCGCCCGGAATGGCCCGCGCGTTCGACAGTCCGAGCGCCGCGAGGTTCATGTGGGCGCAGGCGGCGCGCACGGGGTCCGTGTCGGTGGCGATGAGGTTTCGGGCGCGATGCGCCAGCGCGAGCGTGTCGCCGCCGCATCCGCAGCCGATCTCGACGACGCGGGCGCCTTCGGGCACGCGCTGCGCGTGCCACGTCGCCACGCGACCCGACGTCGCCTGCTCGACCGCCCCACGCACCGCGAGCAGACGTTCGAACGCCCCGATCTTCCGGCTGAGCCGCGCACCCTCGGCGACGAGTTCGAGCGCCACCGCACGGTGCGACCCGGGATCGTCCGGACGCCGCTTCGCGAGCAGTGCCGCAGTGCGGAGAACGTCCCCACCCGATTCGTCGAACGCGAAGCCGGCGGCGACGAGGAGCCCCCATCCCCGCTCGCCGAGGACGGCCATGGCCGCGGTCGTGCGGTCGGCGGCGCGTTGCGCCACGCGCTCGGCTTCTCGGTCGGAGGACTCGGGCACCGGTCGAGCCTCGCGGCCCCGCGGCGGTCGGTCCACTTCCGTCTGCGCGGCAGCGGGGCGCGCAGGCCGTCAGACGGCGACGGTGTCGGTGCTCTCGAAGACGGCAACCGCCTGCGGTGACGCCGCCGAACGGGCGGCGTCGGCGCCGGCGCAGATCTCGCGGCCCGGCGTCAGCTCGCGCAGAACGCGGTCGCGGTCGGCGTCGGGCAGGCCGCGCAGACTCTCCACGAGCATGACCTCGGCCTGGAGCAGCTTCTGGTTCGCCTCGACACGGCGCCCGAGCACGCGGAGAACGATGGACTGAAGGAACAGGAGTTCCGTACGCGTCGCGTCGCTGGCGCGGATGTCGGCGAGAGCGAGCGCCGACCGCGCGATCCGTCGCTCGGCTTCTTCGGCGTCGCGCGCGCGCGCCGCGAGGAGGGCCAGGAGGGCTTCCGTGATCGCGGTGACCTGGCGCGCGTTCTGCTGCTCGGAGAGGCGGTACGCCTCAAGCAGGTGCGCCTGCGCGACCTCCGCGTCGCCTGCGAATGCCTCGAGCCGCCCCGCGGCGAGCAATGCGGCAGCGAGCCCGCTCGGGTCCTGCGCCGCCCGGAACTGCTGCGTCGCACGGCTGAGGAGATCCCGCGCGACGTCGGAGTCGCCGCGCTGCCGCGACGTCTCGCCGAGGCCGGTGAGGGCATAGCCCTGCAGGCGCGCATCGTGGAAGCCGACGGCACTGCGAAGCGCCTCGCCGTAGGCGTCTCGCGCATCGTCGAGCCGCCCGAGGAACCCGTCCACGGTCGCGAGGTTGAGCAACGCCACGACCTCGCTCCCGCGAGCGTCGAGGCGGCGCGCGCGGTCGAGACAGGCGGCATGCACCTCACGGGCATCGACGAGGCACCCGCCCTCTTGCAGGACCATCGCGAGAAGGCCGAGCACTCGGGTCTCGCCCGTCCCGTCGCCGAGAGCCATGTGGATGGCGAGCGCCCGGCGCAGGCAGCCCTCGGCCCGCACCAGGTCTCCGCCTGCCGCCGCGAGATTTCCGGTGCAGGCGAGCGTGTCGGCCTCGCGCACGAGGTCACCCCGCGCACGGTGACCCAGCAGCGCGGTGCGGAACGACTCGTCGGCCTGGTCGAACGCGCCGAGTCCCTGCGCCACGAGGCCCAGTCCGTGATGGATCTCGGACTCCGTGACGACGTCGCTGCGACGCGCTGCGATCGACAGCGCCTCGGCGTAGTGCGCGCGGGCGTCCTGCAACCGGCTCTCGCGGAACGCCGCGCTCGCGAGTCGCATGTGGACCTTGAGCTCGATGTCGGTCTCGCCCGCACGGTGGGCGCAGGCCAGCGCCTGCTTCGCGTCGTCGTCGGCGCGGCCGGCGTCGCCGAGGGTGGCGTCGGCCTTCGCGAACTCCAGGAGGATGCGCGACTCTCGCATCAGGTCGCGGCGTTCGCGTGCACGCGTCAGAGCGTCTTCGAGCGCCGCGCGCTGTTCCGCAGCCCGGCCCTGCGCGTCGAGGAACCGACTGCGTTCGAGCAGCATGTCGATCGTGTCTGCGCCGCGACCGGAGTCGGAGGCGAGCACACGGCAGGCCAGCGCCGTGAGGCGCTCGCCGTCGCCGTGCCGGAACGTCCCCCGAAGATGCTGGATCGCCGCGTTGACGTAGAGCAGACCGCGCGCCGCGCGGCCAGAGAGCAGGTAGTGCCACGCGACGCGGTAGCTGAGGATTCCGTGGATGCGCGAGGGCGGGAGCTGATCGGGGTTCCGGCTCTCGAGGAACGCGGTCGCAGTCGCCTCGTGCCGGTCCGAGAGTGCGGCGTCCTGCAGGCCCGCGACCACGGCGTCGAACAGCGGCTGCGTCGCGAACCGGCGGGCGACGCCGTCGCCGATCACGAAACGCCGCGTGGTGAGATCTTCGAGCACCCGCGCTGCAGCTCGGACGTCGAGCCCCGACGCGATCCGCGTGACCTCGGCATCGAATGCGACGCCCTGGACGCTCGCGGCCCCGAGGTACGCGACCTCTCTCGCACCGAGCGAGCCGAGTCGGCGGCGGACAGCGTCGGCGAGTCCGGCCGGGAGCTTCGCCGTCGCGAGAGCGGGCGTTGCGGAGAGGCGCCCGTCGGCGCGGAACTCAAGCGCGTGCTCGGCCTCGAGGGCGAGGACCGACTCGACGAGAGCGCCGGCGTCGCCGCCGGACGCCTCGAAGACGCAGCGCGCGATCTCGGCGGCTGCCGCGGGCGGCTCGAGCACTTCACGCGCAAGCGCCGCGAGTCGGCCGGCGTCGAGCGGCGCGAGCCGGATCTCGCGGACGCGGGGTTGGGCGCGGAGCAACGCCGCCATCTCCGCGAGGTCGCCATCGGCCTGCGGCGGACGGTAGCTGCCGATCACGAGGAGTGGCAGGTCCGTGCCGATCCGGGCGATGTACGAGAAGAGATCCAGGACCTCGGGGTCGGCCCACTGCAGGTTCTCGATCACGACGACGACCGGCGCGCGGGCGCAGATCGTGCGGAGACAGCGGAGGAACGCAGGCGGCACGGACTCGCGAGCGAGCGGTTGCGCACTCGCATCGAGGGCGTCGCTCGACAACACGGCGGCGAAAGCGGGGGCGATCCCGGCGGACTCCCCGAGCAGCGGCGCCACGTCGTGCGGGTCCGCGATCCGGTCGTCGTGGAGCCAGCGGGTGAGCGCTTCGGTGAACGCACCGAACGGGCGTCCGACGCCCGCGCTGCGGTGCTCGCCGCGGAGGACGTGCGGCGCCTTGTGCGCCGGGAGCTGACCCAGCTTCTCGCAGAAGGCATCGAGAAGGCGGGTCTTGCCGGAACCTGCCGCGCCCTCGACGAGCACCACGCGACCGCCCTGGTCGGCGAGACGCGACGCGCACTCGGACAGGACCGAGAGCTCCGCATCGCGGCCGACGCAGCGGGCCAGGTGTCGGGCCGAGGCGTCCGTCGCGCTCCGGCGCTGGCGGTAGTAGTCGTCGTCGGGCGCGGGCGCGGGCTGCGGGATCGGAGGCGGAGGCGGCTCGTGCGCGATCGGGCGGCGACTCGCCGGTTCGTCGTCGTGCGTGTCCTGATCGATGTGCAGAGTGCGCCACCAGGCGCTCTTCCTGCGTTCGGTCAGGATCGTCACGAGGTCGGTCGCCGACTTGATGCGGTCCGCGCGGTCCGTGCGGAGCAGTGCGTGCGCGATCTCGCTGAGGAAGAGAGAGCACTTCGGCCGATCGTCGTTCGGGCGCGCGGCGTCCATCTCCCGCGCGTGGAGGTTCAGGGCGCGCGCGTCCTCGGGTCGGTGCCACCGACCGGTCATGCACCGGAAGAGGATGCAGCCGAGCGCGAACAGGTCCGACCGGGCGTCCGGAGTCGCGCCTCCGAGAATCTCCGGCGAAGCGCACATCATCGAAGCAGGCGCGGCGCCGGTTCCCGGCCATCCCGCGCCGACCGCCGCTCCGAACGCGACGTCTGCGAGCACCGCGGTGCCGTCTTCGCGCAGGAGGATCGAGTCCGGCGAGAGTCCCACACCGACGACGCCCGCCGCGTGCGCGGCCACGAGGCCGGCGGCGGCCTGGCCGAGAATCGACTCGGTGAGCGGATCGGGGACCACGTCGGCGGTCCGGAGGACCTCGGCGAGCGTGCGGCCGGCGACCCACGGAGACACGGACCAGAGTCGCATCCCGCTGCCCATGGTCACGCCGTGGTCGATACAGGAGAGCACGGCCGGCGAGGAGATCTTGCGTGCGGCCGCGTGCGCAGCGCCGAGACGCGCGATCGTCCGTTCGTCGATCACGTCGCTCAGTTGGACCACGCGCAACACGACCTGCGCACCCGGGTCAAGGGGTCCGCCCGGCTCAGCGACGCGGCCGCTGTGGACGCGCCCGAGCCCGCCGCGCGGAAGCGCGTCGAGCAGTTCGTAGACGTGGATTCGGTCGGCGGGCATGGGGTTTCGGCGGCGGGAACGAGAGCCCCGCCAACAGAGGATCGGCCCGCCGGGGGTCCGCGCTGAACTGCCGTGCGCCGGAACCCCGCGCTGCGTGCCGCGCGGACGGCGGCGGCGGCGCGCTCGCGATCGATCACGTCGGCATCACGGACGGCGCGTCGCGGAGCGGACGCGCCGGCACCGGTCAGCGGGTGACCACCACCGGAACGAAGAGCATCATCGACCGCTGCACCGGCCCCTCGAGCTGGACGCCCTCGCCGAGGGCGCGGACGAGGTCGGGCAGGCCGGCGACGGCCTGCTCGATGTCCTCCCACGCGGGAAGCCCGGCTCGCGCGAGCGGACCCTTCACACCTTGGCGGAAGCCCTTCGGCAGTGCCGCGAGCCAATCGCCGGCGATCACGCGCCGCGACTCGAACTCCGGCGGCGGCACGTTGAGTTGCTGCACGACCGTCTCGACCCAGGTCTTCGCCGCGCTCTGCCCCTCCGGGCACTGGACCATCTCGATGCGCCGATACCAGAGGAACGCCGGGCTGAATAAGTCGAGGCCGACGCGGCCTTTCACCGACGGCGGCCAGAGCGCCGACCGCTGCCGCGCGTCGAGGATGGCCTCGAGTTTCGGCTGGAGCGCGGCGCGCGCGATGGAGACCTCCGCCGCGACCTCGACCGGCCAGGCGTCGCCGACGACGCGGGCGCGCGCCTTCGTCCACACGGCAAAGTACTCGCGGTAGAGCGCGAGCACCTCCGGGAGCTGGTCGTCGGTCAACGGTCGGCCCCAGCACGCGAGCGTCGCAGCGAGAGCGTTCGCCTGGAACGGAGGGAACGCCACGAGCGACGACAGCGGTTGCCGCATGTCGAGGTGCTCCGCTGCGATCGACCCGACGAACGCAGGGCAGGCGAGCATGATCTGGTCGCTCGCCGCGCTGATGAGTCCGCCGGGACTCAGCGGATCCTCGTCGCCCTGGTTGACGCGAACCGACGCCTTGCGGAACAGTCGCTGCGCGCGGCGGCAGTGGATGCCGATTCGGTTCCAGTCCACCAGAGAGAGTGCCAAGCACTCGGGGAACTTGAACGTCTGCCCGGCGCCCGGGATCGCGTCGGCCGTCAGCTCGGGGATCGGCGGCCCGTCTTCGTCGGCAGCGATGGGTTTCGGCACCGCCGGCCCGTCGTTGCGTGCCGTGGCGCCGCCGCCGACGGGACCCGCCCGGCCGGCCGTTCCCGAGCGCGGACCTCCGGCGGGGTCGTCGGAGACGGCCGGCACGTCCCGGAGGACGAGCCAGGCGCCGACGCCGGCGAGTCCGAGCACGGCTACGAGTGCGACGGGGACGATCTTGCTCATGCGCTGAAGATCCCGGGGGGGGCGATCATGTGGCCCGAGGGGACCACCGAGCGCGTCTCGGCGGCGAGCTGACCGCAGCCCATGCCTTCGCGCTTGCCTGCACTGTACCGGACCTTGACGGGGCAGTTGAGCGACCGGAGCCGCCCGGTGAACGCGCGGACCTCGTCCCACGTCGGAGCCCGGAACCCACCGGTGCCGGTGTCGTTCCATGGGATGACGTTGAGGATGTACTTGATCCCATTCAGCTCGCGCCCGAGCGCCTCGACGTGTGCTTCGTCCATGTTCACACCGGGCAGGGCGACGTACTGGAGCGTCACCCACTTCACTTTCATGGCCGCCTGATGCTCACGCACGGCGTCGAGCAGGTCCGGCAACTGATACAGCTTCGCGACCGGGATGATCCGCTCGCGCGTCTCCTGCACGGCCGAGTGCAGCGACACGTGCATGCGCCAGATGCGGCGCTCGCTCGTCATGCGGCGGATCGCGTGCGGCAGGCCGACGGTGGAGATCGTGATCCGTCGGCGCGAGATGCCGTGCCCGCCGCGTTCGTTCATGTTGACGCACGCCGTCATCACCGAGTCGTAGTTGTGCAGCGGCTCGCCCATACCCATGAACACGACGTCGGTGATGCGTTTCCCCGTCTCGCGCTCGGCGTGGACGATCGCCTCGGTGATCTCCCCGGCGGCGAGGTTCCGGCGCAGGCCCATCGTGCCGGTCGCACAGAAAGTGCAGCCCATCGCGCAACCGGCCTGCGACGACACGCAGAGCGTGTGATCGTCCCAGTGCTTGATCATGACGAACTCGACCGCGTCGCCGCCCGCGAGGCGCACGAGCCACTTCGTGGTGTGCGCGTCGCTCGCGCGGCGGATCTGGGACTCCACGATCCGCGGTGTCAGCTCGAACGACTCCTCGAGCTTCCGCCGGAACTCGCGGCCGAACTCCAGCCGGGGCAACTCGTCGAACGACCGCGCGCCGTCGCGGTGGATGGCGATCCCGAGCTGGTGTGCGCGCGGCGCCGCCTTCTCGAAACCGCGCGATTCCAGCTCGGCGGCGAGCCGGGTCACGGGAATGTCCCGAAGGTGCGGGCGGTCCATCCGCCGGAGGATACGTCCCGCGGCACCGGAGGCGAGAGGCGTCGGGCCGGGCGGGCGCACGCGCCGGGACGCCAGCGCCGCGTCGACGCAACGTCAACGCGACGTCAGGTAGGCGAGTATCCGTTCCCGCTGCGCCGGCGAGAGGCCGGCGCGCGGCCCCATCACCGCCAGGATGGACGACCACTTGCGGGGGGCGAAGTCGGTGCGGTGGAACGGCACGTGACAGCCGCCGCACCGGGCTTCGTAGAAGCGCTCCTCGATATCCGCGGCCGGGTCGCCGCCGGCTCCGTGCGCACCGACGGACGACGCACACGCCGCCAGCGCGGCGGCCGCCACGAAGCAGGCGGCCGCCAGTGGCGGAACCCGGTAGGAACGGCGCGTGGAGTCGGCCATGGTCAGAAGTACGTCGCGAACTCGAGCACCACCAGGTCGCGGCGGCTGCCGTCGTCGCCCGGGAACTCCGATTCGGCGAATCGGACCTCGAACTTGATGACGGTCTTCGTCGTCGGGCGGTAGTTCACTCCGAGCGTGAACGCGCGCTCGTCGTCCTCCGGCGCGGCGCCGCGAATGCGGTCGTTCGTGTCCACTGCGTCGTAGCGCGCCACGAGTCCGACGCTGGCGGACTCCTCGGCGAACGGCAGCCCCTTGACCCACGCCTCGCGGATCCGGTAGACGACCTGGCCGTACGAGCCGCCGAGGCCCCGCACCGGACCCAGTCGCCCGAGCGCGTCGATCGGCGGAGCGGCGTTCCGTCGGTCCACGCCCAGGTGCGCCCACTCGCCCTTGAACTCCCAGGCCCCGGAGCGCGCCGCCACGTCGAGCCCGTAGCCCCGCATGGCGTCGTCGGCCTTCTCGCCGAGGCGGCCCCAGGCGAACGACGCGCCGACGTCGAGCGAGTCCACGAAGCCGACCTGCGGAACGGCGCCGAAGCGGCCGAACACGGTCTTGTCGTGATTGTCGTCGTCCTCCCAGAGCGTGCGGGCCTCGCGGATGCCGTCGCCGCTCGAAAACGTGTCGGCGAGGCCATTCGTCAGGACGACGTCGTAGTTGAGCGAGAGATCGTCGGACGCGGCGAGTACGCCTTCGGCTCCGACGCCGGGCCCGGCCATCACCGCGCCGTGGACGAAACGCGAGACCGTCGGACGCGACGACAACTCGTTCAGCGGATCGTCGTGCTGCTGGTTGAACCTTCCCCACGGGGTGAGCAGCGAGCCGGCCTTGAAGCCGAAGCACTCGGAGTCGCTCAGCGTGATCTGTGCGTACTCGACCTTCACTTCGCCGTCCGTCTCGTCCGAGACACCGCCGTGCTCGAGCTCAAGTTCGCCGTCGAAACGTACGGCACGCGAGATCTCGGCGCGCGTCTGGAGCACGAAACGCATGTCGACGAACGATGGCTTCTTCCCCGGAAGCTCACTGTTCAGGAACCGCGTCGAGAAGTAGCCGCCGAAGTCGAGGCTCGACCCGACGTCGGGGCCCGACCGGAGCGCGGCCCGGCGCCGGGCATCTCCGACGGCGACGCCGTCTTCCGACGGCACTTCGCGGAGGAGGCTGTCCACGGCGTCGCGGAGAGCGTTGCGGTCGGTGGGACCGTCCGCGCGGTCGCGCTTCATCGCCTCGACTTCCTCCCGCAGCCGCGCCTGCTCCGCCGTCTGGTCGTGGACGAGACGCTCGAGCGCTCGGATACGGTCGTCGCGATCGTCGGCGAACGCGGCGGCGGCGGTGGGCCCAGCGGTACACGCGACGGTGAAGGCAGCGGTGCATGCCGTGGTGAAGGCCGCGCGGGGCAGTAAACCGCGGGCCGGCGGAACGGGGCGTCTCGGCATGCGTCCTCCTTGGGTGCGGGCGTCGGGTGCGCCGCGCTGATTCTCATTGAGATCGCGTCGCAATCTCTAGCGCATGCTCACCACAAGAGCGGCGATCTCAAGTTGTTTTTGAGATTGCGTCTCCGTATTAACGACGGTCGCGGCGCCGCCGGAGCTGCCGAAGGCGGCGCTCAGGCTCGGCTCCTGCGCCCCTGCGATCAGCCGCCGTCAACGACCTCGCCGGCGTCGGCGCACGGCGGGGCGTCGTCTTCTAGGTGATCGAGATAGCCGTCGGGCAGGGCGACCTTCTGCGTTCCGGAGTGCTTGCCGCGGGGGACGCGCATGGCGGTCGGCGGAAACGGCATGTCGCCGGGCACCGGCGCCAGGATCTCGCGCAGTTCAGCGAGCGTCGTGAAACGGTTCAGGCGCACGCGCAGTTCCGCGCTGCCGTGGAAGCCCTTCGTGTACCAGGTCGCGTACTTCCGCATCATTGCGAGTCCGCCGCGCTCGCCGAACCAGGCTTCGAGCCGCTCGGCGTGGTCGATCATGATGTCGCGAACCACTCCGAAGGTCGGTGGGTCGGAGGGCTCGCGTCCGGCGAACACGTCCGCCAGGTCGCGGAAGAGCCAGGGGCGCCCCAGGCAACCGCGGCCGACGATCACGCCCGCGCACCCGGTCGTCCGGATCATCCGGAGCGCGTCCCAGCCTTCCCAGATGTCGCCGTTCCCGAGCACGGGGATGCGCACGTGCTCGACGAGGCGCGCGATCGCGGACCAGTCGGCGGCTCCGTCGTAGAGCTGCGCCGCCGTGCGCGCGTGGAGGCCGACCCACGCGCAGCCTTCGCCCTCGCCGACCTTGCCGGCGTTGAGGTACGTCGTCACTGCGTCGTCGATTCCGATCCGGAACTTCATCGTGACCGGCACGGTTCCCGCGTTCGACACGACGGCGTGGACAAGATTGCGGAGGAGCCGGGGCTTCGCCGGGATCGCCGAGCCCCCGCCCTTCGACGTCACCTTGCGGACCGGGCATCCGAAGTTGAGGTCGATGTGGTCCACGCGTCCGTCGCCGACGAGACGGCGCGTCGCCTCGCCGAGCGCGGCGGGGTCCACGCCGTACAACTGGAGCGATCGGGGCGATTCGTCGGGGCCGAAGTCAGCCAGGTGCATCGACTTCCGCTGCCCCTCGACGAGACCGCGCGCCGCGACCATTTCGCTGACGAACAGACCGGCGCCGAACGTCTTGCAGATGGCACGGAACGGGTAGTTCGTCACGCCCGCCATCGGAGCGAGGACCACGGGCGGATCGACGACGATCGCGCCGAGGCGGAGCGGCGGGAACTCGCCCGGCCGCGCCGGGGGCACGTCGCGGTTCAGATCGGATCGGTAGCGGGCGTCCACGGGGGCAGTGTGCGGGCAGCGGGCGCGACGGCGAAAAATCCCGGAAACGCGATGTCACTTTCGGGGGGTCCCAAACGACTGTGTCTTGGAACGACGGATGCGCCCGGCCGGATCGCGAGCGGCGGGCGCGTGCCCGCTGTGCATCGATGACCCCGCGGACTGCGGCTCGGCCTGCGGTCCACCCAGGAGGCCCGACGGCGGTGGTGGCGGGGGAGGGCCCGTCGGGCTCGGTGCGCCCCTAGCGCGTGCGCGCCGATCACTACGGACGCGTGTGCGCCGACGAATCGAGCGGTCGCCCGACACCGGGAAGTGACACTCACGGTGTGCCCCCCGCCCGCGCGGCCCGCCGCCCCGTCGCCGATCCACGCACAGCCGAGCCGCCCCGCGTCCGCTGCGCGCGGCGCGCCAACGTCCTCCGCCCCCTTCCCGGCGAGACCCTCCTCGACGCCGCCCGTCGGCAGAGCGTGCCCCTCGCCTCCCCGTGCGGCGGCCGCGCCGTGTGCGGAGACTGCCTGGTCGCAATCATCGATGGCGCCGACGCGTTCCCCCCTCCCGACGCAGACGAGACGGCCTGGCGCGCACGGAAGTCGTACGACGGCAGAGGCCGCCTCGCGTGCTGCGTCCGCGTGACCGGCGACTGCACCGTCGGCACCACGTACTGGTGAGTGGCCCTTCGAAACCGTGACCCAACCCCTTGACGTCTCGCCTCCGTGCGTGAACCCTGACTCAATGAACGCCCCTTCCGCGCCGCCCGATCCCGCCCACCCCGGCCCGTCCACCGACGCCGAGGACCGGCGGTTGCGCATCCGCGCCGGCGTGATCGCGCTCGTAGTCGGCGTGGCCCTCCTCGCGGCGAAGTTCGTGGCATGGCGGATGACGGACTCGCAAACCGTCTTCTCCGACGCGATGGAATCGATCGTGAACGTCGCTGCGGCGGGGATCGCGCTCTTCGCGATCTCGTTCGCGGCGCGTCCTGCCGACGATGACCATCCCTACGGCCACGGCAAGATCGAGTTCGTCACCGCCGGCTTCGAAGGCGGCCTGATCGCATTCGCCGGCCTGACCATCATCTACGAAGCGATCGGCGCCCTGATCGCAGGCCACGAGCCGAAGCGCCTCGACGTCGGCATCCTGATCGTCGCGGCCGCGGGTGTCGCCAACCTGCTGCTCGGGCTGTTCCTGCTGCGTGTCGGTCGCCGCCACGGCTCGCCCGCGCTACAGGCCGACGGTCACCACGTGATCTCCGATTTCTGGACGAGCGCCGGCGCCGTCGGCGGACTCATCCTGGTGCATCTCACCGGGATCGCATGGATCGACGCCGCCACCGCCGTGCTCTTCGCGCTCCTGCTCTTCTGGACGGGCGGCAAGCTCCTGCGACAGGCGGCGCGCGGACTCCTCGACGAGATGGACGTGACGCTGATCGAGGAGGTGGCGGACGCGCTCGAGATCGCCCGGGCCCCTGGCATCATCGACGTGCACGACACGCGGGCGATCAACGTCGGCGACCGCCGCCACATGGACCTACACGTGGTCGTGCCGGAGTTCTGGAGCGTG
>JAIOPE010000056.1 GCA_021414065.1 Planctomycetota bacterium
GGGCTCGTCTTCCAGCGGACCCTGTCCGCCTCCGTGGGCAGCGCGCCTCCGTACTACTGGCAGATCGTCGGCCGCCGCAACGCCAAGACCCCGCTCAACGCGGTCGCCTGAGCGACGTGGAGAGGCCTCATCCGGGTTAACCCGGATCGTCCAATCGCGCCCGGGATCGCGCTCAGCGGATGGCTGTCAGGATCGCGTAGTCGCCCGCGTCGAAGGTCGTCACGCGGCCGAACACGCCGGTGAGGACCTCCGTGTGTGCGTTCGCGGCGGGTCCGCGACGGACGACGAGAGCGATGGAGCCGCCGGGGCGGAGCGCGTCGAACCCGGTGACGCAGAACGCCCGCGCGATGCGGAGGTCGCCGAAGTACGGCGGGTTCGCAAGGACGCGGTCGAACGTGCCGGCACGCGTGCCGACGACGTTGGAGCGCACGGTCACGGGAGCCGCGACCGGCTCGGGCGACGAGAACGTGCCACGGATCGGCGGTAGCCCGTCGTCCGCGCGGCGTTCGACGGCGGGGGCTGCGGCGGGCCGCGGCTGCGCCTCGCGCGTGTCGCCGACGAGTCGCTCCTCGGGCCGCCGACCAACCGGGTGGTGCTCATCGCGGGCCCGACGTCCGCCGCGACGCTCGTGCCCGCGGTCGCGGCCGCCCGTCTCGTCGCCGTCGTCTTCGTCTTCGCCGCTCGCGTCACCGTTCACGGCGGGGAAGAGTGAACTGCCGGGGACGAACGCCTGCCCCGCGTCCACGTTCACGCCGTTGCGCGCGACGTTTCGGACGGCGCACTCGGCGGCGCGGACGTTGCTCTCGACGAGCGTGACCTTCGCCTTCGGATCGCGCAGCGCCGCGTAGATACCGATGGCACCGCAACCGGCGCCCAGATCGAGGATCTTCTCCCCGCGTGGAACGTACCACTCGAGCATCGCGCGGGTCCCGCGGTCGAGTGAGCCGTGGGAGAACGTCCCGGGGCGCGTCTCGATCTGCATCGTGACCGGCGGCGAACCGTCGGGGGCGCCGGCGGGCATCACTTCCGGCGAGAGCACGTGCGCGCGGTTCTTCAACGCCGGCGCGGCCTTCCTGCGCTCTGCGAAGAACGACGCACCGCGGCGCGCCGGGGGACCGGGGATCACCTTTCCGAACACCTTCTCGAGCGCGCGGCAGAGCGCGTGACCGTTGCCGTCGGTCGCCGCGACGAACTTCCCGCCGACGCGGAGCGCGTCGTGCGCCGCTTCGATCAGATCGATCATCAGGAGCGACTCGGACGTGCGCGGGAACGGCAGGGCGATCACGTCATAGGGCCCAGCGGTGTCCGTCGCGAGCGGTCCGGCGACGACCGGAAGGTCGGCGAGGGCGTCCACACGAACATCGAATCCGCCGTTGTCGGCCACGACTTCTCGCACCTTCGCGGCCACATACGAGTCGAGGTGGAACCAGCGGATGTCGGCGTCGGGCCAGAGGTAGTCGGCCGCGAGCGCCGGGGCGGCCTCGGTGTCCATTCCGAACAGGGCCTTCACGACGCCGTCGCCGCCGGGCGCGGTCTTCGGGCGCTTCGGGATCGCCTCGATCAGGAGTCGCGCAGGGATGAGGATGCCGCGGGGGCTGTGGACGACGACCTCGCCTGCGCGCAAGTGGTCGATGACCGCGGGATCGGCCCGAGGGCCGCCGAGACGAAGGGAGATGGGCACGGACTCAGTATTTCAGGGACGTGCCGACGACGCGCGGCTTCACCGGGGCGTCGGCGAAGAAGTTGGGACCGACGCGCAGCGCGAACGGCAGTACGCCGCCGACGATCGGTTCGTGGTCACCGATCAGTTTCACCGTGAACCCGGCCGTCTTGGTGTCGAACGAGAGGAGCCGGAGGAGCCCGGTGCCCGTGGCCTTCAGCTTCGTGCCGCTCGCCACGAACGACGTCGCGGCGACCTTCACCTGGGCGTCTCCGACGAACGCCTCGACGAGCCCCGTCACGGCCCCGCCGACGACGTGCCCTTGGACGAGCGTCGAGCGCTTCCCGTCGGTTCCGATGTCGCTCTTCACGAGATCGACGCGCAGGTAGGGGCCGGCGGGAGGCGTGACGACACCGTTGAACGCGCCCTTCTTCAGCGGGATCGTCTGACGGACGATCGCCCCGGCAACGGCCAGTTCCACCGTCACCGGCGACGGCAGCGCTTCCGCGAGGTCGATCCCAGTGAGCTTGACTGAGACGGTGCCCTTCGACGTCGTCGTGCCAGGCTTCACCTTGAGTGCGGCGGTCGTCGAAGGCACGGCGAAGCGCTGGATCTCCGAGCCGTCGGCGCGGAGCAGTCGCAGATGCGTCGGCGCGGCGACGTCGAACGGCGCGTCACCGAGGTCCACCGTGGCGGTGAGTCGGATCGAGTCCTTCAGGGGCTTGACGGTGTCGGCGGCCTTGAACGACGTCAGGTTGAGATTCGTTCGCGCCGCCGCCACGGGCCGCACCCACGCCGGTCGCACGCGCACGCTGCACGACTCGATCGATCGGGCGCCGCCGGTCGCGGCGTCTTCGACGCGCACGATCCATGTTCCCTGGTAGGACTCGCCCGCGAACGTCGCGAGGTCGCCGATCGGAGCAAGCGTGTCGTTGAACGTGCCGGTGAGGTTCGCGATGGGAAGGCCGTGGTCGAACAGCACGACCTCGGTTCCTGCGGGGCTCCGCAGGCTGATCTTCAACTGCGACGCGTCGGGGTGCGTCAACTCGATGCCGACGTCCACCTCGCCCACGGTCGGGTTCGACGGGTCGAACGGCGACACCGAGACGCCGGCATCGGTGGTCGCCGCGTCGGCGAGGGCGACCATCCCGGACGAGAACGTCTGTGCGACGGGCACGGGCGGCTCGGGCGGTGCGGTGAAATCGAGCTTCACGTTCCGCCCGGCCATCGTGACGTCGCGGAGTTGATGCCCCACGAGCGCCGAGACGCCGCCCGACTCGCCCGTCGCCTCGATCTGGATCGTGCCCGCGCTCGCCGGAACGGGCAGCGCGTATCCGCCGCTCGCCGACGACAGCGTGTACGAAGACGACGCGGCCGACTCGATCCGAACGCCGGGAAGACCCTCGCCCATCGAGTAGATGCCATCGCCGTCGCGGTCGTCGTAGCACACGCCCGTGACAAATCGAGTCGATGCGTCCGCCGGCTGGGCAAAGTCGATCGTGATGATCCTCGGACCGACGTGCGTCGAAGGACTCGAGTCGGAGACGACGCCGACGCCGCACTGCACGTAGGGTCGCGTGCCCGTGTAGTTCATCAGCGAGTCCCGGTGGCCGAGCGAAGGCCGCCCGTTGGACCCGAGCGACTGCCCCCAGTCGATCGCGAAGCCCGCGTGCGCCTGCAGCATCGACTTGGCGAACGCGAACGTGCTCTCGCCGAGCGCCGATCCGATGTACCCCTCGGCTTCGAACCGGCCGCGGAGCGCGAGCTCACCCGGGAACTGGTGACCCTGCTCGTCGGCCTTCCGCGACGCCTCGCTGTGCTTGCGCGCGGCGGCGATGATCCGCCCGTCGAACGAGAACGGCTCCTGCGGGGCGTAGGAACGGAACGCGTCTCGGTTCTCCGCCCTCGAGTACTCCTTCTTGCTCAGTCGGAGGAAGTAGTCCACCGCTGACTTGACATCGGGATCGTCGTAGTCGCGGAAAACACGGTCCGCCTCCGCGACCGGGTCGATGCGAGCCCGGTTCATCAGTTCCATGAAGAGCTGCTCCTCGTCCGACGGATCGCCGTGGGAGTAGAGCACCGGATCGGCACGGAACGCGGGGCGAGCGACCGACGAAACGTCGTCGAAAACCGGCGCGCAGGGTGCCTCGGGGCGGTCACCCGAAGCGGACGCGAGCGCCGACGCCAGGGCTGCGGTGCCGGTCAGTGCGAGGGCGGCGGAAACGGTCGGTTGAAGTCTCATGACGGTGCCTCCAGTCTCACTCTACTCCGCGCCGGGAGGCGTCGCGCATCACAGGATCGTCAGAATCTCCAAGACGCTCGTCGTGGGCACGTACCAGTCGAGGTGGGCACCGACGCGGGCGAGCGACCGGCCGCCCGAGTTGTCGAGCGCGTAGCCCAGACCGACGGCCGCGAACCCCCGCGCGAGGCCCGGGCGGCCTGCGTCGCCGAGCAGCCTTCCCAGCGTCGTCGATGCCTCCGCGCCGCCGATGCGGCCGAGCGCCATCGCCGCGGCGCCCTGGACGTAGAGACTGGAACCATCTTCGACGAGATGCGTCAGCACGCCGACGGACTTCGCGTCGCCGAGCAGGCCGAGCGCCATGGCGCACTCCCGCTGCAACACGGGGTCGCGCGTGTCGGCAACCACCAGGCGGAGCGAGTCGGCGCTCGCGACGTCGCGGATCATCCCGAGAGCGAGGCACGCGTGTGCCCGCAGTTCCGGGTCGCCTCGGTCGGCCACGATCGCCCGCAGCGTTTTCGCGGCTGCGGCGTCGCGCGCGAGTCCGAGGGCGATGGCGATCGCGCCGCGCAGGTCCGCGTTGGCCCGGTCCTTGAGGTCGTTCCTGAGTTCGAAGGTCAGACTCGCGTCGCCGGTGCTTCGGGCAAGCAACCCTAGGCCCAGCGCGGCGAAGGGCTGCGACAACCCATCTCCCTTCGCATATGCGTAGCGCAGGGCCTTCTCGGCCTGCGTCGGCGCGATGCGACCGAGCGAAAGCGCGGCGATGTTGCGCACCCCCCGGTCCTTGTCCCGGTCGAGAGCGCGAACGAGCAGCAGCGCAGTGTCGTCGTCGTCCTTCTGCGCGAGGGCGCCGAGCGCGAGCGCCGCCGCACGGCGGACGTCCTCGTCATCGTCCCGCAGGGCCTCACGCAGAGCGGGCACGACCGAGCGGTCGCCGAGGTGCGCCAACGCGTGACAAGCGTGGACGCGGCGCATCGTCTCGTGGCGGCGGCGGCCGACCGTGCCGTCGAGCCACTCGAGCAGCGATTCCTTCACCGCGTCGCACCCCGAGAGCCCGAGCGCGCTCGTGGCGGCTGACGGGACGTCGGGCGACGGCGACTTCGCGGTGACGAGGTCGAGCAAGAACGGCACTGCCGCGGGATCGCGCCGCATGCCGAGGGCCCAGGCCGCCATCGCGCGGAGGCGCTCCGGCTCGGAGTCCCTGGAGATCACGTCTTCGAGTGCGCGCGTCGCCGCGGCCGACGCCGGGTGCGACGTCATCTGGATCAGGCCGAGCGCCAGTGCCGCGGATTCGCGCACGGGCTGCTGCCGCTTCCGATCGGCCAGCAGCGCGGTCAGCACCGGCGCGTCGCCGGAGTCGGCCGCCTTGCCGAGTGCCACCGCCGCGCCGGAAGAGACGTCTTCGTCGGCGTCGGCGAGTGCGAGCGTCAAGACCCGCTGTGCTTCGCCGCGCCACATCGCCTCGGTCGCCGGTGCGCCGCCGGGCGTGCTCGCACCATTGCTCGACAGGTGCGTGTCGAGGTCGAGGAGGTTCGCGCGGTTCGCGAACCACCACCTGGTCCAGTGGTCGGAGTCGGGCCCCTGCGGCGTGCTGCGCCGCGGGGGCAATGTTCCACCCGGCGTGTACGGGCCCCATCCGCCGCCGCTGCCACCCGGCGTCGGACCGGAGCCGAGCGGCGCACCGCCCTTGCCCGGGCCACCCGTCGTAGGGCCGCCGAGGTCTCCGCCGCCGAGGGTTGGACCGCCAGTCGTTGGACCGCCGGGAACATCGCCCGCAGGTGGCGTCGGGGGGCCGCCCCCGCCCGTCGTCGGGCCGCCCGGTATCCCGCCTCCGGTGGTCGGGCCGCCGCCGGGCGGCGGCGGAGCCGTCGGGCCGATCGGGTCGGTCGGAGGCTGGTACGCTCCGCCGTGGGCGAGCGCGTCCGGCAGCGCAGTCGCGATCGTGACCACGAGAGAAGCGATCGCCGTCGACGCGACTGCGACGATCAGGCTGAACCAGGTCCGACGAACGCGCATCGCACTCCTCGTGTCGCCGCGACGATCCCCGCGGCACCACGACACTACCCGCGCCGGTCACGGCGTCAACGGTGTCACGGGGTTCCTCACCGTTCACTCGTGAAAGCAGACGGCGCGGCGACCGGGGTCGCAGCACGCGAGAGCCTCCGGTGTCCGCCTCTGGGCGCAACGTCGCGGGAGGCGTAGCCTGTACGCCATGCGACACTTCACGAACGTCTCGTGTGGACTCGACCTCTCCGCGGCCGACGCGATCATCTCGGGCGAGGCGATTTCCGGGGCCAGCGCTGCGGCGCTGGCGAGCGCGGCGCGCATCGCGCGCGATCAAGGGGCGCGGCTCCACCTGATCTGCGCGCTCGACCTCGACATCGCTTCAGAGGTGATGGTCCGCTTCGCGCAGGCAGCGGGGAAATCCACCGTGGTCGAACACGCGAAAGCCCGGCTCGAAGCGCTCGCCGCGCCGACCCGCGACGCCGGCGTGGTGACGACGACCGAGGTGTCGCTCAAGAGTCCTGCGGATGCGCTCGTCGCCGACGCCGCGGCGGAAGGCCGCGACCTCGTCGTCGTCGGCACCCGCGAGCGGGGAACGGTCGCGCGGAACCTGCTCGGCAGCACTGCGCTCTCGTTGCTCCGGCGCTGCCCCGCAGCGGTCTGGGTCGCCCGAACGCCGATCGCTGTACGCCCCGTGGTGCTGGCGTCGATCGACCTCGGCGACTTCGCGACGCGCATCATCGAAGCCGCGGCCGTCGTCGCGGATCGGACCGACGGCACGCTCCACGTGCTCCACGTGGTGAACTTCGCAGCGGAGGACGTCCTCCGGATCGGAGCGGCCGACCTCGAGTTCGTCAGCGAGTACCGCCGGATGAAGCGTCAGCGGGCCGAGCTCGAAGTGCCGGGCATCGTCGATGCGGCGCTGCCGGCGGACCTCCGGAAGCGGCTCGGAACGAAGATCCACATGCCCGACGGCGACATCGACGCGACGATCCTGAAGACCGTGATCGACATGAGTGCCGACGTGGTCGTGGTCGGGTCGGTCGTGAAGTCGTCCCCCATCGCGTCGTTCTTCGGCCTGGGGCGCACAGCCGAGAAGGTCCTGCCGCAGGTCGATGCGTCGCTGCTCGTGCTGAAGCCGACGCAGTCGTGAGCCTGAGCGTGAACGTCATCCCCGTCGCCGGACTCGACGACCCGCGCGTCGCGCCGTTCCGGTCGATGCGGCGCGTCGAGGCGCTGCGGCAGGACGCCACGTTCATCTGCGAAGGCGGCCGTGTCGTGCGTCAGCTCCTGAAGAGCGCGCTCACGATCCACTCGCTCCTCGTGGACGAGAAGTGGCTCGCTGAGATGCACGACGACATCGCGGCTCGGCCCGAGCGAGATCTTCCGGTCTACGTCTGCCCCAAGGCGGCGCTGCAGGAGATCATCGGTTTCACCGTCCACCAAGGCGTGATGGCGATCGCCGACACGCCGCAGCCGCCGCCCCTGCTCGACGTCGCGCGAGCCACGCCTAATCATGTGTTCGTCGCGCTGGAAGGCGTTTCCGGCGCGGAGAACGTGGGTGCGCTCGTCAGGACGTGCGCTGCGTTCGGGGCGACGGGCTTGATCCTCGACCAGGCGTCGCACGACCCATTCGTCCGCCGCGCGGCACGCGTATCGATGGGCGCCATCTTCCAGCTCCCTGTGTGGAAGGTGCCCCGCCTCGCGCCCGTGTTCGCCGAACTGCGGGCCGCCTGCGGCACGCGCGCCGTGGCGGCGCATCTCTACGAGCCCGTCGTGGACCTCGACCGCGCCGACCTCTCGGGGAGCGTCGTCATTGTCCTCGGCAGCGAGGCGGTCGGCCTCACCGACGACGTCCTCGATGCCTGCGACCTGCGCGCGAAGATCCCCATGGACGAGAACTGGGGGTGCCTGAACGTCGGTACCGCCGGAGCCGTGTTCCTGTGGGAGGTCGCAAAGCGTCGTCGAGCCGCGCCCGCCGCGCCGATCAGCTCTTCGTCGGCGCCCTGAACGGCATGCCCACCGCGTAGTACGTGAAGCCGCGCTCCGGGAGGCGGGAGTTCACGTACACGTTGCGGCCGTCGAAGATGACCGGGGCGCGCAGGAGGGCCTGGATGCGGTCGAAGTCGGGGTGGCGGAACTCGTTCCACTCCGTGCAGACGATGAGCGCGTCGGCGCCGTCGATGGCGTCGTACGCCTTCTTGCAGTAGGTGACGCGCTCGCCGAAGTGGCGCTTCGCCTCGTGCATCGACTCGGGGTCGCACACCTTCACCGTGGCGCCGCGCTCGAGGAGCCCGTTGACGACGACGATCGCCGGCGCCTCGCGCATGTCGTCGGTCTGCGGCTTGAATGCGAGGCCCCACACGCCGAACGTCTTGCCGGCGAGGCCGCCCTTGAAGTGCGCATCCAGCTTGCGGAGCATCCAGCGCTTCTGGTCGGCGTTGACGTCCTCGACGGCCTTCAGGATCTTGAGGTCGTAGCCCGCCTTCTCCGACGTCTTGACGAGCGCCTTGACGTCCTTCGGGAAGCACGAGCCGCCGTAGCCGATGCCCGGGAAGAGGAACGGCATGCCGATGCGCGAGTCGAGGCCCATGCCCTGTCGGACCATGTTGACGTTCGCGCCGAGACGCTCGCAGAGCGTGGCGATCTCGTTCATGAACGAGATGCGCGTGGCGAGCATCGCGTTCGCCGCGTACTTCGTCAGCTCCGCGCTCTCGACGTCCATCACGAGGATCGGCTTGCCGGTCCGGACGAACGGAGCGTAGAGCTCCTTCATGATCTCCGCCGTGCGCGGGTCGTCGCAGCCGACGACCACGCGGTCGGGCTTCATGAAGTCGTCGATCGCGGCGCCTTCCTTCAGGAACTCCGGGTTGCTCACGACGTCGAAGGGCTGCGTCGTCTCCGAGCGGATCGCCTCGGCGACGAGACGAGCCGTCCCCACAGGCACCGTGCTCTTGTCCACGATCACCTTGAAGCCGTTCATGGCTTTCGCCACCGATCGGGCAGCCGCGAGCACGTACTGCAGGTCCGACGAACCGTCGTCGCCCTGCGGCGTGCCGACGGCGATGAAGACCACGAGCGACCGCTGCACGGCGTCGGCCGTGTCGGTCGTGAACGAGAGGCGTTCCTCGGCGACGTTGCGGCGGACGAGTTCCTCGAGGCCCGGCTCGTAGATCGGGATCTTCCCGGCCTTGAGCGCGTCCACCTTCGCGGCGTCGGTATCGACGCAGACCACGGTGTTGCCGGTCTCAGCGAAGCAGGTGCCCGCCACGAGGCCCACGTAGCCAGTACCGATCACGGCGATCTTCATGGTCGTCTCCGGTGCTTGGGGAGTACGGCGCAGGGCGCCTCGGACAAGTCCCGGATGTTATCGACGGGCGCGTCGCCCGCCCCGGAATCGGAAAGGCCCGGGAGGGTGTTGGCTCCGGAGCTCGGGCCTACCTCGTCGGGATCGCCGCCACGAGCGCGTGGTCCTCGGCTCCTCGGTCCGGCCCGGCTCCTCTGCGGGTTCGGTGCGGTCCCGGAATCGAAAAGGCCCGGGAGGTCTTCCTCCCGGGCCCAAGCGAAGGCGGCGTGGTACTACGGCCTCGTGAGAAGCGTCGGCGCCGCGAGGGTGTTCGTCACGAGCGGACCCGCAGCGGCCAGGTCGCGCACAGACTCGTAGAGGATCTGGAAGCCGTACCGCGCGTTGTGCGCCCAGAGGCCCGGCTCCTTGTTGAAGTACTGATAGTTGAACGCCGCCTTCGTCAGGGCCGCGTCGAAGCTCGGGTAAGCGATGTCCTGGTCGCAGACGGAGTTCCCGTTCGTGTCGGTGAAGGGCTCACCGAGGTCGTACTTCTTGTTGCCGTTCGTGTCGGTGTACGGCTCGACCTCCACCAGGCCGTTGTTGTTCGTGTCCGCGAAGAAGTACGGGTATGCCAGCGCGTCGTAGCGGATCATCGGCTTCGCCTTGACCACCGTGTACTCCCTCATCCCGGCGTAGAGGCGGGCGCCGAAGGTGCCGAGTTCGGCCTTCAGCGTGGTCGTCGTGATCAGCCCATCCAGATTGACGCCGACGAGCCCCGCGCCGAGGCGGTACGTGGTCCAGTCCGTGCCGCCGTGGCACAGGCTGCATTGCTTGTCCGCGCCCGTCGTCTGAACCTCGAACGAGTGCTCGTCGCCGTGGCAGAACATGCAGCGCTCGCCGTCGGTCGGACCGAACGCGACGTCCTTGTGCAGCCACTTGCCCGCGTAGGCAGCAGACGGCGCCGCGTACTGATATGCGACCTTCGCCACGTTGCCGTAGACGGAGGCGCCCGCCGGGAAGTAGTGGACGTTCCGGAAGGAGAAGCTCGACGTCAGGATCTTCGCGTCCAGCGTCGCCGTGGACTCGCGTCCCATGTGGCACTGGATGCAGACGAACGACGGGTCGTCGGTCGCCGTCCCCTTCGGTCCGTTCGCGGTGGTGATCGGCGTCTGGACGAGGCTCGGCCAGGTGACCGAGGCGAAGTAGCGCAGAGCGGGTGCCGACTTGAAGTCGGCACTTGAGACGTGGCAGGCCTCACAGGCCAGGCCCGACGTCGTCGGCTGCGTCACCGTGGTGTCGATCCCGTACTGCGCGCGGAACACGAACCCGTCGTTGCTGTGGCAGCGGGCGCATCCGGCATCCACTGCACCCGCGGCGTCCCAGTGGCGGAACTGGTCGGCCGACGTGTCGAAGTGGCCCGAGTCGTTCCGTACGAGCGATGCGAAGTCCGCCGGATAGCCGTTCACCTTGCGCACGTCCACCAGCGCGTGGACATCGATGTCGGCGATCGAGTCGTACATGAGTTCCATCAGGTACTTCCCGTTGTGCGCGAAACCACCCGGGTCCTTCTGGAACATCTGGTAGTTGAAGGCGGCCTTGACGAGGCGTGCCGTCCACTTCGAGTAGGAACCCTCGCCAGGGTCGGCCATGCCGTTGTCGTTCGCGTCGCTGAAGAAGTAGGGATACGCCGCGCCGTTGTAGGCGATCGGAGCGCCCAGCACGTCCTTCGCGTACTCCCGCATCGACAGGAGGAGCATGTCGGACATGCCGACGAGTTCCGCGTGGAGCCCTTCCGTCGCGTCGCCGTCGCCGTCGTAGTCGGCCAGCGTGCCCGCCATGCGGGCCCTGTGCAGGTCGTCGATCGCGAGGCTGTACTTGGCCGGGTCCGCGGCGTTCGCAGGGTCGATCTCGTGGCAGGTCGCACACGCGGAGACCTTCACCTTCAGCGTGTGCGGGTCGTGGCACTCGATGCAGGTGTTGTAGGCATCGACGTGCGTGAACTTCTTCTCGTACGCCTTGCCGGTGTACTCGTACCCGACGCCGGCTTCACGTCCGTAGAGCGTCGCCGCAGCGGCGAAGTAGTGGATGTTCTTGAAGCCGATCTTGTACGTGCCAGTGGTGACCGGAAGATCCTCGTTGATCGGGCCGAGCGTCGCGGGCGTCGTCGTGGTGTCGAGGAACGCGAGAGAGATCATCGAGTCCAGCGTGTACTTCGACTCGCGGCCCTGGTGGCAGATCATGCACCGCGACTCGTCGCCCAGACCCGTGATCATCTTCGGCGTGACCGCGGCGAGCGGAGCCGTCGGGGCGAGGTTCCCCGTGGATTCGAACGTGACCTGCGTGAGGACGCGCGTGACGTCGTTGTGGCAGGCGTTGCAGTCCACCGTGCGGTCCACGACAGGCGCCTTCTCGACCGTCCCGGCGGCGGAGCCGTCCGACCCGATGAAGTCCTCGTAGCCGTCGCCGCTGTGACACCTGGCGCAACCGAGATCGACGACCTGTGGGAGGTTCGCGTCCCAGTGCCGGAACGCCTCGGCCGAGCGGTTGGCATGGCCTGAACCCGTCCAGTCCTGCTGGATGCGGATGTCGGCGCGCACCTCGTCCATCGAGCCGAAGCCCCACGTTCGCTTGCCCTTCGGCGCGGTGAACTTCACGACGAGGTCGATCGGATCGCCGGGCGTGCCGGTGTTGGCGACCGTGACGCGGTACTTTCCGTCGGCCGGGATCGCGAGTTTGCGAACGAGAGCGCCTGCCGTGAGCGTCAGCGCGCCCGTCGGACCGACCACTCCCGTGACCGACGGAACCGCCGCGCTCGACTTCGCCTTCTTCACGGCGACGTCCACCGTGGCGCCGGCCGGGGCGCCGAACTCGAACGTCGAGGCCGTCGTGAGCTGTGCCCCGAACTGCTTGGGCCACGCGGCCTTGGTGGTGAGCCGGTACTCGCCGGTGCCGGCGGTGGACGTCACCGTGAAGCCGTAGGTCCCGCG
Source organism: Planctomycetota bacterium (assembly GCA_021414065.1). Classification (GTDB taxonomy): domain Bacteria; phylum Planctomycetota; class JAJSAM01; order JAJSAM01; family JAJVHW01; genus JAIOPE01. The sequence goes on from JAIOPE010000056.1 coordinate 12,177, forward strand.
ATTCGCGATGACGAAGTTCTTGATCGCCGCGCCGGTGCCCGCAGTGCCGAGCGCGACGTTCGCGCCCCCGCCGTCCACGAGATCGACCTTCGCCGCGAGCCCAGATGTCTTCAGGAGCGGCTTCACGAGAGCCGAGACCTTCGTCGTCTCCGGGGCGAAGAACGAGAACACGTGGCTCTCACTCCCCACCGCTGCTGCGAACTCCGCCCCGACGCTGTCGCCCAGGCGGATCTTCTGCGTGCCGTCCCAGGCCGCACCGGCGGGGACGCCCATCAGGGCCGCGAAGATCGCGCCCACGGCAGCGCGGCCCAGGTTGCGGGGCATTGCGCGCCCGTTGTGGTTCGATCGCATCTCGCACCTCCTGACCGCCCCTCGTCTGGAGCCGGTCGATTGATGCACGTGAAACTAGCGAGTTGCGTGACCGCGCGCGGAGACGTGGATCACCGATCGCTACGGAATCGGAAAGGCCCGGGAGGGTGTTGGCTCCGGAGCTCGGGCCTACCTCGTCGGGATCGCCGCCACGAGCGCGCCGTCGTCGGCTCCTCGGTCCGGTCCGGCTCCTCTGCGTGTGCGGTGCGGCCGAGAATCGGAAAGGCCCGGGAGGTCTTCCTCCCG
>JAIOPE010000072.1 GCA_021414065.1 Planctomycetota bacterium
GGCGACGGACGGGCTCCGCGCACGCCTCGTCGCCGACGGCTTCCAGGTCGAGCACCTGCCGCAGAGCCGCCGCGCGACGGGCGACCTGCTGCGTCTGGAGCGACGCGTGGCGGGCGTCGAGACTCCGTCCGCGCCGGCAGACGGAAGCGTGCGCTTCCTCGCCGGGGCCGACCCGGAGGACGAAGCGGACCGCGTCGCGCGCAACGTGCTGCGCTGGACGACCGAGGGCATTCCGCGGGCCGACATCCTGGTCGTCGTGCGGAACCTCGCGTCCGACACCGCCACGCGGATCGTGGATGCGCTGCGACGTCACGACGTGCCGGCCCGCGCGACCGGCGGCGAGCCGCTGGCGGCGGTGCCGTGCGTCCGGTCGTCGCTGCGCGCAATGCGGCTCGTGGCCGGCGCAGCGGAAACGAGCGAACTCGTAGATGCGCTGCGCCATGGCGACGCGGTGGGCGTTGTTGACGGGGACGCCGATCGCCTCGACCTCGCGGTCCGACGGAGCGGGGCGAAGGACGAATCGGCGGTGCTCGGACTCGCCGCGGAGGTCGGTGCGGCGTCGGTCGCCGCGTGGATCGGCGCGCTCGCGAAGCTGCGACTGCCGCCCGACGCGCGTCCGCCGAGCGCCGTCGCGACGCTGCTGTTCGCGGCCGTCCCGCGACTGATCCGTCTGCGCTTCGCGTTCCCGTTCGCCGACGCCGACGAATCGTCGGTGGCGCGCGACGCCGCCGCGATGCGCGGTCTGCGCGATCTCGCCGCCGACCTGGTGCGCGGGTTCCGCGCGGCAGGTGTTCCTTCGGTCGCGCCGCGCGTGTTCGCAGAGCGACTCGCAACCGCCGCCGAGACGTCGAAGTTCCGCCCGCGGGACCTCCGCGACGACGCCGTGAACGTGGTCGATGCCGAGGAAGCGCGCCAGTGGGAAGCGCGCGCGGTGATCGTCGCAGGGCTGCGGATGGGGGAGTTCCCGGTGACGGCGCGGGAGGACCTGTTCCTGACCGACGCCGACCGCGCGACCGTCGAGAAGCAGACGGGTCTGCGTCTCCCGAACCGTCTCGACGACGCCCTCCGCCGCGAGCACCTGCTCTTCTACTCCGCCGTGACGCGGGCCCGCGAGCGCCTCGTGTTGACGGCGCCGGTGTCGGACGCGACGGGAAACCCCGTGCTGCGCTCGCCGTTCCTCGACGTCGCGATGTCGATCCTGCCGGTGGAAGCCCGCGTGCTCGATGGGCGCGAGCGATCCCCCGGCGACGTCCGCCCGGCGCCCGGCGAAACGTTGCACCGCGCCGACCTCGAACGCACGGCGCTCGCCGCGCTCACCGAGCGGTTCACGGCGGGGCAGCCGACGGAGATCCGTCCGCACACGGGCTACGCGCTGCTCCCGCACCTCGTGGCGGGGGACGACGCGGTTGTTCGCGCAGCGGCTCGCTGGTTCGCCGGGCGCGAGCCGTCGCTTCGCGAAGGCGGGCCGGGGCGCCGTGGGATGGACCACGCGCGCCTGCGCTCGGCGTCGTCGCTCGCGGACTTCGCGCAGTGTCCCTACCGTCACTTCGCGCGGAAGGGGCTGCGTCTCGACGAGCTTCCAGGCGAGATCGACGACGGGATCGATCCGCTGCTGGCGGGTTCCATCGCCCACAAGGCGCTCGAGTACGTCGTGCTTGAGAACGTGACGACCGCCGACGCCGCGCTTGCGTGTGTCGATCGTGCGTTCGGCGAACTCGCGGGGCACCTGCGTCGCGACTTGCGCGTGGAGTCGGTGCGGGCGCAACTGCGCCGCGTGCTGCCGCGTCTCGTCGCCACTTGGACCGCGCGCGGCGGGCTTGTCCCCGGGTTCGGTCCGCGCATCCCGCCGGAGTGGAAGTTCGGAGTCGGCGGCCCCGAGATCGCGATCGGCACGGGGCCGGACGCCGTGCGACTCACGGGCGCAGTGGACCGCATCGAGGTGGACGGCGCGGGGAACGCGATCGTCATCGACTACAAGTGGTCGGCGATGTCTCGATTCGCTGGGATCGAGCGGAAGATCGAGGCGGGGATCGACGTGCAGCTTCCGATCTACGTGATCGCCGCGCAGCAGGCGCTGCGACTGCGCGTCGTCGCGGCGGGGTACATCACGCTGCGCGAGCCGAGCGCGCGGAAGGAGCGGTGGATTCCCGTCGTCGAGGGCGGGGCGCCGACCGCGACGAAGAACCCGCCGCCTGAAGGTTGGGGCGTGGGCGACGGATCCGAGGGCACCGCGCGCGCCGCGTCGATGATCGTCCGCCTCGACCAGCGGATTCGGAACGGCGAGTGTGCGACGACCCCCCGCGATCTCGACCGTTGCGGCGCCGGCGCGTGCCCGTTCGCGGATCTCTGTCGGTTCGACGGAGCGCACTCGTGACGGACCGCGCCTGCACGGATCGCAACAGCACGGAGCGTTCAGGAACGCCCGACCAGCGTCGCGGGATCGAGCTGAAGGGCCACGACGTGTGCGTGGTCGCTGGGGCGGGCACCGGGAAGACGTTCGTGCTGACGGAGCGGGTCGTCCACCGCGTGACGAAGAACCGCCTCGACCTCCGCGACGTCCTCGCGATCACGTTCACGGAGAAGGCCGCGGCCGAGATGAAGGACCGGCTCGCGTCGGCCCTTGAGAAGGCGGGCGTGCCGGGCGCGCGGCAGGCGGTGGAGTCGGCCGTGATCTCGACGGTTCACTCCTTTTGCGCGCGGATGCTGCGCGACAACGCCGTGGCCGCGGGCCTCGATCCGGCGTTTGCCGTGCTCGACGAGACGGAGTCCGGCCGCCTTCTCGACGAATCGATCGACGCGCTCGTGGACGAGTGGCGCGAGAACGTCCCCGCGGACTTCGAGCAACTCGCGATGCTCGGCGGCGACGACCCCGCGGCGACGCTGCTCGACGTCTACAGGGAGGCGCAGGCGAGCGGACGTCCGCTGGACGAGTTCGTGCGGCAGGTGACGGGCATGCCCGACGCCGCGTCGGCGGTGCAGAGCGTCCGCGATGCGGTGCGCGTTCTCGAGGGGCTCCGGGGCCAGGGCACGGAAGCGGCGCAGAAGCGCGTGACGAAGACGCTCGCTGCCGCGGCGGCGCTCGGGCCTCTGGGCGAGGGATCCGCTGCGTCGGACGCACTCGCCGCGGTGGAGGCGGTCGCGGACTCCATCAACCTGAGTTGCGGTGAGCCCGCGAAGTCGGCGCTCGCGGGAGTTCGCGAGGCATGCGGAGCCGCGACGCCGGTGTTCGCCGAAGTGATCCTGAACCCGCTCCGCGAAGTCGTCGCGCGCGCCGCGCTCCGACTCGACGCGATCTACCACGACGCGAAGGGACGCGGCGAGCGCCTCGACTTCGCCGATCTCGAACGCTCGGCCGTCGCGCTGCTCGAGTCGCGCGACGACATCCGGGCCGCGGTCCAGGCCCGCTGGCCCGAGGTGCTCGTGGACGAGGCCCAGGACACGAACGCGGTGCAGGCGCGTCTCGTCGAACTGATCCGTTCGCCCGCGCGGCTCTTCGCGGTCGGCGATCCGAAGCAGTCGATCTACGGCTTCCGCGGGGCCGACGTCACCGTCTTCGAGAACCACCTCGCCGCCGTCGCAGCGCAGGGGAACGACGGCGTCGTCCAGTTGCGGCATTCGTTCCGCACGCGGCCGGAAGTGCTCGGGTTCGTCAATCGACTGTTCCGCGGCGGGCTCGCGGGGATGACCGGACCGGCCGGCGTCTCGGACCTCGTCGCGGGGCGCGCGTGGCCTTTGGCGGACGGCCCTTGCGTGGAGGTCGCAGCGTTCGAGTGCGACGAGATGCCGGAGGGACGCGAAGCCGAGGCCGACTGGATCGCAGAGCGAATCGCGGCGCTGGAAGGCCGTCTGCGGATCGGTGCGCCGACGAAGGAGGACCCGCTCGCGACGCGAACCGCCACGTGGGGCGACTTCGCGGTGCTGCTCCGAGCGACGACGCACATGAAGACGCTCGAGAGCGCGCTCGTCGCCGCGGACGTCCCCTACACGGTCGTGAAAGGGCTCGGGTTCTTCCACGCGCGCGAGGTCGTGGACGTCGCGCTGCTGCTCGGCGCGGTCGATCAACCGCGGGACGACATCGCGTTCGCGTCGGTGTTGCGCGGCCCGGCGTGCGGCTTGTCGGACGACGCGCTGTTCGCGATCTCCGCGTGCCGCGTGAAGGCGACCGTGCCTGCGCCGACGGACTCTGCCGCGCCGACGCCCGAGACGTCGAACCCGACACCGCAGGCCGCGACCGCACTCGTGGACGTCGTCCATGATTGGGCGGCGGGGCGGACCGCGATCGAAGACCTGACCGGCGACGACGTCGCGCTCCTGCGGGGGTTCATGGAGACGTTCGACGACCTGCGCAGCCGTCGCGGCGCGGGTGGCGTCGCGGCGCTCGTCGAACGCATGTTCGCGCGGACGCGGCTCGACATCATGGCGCTCGGCCGCCCGAACGGGCGACAGCGCGCGGCGAACCTGCGGAAGGTGCGAGTCCTCGCGCGGGACGCCGACGCCGACGGCCTCACGCTCGGTGAGTTCGTCGGCGAACTGCGCGACCTGCGAGAGCGCGAGGTCCGCGAGGCCGAGGCGACCGTCGCCGGCGGCGCGCGCGGGGCCGTGAGTCTGATGACCGTTCACGCCGCGAAGGGGCTCGAGTTCCCGGTGGTGTTCGTCCCCGACATCGGACGATCCGAGGTGGTGCGCACGGGTTCGATCGTGTCGAGCGCCCGCGACGGGATCGGGCTGAAGGCGCCCGCCGACGCGGAGACCGACGTGCGACCTTGGTCGTTCCAGCATCTCACCGAGCAGAAGAAGGCCGCCGAGCGGGCCGAAGCGGACCGCCTGCTCTACGTGGCGGTGACGCGCACGGCGGACCATCTGGTGCTCTCCGGCGCGGTGCGGGGCGACTGGGCGAAGGACGACCCGTCGAAGGAGAACCGGATCTGGTGGCGGCGCATCTCCGAGGCGCTCGGACTGACCGGGCCGGTCGCGGAACCCACCGACATCGACGTAGGGCCCGGTGCCGACGGTGCTCAGGCGACGCGCGTCGTGGTGCGTATCCACGGCTTCGATCCGGACCCGGAGGCGACGGCCCCAGCGTCCACTGCTGGCGCCGCAGTCGTTCCCGCTCCCGCGGCGCGCACGCTCCTCGGCCGTGCGGCGGCGTCGGGCGAACTCGCGGCGGGCGTCGTGCGCCCGATCGAACTGCGCGGCGAGGCGCGCGTCGAGGCGTCGGCATTGCTCACGGAGTCCGAGCGCGTCGCGCCACCGCCCGACGGCACGCCATACGCGACGAACGTCAGCGCCCTCACAGCGTTCGCCAGGTGCCCACAGGAGTATCGACTCCGCCACGTCGTGGGCGTGCCCGAAGACAGCGACGCGCTGCTCGTCGGCGCGCGCACCGCGTTCGACGTGGATGAATCGCCGCCGGCCGAGTCGTTCCGTCCCGGCGACGACGACGAACCCGACGTCGCGCCGTCGTCACGCGCGTTTGGCCGCGCCGCGCACGCAGTGCTCGAACGGCTCGTGCCCGGATTCGACGGCGACGTGGCGCGCGAAGCCGAGGTCGCTCTTCTAGCGGAGACCGGAGGTGCGGCGCCGGCACCGGAAGACGTTGCGAAGATCGTGCGGTGGATCTCGTCCTTCCGCGCGAGCCCGCTCGGGGCGGAGGTCCGTGCGGCGTCGCGGGCCAACGTCCGCCGCGAGCAGGCGTTCCTCCTGAAGGCGGGCCGGACGATCGTCCGGGGACAGATCGATCTGCTCTGGCGTGCCGCCGACGGGTGGGTTGTGATCGACTGGAAGACCGGCGCGCTCGACGGCGCCCGCGCCGAGCACGAACTGCAGATGCGGCTCTACGCTCTCGGCGTGCGCGCCGTCACTGGGACTCTGCCGTCGCGGTCGCTCCTGTGGTCGCTGCCCCGAGGCCGCGCCGTCGAGGTGGCGTGCGGACCGAGCGACGTCGCGGAGACGGAGCGCATGCTGGCGGATTTCTCCCGGCGCGCTGCCGCTCGCGCCTGGGCACCGCCGTCTGACCCGCCCTGCCAAGACTGCCATGTCCGGGCGGCTTGCCGCTTCGTTCGCGCTGCGCCGAGCGCATCGGGAGTCGGGATCGCGCCTTGAACCTGGGGTCAGGAGGACGAAACCGCGCTCCGACTTGAGCCGGTCGCGCCGAAGGAGCCTCAGATCTCGGCGAATCAGCCGGATTTCGCTCATGCGACACGGGCCGGGTTCCGATCCGGGGTGTGCCACCGAACTCCGATCGCGACAGCGGTCTCCGGCGGTTGGGAAACACACCAGGAGAGTACGCGCCATGAAGAAGCAGAGCGGTTTCACCCTGATCGAGCTCATGATCGTCGTGGCGATCATCGCCATCATCGCGGCCATCGCGATCCCGAACCTCCTCGCGGCGCGCCTCGCCGCGAACGAGACGTCCGCGATCTCGACGCTGCGCAACATCACTTCGTGCGAGGCCCAGTTCCAGTCCGGCGCGAAGGCCGACGTGGACTCCGACGGCACGGGCGAGTTCGGTCTGTTCCGTGAGATGTCCGGCGCGACGGCCGTGCGCACCGCTGCCGACGGCACCTCGACCGGCGGTACGGTCCTGAACCCGCCCGTCCTCTCGGGTGCGTTCCGCACGATGAACACGAACAACGAGGTCTCGCGCTCGGGCTACATCTTCAAGATGTTCCTCCCGGGTGCCGCCGGCATCGGCGTCACCGAGACATCACCGGCACGGAGCTCTCGACGTACAGCGGAACGGCTGCGTTCATCTACAGCACGGGCGGCCGCGCCTTCATCAGCGGCGGCAGCAGCTCGTCGATCACGGGCAAGGTCGCGATCGGCACTGTCGGACGCGACACGAAGATCTGGAAGCAGATCAACTAGTCGTTCGCGCCAGCAGTCTGACATCACACACCGCCCGCGCCTCCGCGGGCGGTGTTCGATTCCGGCACCGGCCGGCCATCCGCGCCGCGGAAAGTCGGATTTCCGATGTGACTTTCGGGGGGGGCTCAGACGACTACGTGTCGGAGACGCGCGATCGGGTGCGGCTCCGCTTGGAGCCGTCATGCGTCACACCCCCGAGAAGCCCCCCATGCGGGTTGGCGTGGTCGTTGCCACCGCGGTCGTCGTGTTCCTCGCTTCGTGGCTGGGCCTCGCCGCCATCGAGGCGAAGGAGAGCGAGGACGCTCGGATACGCGCCCGCGTGCGAGAGTTCACCGACCCGTCGGCGGGCTCGGTGCGGCGCGAACTGGTCGTCCGCGAACTGTCGGACTGCGATGCAACAGCGGCCGCGAGGGTTGTCCGCGAGGCGCTCGCCTCCGACGCCCGCCGCCCGGCCGCTGCGGAACTAGCGGCGCGGCTCCGCCTACCCGGCGTGTTCGACGCCGCGAAGAAGTGGGGCGACGGGCCCGCGGCTGCGCAGATCGCGGCGCTCGCGATCGCTGCGCCGGAGCCCGATGCCGCGCATTGGCTCGTCGAACGGTGGCGCACCGCCGACGCAGCGAGTGACCGCTTCCGCGTGGCCGACGAGACGATGCGGACTGCGCGAGCGTCACCGGCTGTCGTCGCGGGCGTCGGCGCCGCGCTCGGAGATCCGGAGCGCGAGGCTGCGGCGCTGGCGATCCTGCGCGAACAGATGGCCGTCGATGACCCGTGCCCGTCGGCGCTGCGCGAACGCTGGCCGGCGGCGTGGGCGCGCTACGCGTTCGAGGCCCGGACCTTCCCGCGCGACGGCGACGACCTCCTGTCGTTTCCCGGCTGGTTGCTCGGCAGCGCGCGCCGTGTCGGACGGAACCTGCGCGTGGCGCCGTCGGCGTTCGTCGAACTCGGTGCGTTGCCACCGATCGCGCAAGTCGAGGCCGGCGTGCTGCACCTGCGCGTCGCGGCCGGCGCCGGGAGCGGGGCGTTCGTCAGTCTGCGGACAGCCGGCGCTTCGCAGGACCTGCGGATGTCGTGCGACGGGAACGTCTGGTTCCTGATCGAGGGGCCGCCGCGCGACGGCGCCCGCGTCGAAGTTCCCTTCCGCGCCGACGCCTGGGCCGACGTCGAGGTCCGGGTGAGCGCGCCGGCCCCGGCCGACCGGCCCAGCGTCCGCGATGTACGGATCTCCGTGGACGGCGCGGAGCTGCGTCCATCGGGAGGCTTCTGGCGCCTCGCGTCGCCACCGCAGTCGCTCGTCATCGGCGCGGCCCGAGGTGACGCCGCGACGTGCGTCGGCGGGGTGGCGTGGGCACGGGCGCGCTGAGGCTGCCCGTTGGCGTCCGGCGCAGCGATCTCCGGCGTCGGCGGCCGCGTCCGAGCCAGCGGCACGCTCGGCTTCGCGTCGCTCTCGCGCACGTCACGATGCGCGCAGTCGAACGACTCGCGTAGCCGGCCTGGCCGGAGCTCGCGCGGCTGCGATGGGGGCCGCGCAACCGCTGGTCGGGGCGCGGGCGGCGAGGCGGCGAGCACGAGCGCGTCCCACGAGCGCGTCTGTTGGCTGTCCTCATTCACGGAGAGGCCGAGAAGGAAGCGCGAAGCGATTCCTTCTCGGCCTCTCCGTTACCAGAGTCCAAATGTCCGCAGCGAGACCACGTCGAGCGCGAGGTTGCCGACACGGTTCAGGAAGCCGAACACCCCGGGACCCGCGGGCTCGTGGGTCTCGAGCGTCGTCGGGTGGACGAGCGTGGTGTCCATCAAGTCGCGCGACTCCGATCGCCGGTCGGCGAGGGCCTCGCGCATCTCGGTCACGCCCTCCGGGACCGCTCCCTCCGGACGCTCCACGGTCGGGCGGTCCGGCAGCTCGGGGCGCGTCGGTCCGTCGGACGCGCAGCCCGCCGCAGCGACACACGAGACGAGGAGCGCGAGGGCGCGGATCGACGGGCGGCGGCGTGTGGCGCGGTGCATGGGCGTTGGAGCTTCAGTCGGCACTGTCGCCGCTCCGTCACAGCCCCGAGAGGATTGCGCGCCAGCGCTTCGTGACCCACTCCGGGTCGGGTGTGCCCTCGACGACGAAGTCGTCGAACGCCCCGGAACTGTTCAGGACGAACACGGCCGGCTCGATTCCCTGGAACTCGAGCTTCACGTCGCCGTAGGCCGCGCCGCTGATCTGCTTGCCGCCCTCCATCCGCATCCAGACCTGCGCGTCGGACTTGCCGCACTTGATCGTCGAGCTCTCGCCCGGCCGGATCGTCGGCTCGGGGCTGCCGCACTTGCGCACGAAGCCGAGCTGACCCGGCGGGGTGTCGCGCCACATGTTCGGTCCGAACAGGACGATCGCGTTCTCCTCGAACACTTTGGCTGCGTCACCCTTGCCGAGTGTGAAGAACGTGTTCTGGAGCGTGTAGAGGAAGAAGCGCTTCGGCTCGGACGCATCCAGGAACGCGACGCCCAAGTCGTGGGCGCGCTCCGGGCTGACGGTCACGGTGGTCACGAGCTGGTCGATCTGGAACGTCGCGTCGAGAACGAACGCGCCGGAACCCTTCGCGCGCACCGCGCCGTCCGCGAGCTTCCACTCCGCGCGCGGCGGCGCTTCGAATGCCTCCACGTCGCGGAAGTCCTTCAGCTCTTCGGCGTTCGCGAAGTCGAACGTCACGCGCCACCGCGACTTGTCGAGCTTCTCGCACTTGCCGCGGAAGAGTTTGGTCACGCCGGCCGGGCCTTGCGCGAGCGCCGTGATCCTGGAGCGAGCTTCTACGTCGTATTTCGCGCCCGGCTTCGTGTCCTTGTACTCGCGGAGGAACGCCATGAACGCGTCGATGGCCTCCGGCTCCTTGCCGGACTCCATGAGCCGCTTCGCGGCGCGGAACGCAGTCTCGGCGTCCTTGTCGCGGTCACCGCTGCCGGTGGGCGGCGTCTCGGGAGACTTCGGCTCGTCCGGGCCCTTCGGTGGTGCCACGGGAGGCACCACCGGCGTGCTCGGTGGTGTCTTCGGGAGCGTCGCGGGGTCCACGCCGTCGCGGCCCGCTTCGGCGCGGCGCCGGAGATCCTGCGCGCGGTCGCGGAGCGTCCGCGGCGCGTAGTCCATCATCGAAGACAGCAACCGGAACGCGCCCGCCCAGTCCTTGTCGGAGAGTGCGCGCTCGATCCGAATCGCGTCGGCCTCGAACCGGCCGGTGATCTCGTTCTCGAGTTGGACGGCCGCGGCTTCCGCACGTTCTCCGACGATGGTCCCGGTGTGCGATCCGGCGTAGGCCCGGAGGTGGCCGAGAGCGTCGTCGAGACGTCCCTCTGCCGCGTCCGTCTTCGCCGTGGCCACGAGTCGATCGAACTCGCCGCCGCCTGCGCCGCGCCCGCGTCGCTGCGCCTCCGCGATCTCCGTGCGCGCGATCGCTCCGTGACCGGTCTCGCCGTAACGGTCCACCACGCCGCTGAGCTTCTCGGTCAGTCCTGCGATGTCCTGGGGGTTCTTCCGCTGCCACTCCTTGGCTGCGTCGTACGCGTCGCGCGCGGCCTGCTCTCGCGTCGCCGGACCCGCCGTGGTGCCGGACCCGGCTGCCGGGCGGTCCGCCGGTCGCTCGGCCGACAGCGCGCGCTCCGCGGCGCGAGCAGCGGCATCGGCTTCGTCGGCCGCGGTGCGCGCGCCGGTGAACTTCGGCAGCGAGATCAGGATGCCTGCGAGCGCGATGAGGCAGGCACCGGCGAGCACGAATCTGCGCGGATTCGGGTTCGGCGGGGGCCCGCCGCCGGCGCCGGTTGCGCGCAGCGCCATGCGGGCGGCGCGCTCGTAGCGACCGTTGACTTGCCCGGCGACGATCGCGTCGCCCTGCTTCAGCTCGTGCGTGCGGACGGGCTGTCCGTTCACGCGCACCTCGGTGGTCAGCGCCCGGAGGCGGTCCACCTCGACGTCGCGCTCGACGAGGAACGCGGCCTCCGGGAATGCCTCCGGGCGGGCGTGCAGGTCGATCGCGCCGGCCGGGCGGCCCACGTACACGTTCTCGTCGATCTCGAGCATCGACTCGCCGAGGCGCGCCTGGAGGTAGAGGCGTCCCGGCGGGCGCTTGATCGCAGACGGGTCTGCGCCCTCCGGCGGGGCCGGGTCCGGCACGATCGGGACCGGCGCGATCGACAGCGGCGGGGGCGTCGCGCCGAGTCGCTGCTGGGCTGCGGCCGCCTGGACCTGCGCGGCGAGGTCCCTCGGGATCGGTGCCGTCTCCGGCGCGGCGTCCGCGACAGGGATCGACGCGATCGAGATCGGAGCAGTGTCGAATCGGGTGGCGTCGGAGAGAGCGCGCTCGGCGGCCGCTGCGGACGCGAACCGGTTTGTCGGGTCGGCCGCCAGCAATCGTGCGAGCACGCTTCGCAGCGCCGGTGCGACGTCGCCACCGAGAGGCGGCAACTGGCCGGTGGCGAGCACCCGCTTCACCTCCGACGCAGGGCCCTTCAGCAGGGGACCGCCCGTCGCCGCTTCGGCCAAGAGGAGGCCCAGCACGAACAGGTCGCTGCGGATGTCGCCGGCTTCGCCGCGCGCCTCCTCGGGCGAGAGATAGCGCTCGTTCCGCGGAGCGACCTCTGCCGGGAGCAGGCGGGGCGGGCCGACCGCCACCTGCCCGCGTCCCGGCAGCAGGACACGCCGCGGCGTGAGGTCGGCGTGGCGGAGTCCCGCGCGTTCGAGCGTGGCGAGCACTCCGGCGATCGCTGCCCCGATCGCGAGGACTCGGTCACCGGCAAGTGCGCCGCCGCGCGACAGCACCTCGTCGAGACCGGCGCCGTCAACGGTCTTGGCGACCGCGAAGATCAGCCCGTCCGCGCGACCCCCGGTCACGTAGGGAAGGATGGACTCGTGGCGGACGTCCGCCGCCCGCCGGAGCGCGGCGGTGAAGGCCGAAGCGGGGAACCCGGGCGGGAGGGCGCTCTCCTTGACCAGGTGGATCTCGACCGCGAGGTCGAGGCGGTCCGTCGCAGCGTGCACCGCCAGGGCTCCGGATGAGCGCCGGAGCGCACCGATTCGGAACCCGTCGAGAACTTCAGGCGGACGCGGGAGCGCGGTGTCGCTCATGGTTCGGAGAGGGACCGAACGTACCCCCGGTCGGTGGGGCGCGTCAGCGAATTCCCCGTCGGGGGAGCCGCCTCGGACGCGGAGCCGTCGTCGCATTGGCCCGGGGCGGCTCGGGCGCGGGGTCGGGGACGAGTGATTCGGGGCGCCGTCGGCGGTGGGAGGCCCCGCCCTCTCGATTCGATATTCAGTTCCGCCACGCCAAACCCCGAAGAAGTAGGCGAGCCCGGTCCATCCGCCGGGCTGCCGGTGCGACATGGCAGCAACACCCAACGACCCCCCCGACCCCGAAGGCTTCGATCCCTACCGTCGCAGGCGGGAGATCGAGCAGATGGAGCAGAAGTTCCGCGAGCGTGCCGACAGGCACGGCGGCGGTCCCGTCAGCACCGGGGAGATCGACCAGCGCGTGTCCAACGAAATGGAGCAGTTCTTCGCGGAATCCACAGAGAAGGCATCGCGCGTCGTGCCGCAGTTGGACGACCGGCCGGGCGAGGGGATGCACGAGACGACCGGCGAGATCCGGCGCAAGATCGACGACTTCTTCTCGCAGGTGAAGGACGCGGGCGGTGGCGCTGCGACGCCGAACACGCAGGAGATCCAGGCACGCCGACCCCGCTGGCAGGGGTTCTTCCCAGGTCAGGAGGGCGCCGCCGGGTCGGCGCCGTCCCAGCCCGCGGCCTCCGTGCCCGCGCAGTCGGCGGCGCCCGCGGTTGCGCGCTCCTCCGACGACCCTCCGCGACCCACGCTCTCCCGCGGCTTCCCGATGCCGCCGCCGGCCGGCGGCGCGGCGCACCAGCCTGCCCGCAGCTACGGTTCCCCGGCGCCGAGTCCCGCGGTTTCGGCAGCGCGCGGGCCGTCGTCGTTCGGCGGGGCGCCGGCAGACGACGACCGTCCGAAGATGGACCTGAAGACCGCGCTCGAGAAACTGCGCCGCCACGGTGGATCGGGCGGGGCCAGCGAGTCGCTCGCGCCGGGCGCCGGGCCGGTCGGCGGGCCTGCGATGTCGCAAGGCGCGGCGGCGCCCTTCGCGCCGCGCGGCCCGGCCGCGTCGATCACCCCTCAACGCGCGGATCCCCGCTCGGTGGCGGGTCCTGCGGCAGGGTCCGGCGGGGGCTCTCTCTCGGGCCAGCGCCCGGGCGGCTCGATCAACGCGCAGCCGAGCTTCGTTCCACCGAAGCGCGAGCCCACCATCGGGAACATCCCCCCGATCCGTTTCGACGCTCCGAAGAACGGTCCGGCGACGACGTCCGTGCCGGTCGTCCCGCCCCGTCCGGAACCGATGGTCCGCGGCGCGCAGCCCGGCCGCGTGGACCCGCGCGCAGCGAGCATGAACGCCGCTTCGCAGGCGATGCCGCCGCGCCGCGAGCCTTCCACCGGAAGTCTGCCGGAGTCCCGCGTCGGCAGTCCGTCGCCCGTCACGCCGTCGGCCGCTGCGTTCAGCAGTGGTGCGCCGCGCCGCGAAGCTCCGCAGTCGCCGACCGCGGCGCGTGCGGCCGCCCCGGCGCCGGCAGCGCCGCAGAGCCAGGCTCCCGCCCCGGCGCCGCGACGTCCTGTCGAGCCGCCTGCCGCGCAACGACCGCAGTCGGCTCCGTCGGTCCGACCCGCATCGACGCAGAGCCCCCGGCCGCAGCCCGGCTTCGAGGACGAGTTCGACGCTTCGGGCACCGGCACCGGCGACGGCAGTCGCTCGGGCGACCGTTCCAGCGACCGTGCGCCGCGTCCGGCGCGCCCGGCCTCCGCCGCAGCCGCGATGCGAGCCGCATCCGTCGCGGCTGCCGTGTCGCGTCCCGGCATGCGCCCGCCGGGTCCCGCGCCGATCGATCGTCAACTGCCGCGCGTCCCGGCGGCCGCCGCAAGCGCCAGTCCGGACGCCGACGCCGACCGTCCTCCCGAGTCGCCGATCCGCGTGCAGCGCCGCCGCTCGGTCGTGGACGTGGACCTGGACGCCGCGTCGGCCACGGGCGACGAACCGGAGGCGCCCGCCTCCCGCGGTCCGTCGGCGGCCGCGCAGATGTACCGGCAGTCGTTCGGCGGCGGTGCGCCGGCCGGACGTCAGCCCGGTGCGGCGCCGGCTGCGCGGCCGGCCGCGCGCCCCGCGCCGTCGGCTCAGCCCGCGCCGGTTCGCACCGAACGCGCCCGCGCGGCATCGGCTCCGAGCGACTCGGGGCTTGCATTCGACCAGATCTTCGACGAGCTGCAGGGTCTCGTGCTCGACACGCTCCGCACGTCGGTGGACGAGTCGTTCGACGCTGCGCGCGAGTCCGAGAACGAGCTCGCTGCGGCCGCGGGGCTGCCGCAGGCGGCGCCGCTGTCGCAACCGATTTCCGAGGACGTCCCGCGCGTCGTCTCCCGCAGCGCCATGCGGCCCGAGCGGGCGGTCGTCGCATCCCCGGCGGCGGAGCCCGTTGCGGCGCGGTCGCCGGAGATGGGCAAGTTCGAGCGTATCTCGGAAGAGGACGAGCCGGAGGGCGACGCGGAGGTCGCTCCTCAGGCCCCGTACGACTGGGGCGTGCGCAAGGCGCAGCGTCCGCAGGGCGCGTGGCTGATCGAGGGCCAGGAGACCGGCATCGAGTCGGCGAAGCGCCGTCAGAGCGCCGAGGCTCCGGTGCCGATGGCGCGCGCGGCGCAGGTCCCTTCGGTGCCGCAGCCGGCGGCTCCGTCTCCGGCCGACTCGGCCGGCGGGAGCGTCGGCGGGCGCAGCTACCTCGTCCGGAAGCTCGGCGAACAGGTCTCGCGCTTCCAGCCGGCGCTCGACGCGCTCCGCGCGAAGGGGCTCGTCTCGGAGAACGATCTCGCGGATCCGGACGCGCCCGCTCCGAAGGAGCCGTCGAAATCCCGCGGCGGCGACGACATGCTGTCGGTGGATCAGTTCGCGGAGCGCCGGCCGGCTGACCTCGAGCGCGAGCTCTCGCCGACGAAGCTCGTCGAGGACCTGCGCCGCCTGCGGCGCCTCACCGACGCGCTCATCGCAAAGGGCCTGCTCACGGAGCAGGATCTCCAGCGGCCGGCGGACGACGAGTAGCGCCCCCGGGCGTCCCCGCTGTCCCCGGAAACTGGACCCAGGACCTGCACGCAACGGCTAATCTCCGGTCGTGTCCGACGCCAACCCCCACGCCGATGCATCCCCGGCCGACGCCGCATCGCGAGATGGCCCCGCCGCTGCGACCTCGCGCGACAAACTGCTCCTCGTCCTGTTCTGGGTGTGGGCCGCGATCCTCCTCACCGCGACGCTCGCCCAGCTCTTCGGCTGGGAAGGCCTTCTCGACGCAATGGACGTGAAGCGCTGGTTCGCGAAGTGACGCCGCGCGGTCGGGCGTGAGTTTCTCGATGTGACTTTCGGGGGCTCCCGAACGACTGTGTGGGGTGACGATCATCCACACGGCGCGCAGCCTCGCGGGGGCGGTACTCGATCTGGTGGCGCCGCCGTCGTGTCTCGCGTGCGGCGCGGGCGAGATGGGCGACCTCTCGTTGTGCGCGCGATGCCGTGACCACATCCGGCCGATGCCTGACGCGCCGTGTCGGCGTTGCGCCGGGGCCCTCGGGCCGGGGGCCGACCCCGCCGCGTGCGATGACTGCGCGAGGCTGCGGCCGAAGTTCACGCGTACGGTGGCTGCGGCGCGCTACGCGGGCCTCGTCGGTGAACTCATCCGGCGCGCCAAGTACGGGCGTGATCCGCTGCTCGCAGTGCCCCTCGCAGACCTGATGCGACGCGCCGTGCGGGCCGGCGACTCGCTCCGCGATGCCGATGGAGCTTCACTGGTGGACATCGTCCTCGCCGCGCCGGCGAACCCGCGGCACGCGCGGGAACGAGCCTTCCATCTGGCGGACCTGATCGCCGAGTCCGTCGCTGCGGACCTGCGCGTGCGCTGCCGCACGGACTGGTTCGTTCGCGTCGGCAATCCGGAGCCGCAGGCCGCGTTGCCGCGGACGGAACGCCGGAAGGCCGCACGCGGAACCGTCGCGCTGCGCCGGGCGCGCCGCTTTGAGCCGACCTGGAAGTCCGCACCCGCGCCGCGGGGTCTGCGCGTGCTCGTCGTGGACGACGTGCTGACGACCGGGGCCACGGTGAACGAGTGCGCGCGCGTCTTGCTCGCCGCAGGTGCGGCGGAGGTGCGAGTGGCCGTTGTGTCGCGCGCGTGAGTCGCGCGGATCGGTCGAGCGGATCGGTCGAGCGCGGTCGGCCGAGAGCGCTCTGTCGTCAGACCGCGGACGCGGAAGAGCGCCGCAGAGCGGAGCGGTGCTTCGTCACATGCGGGATCGTAGCGTCCACCAGCGCGAGGATGGTGTCCACCGGGTCGCCGCCGTCCCACGCCGTCTCTGCGACGTCGCAGAGCCCCGGCGGCACGGCTTGGACGTTGGAGCGCGTGAGACCTTCGAAGCGCAAGCCGCGTTCGGTCAGCCCGACGGTCAGTCGGTCCACGTCCACGCGGAGCTTCGACGTGGCGAACGAGATGAACACGGCGCAGCCAGTTACATGGACAGCATTGGCATGGACAGCGGTTGCATGGTCAGCAGTCGCGTGCGAGCCCGCGGCGTCGCGCACGCGCGGACGATCGCTCGTCCAGACGGCGATGCGCGGGGCGGTGAAGTGTCTTGGTGTGTCTCGCATGGGTACTTCCCAGATCGGGAGACGGTCGGGCCCGACGTGAGCGACTCGGCGGGTGTGCGGCAGGGGGGATTGGGCGTTTTGTACGGGAGGATCGAGCCCGTGTCTGCATCCGTACCGGAACCGACCTGGGCGGCCGAGGGAAGCGCGGGCGCCAGCGGGATCAGGCTCGATCAAGCGTAGTATCGCTGCAACGCGCAGCGACGTGCGCGATGCAGGTCACGGCGCGACGCCAACCCGGACAATTCGCTAACCCGGATCATGCACGAAGCTCCGCGCCTGGCCGAGCCCGCGGGCCGTCCGCTGCGTTGGGACCCTTGCGTGGCTTGACAAAGCCGACGCTGCGGGTCCCGCCCTGCGGCCGACTCCGCGGATCTCGTCCAGGACGGTGTGTCGTCGAGCGAACGAGCCTCGGATCGGCGTGCATCGCAAGCCCTTCCTACGTTGCACGCCGTTCTCCCGCGGAGCTTCGTGAATGATCCGGGCTAATGGACACGCCGCGGCCCGCAAGTTCGTCGCGGGCGGCGCGATGTCCCGCCCGTTTGGGGACGCACGTATGCTGCGGCGATGGCGCATCGCGTTCTCGTACTCGGTGGCTCCGGATGGCTCGGTGCAGCGGTCGTCGAGGTGTTCGCGGCGCGCTTTGAATTGCACGCGCCTGCGCACGGCGCGGTCCACGGCGCGGTGGACATCGCAGACGCGGTTTCCGTCGCGGCCGCGATCCGCGTCGCTCGGGCGGAGGTCGTCGTCAACCTCGCCGCGGCGAACACGGGCGACGCGGAGACGATGGGGCGCGTCAATGCGCTCGCGCCCGGGGTGGTCGCCGCATGCACCCGAGCGGCGGGAGCGCGACTCCTGCACATGTCCACCGACCTGGTGCTCGATGGCCGCGCCGCACCGTACGCGGACGACGCGCCCCCGCATCCGGTCAACGTCTACGGCCGGACGAAGGCCGCAGGAGAAGCGGCCGTCCGCGCAGCCGACCCGACCGCGGTGATCCTCCGCACGTCGCTCGTGTTCGATCCAGACGTTCCGGACCGGTTCACGCGGTCCGTCGTCGAGCGACTCGCCCGCGGCGAGTCGGCGACGCTCTACACGGACGAGATCCGATGTCCGATCTCGCGTCTGCGACTCGCGTTCGTGCTGGCGGAACTGGTGGAACGCGCCGACATCCGCGGGATCTCGATGAACGTCGCCGGGACGCAGGCGCTGTCACGGTTCGACTTCGCGATGCGTCTGCTCCCGCGATTCGGCGCCACACGCACCGACTTGGTGCGCGCTGCGCTTGCTGCGGATGCGCCCGACCCGCGGCCGATCGACCTGACGCTCGACGTCGCGCTGGCACGCGCACTTCTGCGCACCCGGCTCCGTTCGGTGGACGAAGAACTCGCGGCGGCTACCGCCCGCTGAGCTTCAGCTTCGCCTTTGCATCCTTGCCGCCTCGGCGGAAGACCACCTCGATCTCGTCGCCCGGCTTGTGGTCGGCGAGCACCTTCGCCAGATCGCCCGACGACCGGATCGGCTTCTGATCGGCCTCGACGATCACGTCGCCCGCCTGCAGGCCGCCGCTCGCGGCCGCGAGGCCCGGGAACACCTGGTCGAGGCGCGCGCCCTTCTCGCCGTCCACGTCGCCGAGACTGACGCCGAGCACGGCGCGGGCCGGCTTCGTGCGGAACTCCGGCCGGGCGTCGTCGTCGGCGAGTGCGCGGACGATGTCCGAGGCAGCTCTGGCGATCTTCGCGGCACCCTTCGCCTCGAGCTTCCACCAGTCGTCCGCGGGGCGGTGGTAGTCGGGGTGGAGTCCCGTGTGCAGGAAGAGGACGGGGATCTTCTTCTGATAGAGGCTGAAGTGGTCGCTCTGCTCCCAGGCCTCCCACGAGTACGTCGTGCGGAGCGACTGCGCCTTCGCCGCGGCGTCCACCTTCTCAGCGAAGCCGGTGCCGGTCGTGGCGCCCACCACGA
This sequence comes from Planctomycetota bacterium, assembly GCA_021414065.1. Lineage (GTDB taxonomy): Bacteria > Planctomycetota > JAJSAM01 > JAJSAM01 > JAJVHW01 > JAIOPE01. Next base: position 18,525 of record JAIOPE010000072.1, read on the forward strand.
TCAGGCCGCTGTCGTCGTCGCCGTGGTCGCGGTAGCGGCCGACCATGTCGAGGTTGATGTTCGCCGCGACGTTCGCCAGCGGCCACGTCGGCTTCGCGCACCACCACTCGCTCCCGACGAGACCCTTCTCCTCGCCGCACCATCCCGCGAAGACCACGCTACGGCGCATCGCCGGGCCGGCGGCCAGACTCTCTGCGACCTCGAGCAGCGCGGCCGTGCCGGACGCATTGTCGTCCGCACCGTTGTGGATCTGACCGCCGGAGTTGCTGACGCTTCCGAACCACCCGAATCCGACGTGGTCGGTGTGCGCCGAAACGACGACCGCCTGGTCCTTCAGTTTCGGATCGGTGCCGCGGAGCACGAAGAGCACGTTCCGCGCGGTGTCGGACCCGAGTCGGGCGCGCAGCGTGACCGCCGCGCCCGGGACGTCGGCCGACCGGGGCTCGAGCGTCTTCCCGATCGCGTTCTCGAGGTCCACGAGCTCTTTCCCCAGGCCGTGCAGCAGTCGGTTCGCCGCCGATCGCGGCACGCCGAACGCGGGGATCGCCAGATCCGGCCCGCCGGACGTCGGCAGCCCCTGGTCCTTGTGGAGTTGATCGTTCACGAACAGCACGGCCACGGCTCCAGCCGCCGCCGCACGTTTCGCCTTCGACTCGAAGCTCATCGACTCCATGAGCGCCTTGTCGCCCCGGCGGAGGTACCACGGACTCGTCTTGTCGTCCTCCCGCGGCCCGTGGCGCAGCACGATCGCGACCTTGCCGCGGGCATCGATCCCGGCCCAGTCGTCGTAGCGGTTCTCGGGCGACGAGAGGCCGTATCCGGCGAAAACGACGCCCGCAGCGAGGTCGCACTCCTTCGACCCGGAGAACGGCACCGCGCCATCCTTGGGCTCGACCGTGAGCGGGTCGTATCCCTCGACCCGGATCTCGACGGAGCACTGCTCGGCGAGAACGGGTCGCGACGGAAGTCGCACGGTCTGGAAACCTGTGCCCGCGTCGCCCAGGGGCTCGAGCCGGAGACGTGCCAGCTCCGCGTCCACGTACGACTCGGCGGCGGCGCCGCCGGACGTGCCGGACTCGCGCCCCTGCAGTTCCTCGGACGAGAGATACGCGTCGCGCGTCAGGATCTGGTCGTCGGCGATCTCGGGTGTCAGCGCGGCCTGCGGCGGCGAGTGGGTCGGATCGGGCGACGCGTGCGCCGCCGCGAGAGCGGCGCAGAGCGTTGCGAACGCGAGGGCGAGACGTGCGGGGCGCGGGGTGACGTGCATCGGCGGGGACTCCGGGGAACCGGGAGGGTGGAAGACTACCCGCACTTCGGCTGCGCGAGCCCCAGTGGCCCGTCGGCGTCCGATCGGGCGCGCTGTACCGTTCGCGACTCGGGCCTACCTCGTCGGGGACGTCGCCACGAGCGCCCGGTCGCGTTCTCCTCGGTCCGGCCCGGCCGCTCTGATCCGCGGAGGCGCGTTGCGGAGAGACTCGATCGTCAAGCCTCCCGTACCGTTCGCGACTCGGGCCTACCTCGTCGGGGACGTCGCCACGAGCGCCGCGTCGCGTTCTCCTCGGCCCGGCCCGGCCGCGATGCGCGCGGATGCTCTACGAGGAGGGCGAACGTGTGTCAATCCTCTCACCCTACGCCGGGTCGCCGGAGGGGCGGATGTCCACCACTGCGCCTTCGGCTTCGTCGTTCCCTCGGAACGAATTCACCTGCGGCGTGACGGCGATGTCGAGCCGCGAGCCGGGCGCGAGCAGCGGTGCCCACTTCGCTGCGTTGCGGAAGGCCACACAGCGCAGGGCGTTCCCGTCGCGCCCGGCATGAAAGGCGACGTGCTCGTTCTGCGCGCCCATTCGGCGGGGCACGCCCATCACGGAAACTCCGCGCAGCGCCAGCACCGGCGGTGGGTTGCCCTCGCCGAACGGTTCGAGGCGGTCGAGCGACGCACAGACCTCGGCCGTGATCTCGCGCGGGTGCGCGTCGGCGTCCACCGTGAGCGACCCGCCGCGCGTGTCGTCGTCGAGGCGCTCCTCGACGTACCGCGCGAACGCGTCGCGGAAGCCGCTGAACCGCCCCGGCTCGATCGTCAGACCGGCCGCGCCCGCGTGGCCCCCGTGGGCGACGAGGTGTTCGCCGCAGGCGGCGAGCGCCGTGTGCAGTTCGAAGCCCTTCACGGAGCGCGCCGAGCCGCGCCCCACGCCCTGCTGCACGCCGACGATCACCACCGGAACGTGGAACTCGTCCACGAGCCGAGCCGCGACGATCCCGATGACGCCCTGGTGCCAGTTCTCGCTCATCAGTGCGATGCCGCCCCGCGGTGCGGGGCCGATCTCGTCGAGGACGCGCTGACGCGCCTCCTCAGCGACGCCGCGCTCCACGGTGCGCCGCCGCTCGTTCTCGGCGTCGAGCCGCAGCGCGATCTCGCGGGCGCGGACCGGGTCGTCGGTGAGGAGCAGGTCGAGCGCGAGCTCTGCGCTGCCCATGCGTCCTGCGGCGTTCAGACGGGGCCCGAGCTTGAAGCCGATGTCCGACGCTCGCAGCGGCGCCCGTGCCTTCGACACGTCGAGCAGGGCGGACAGCCCGGGCGACGGTCGCGATCCGAGCACTTGGAGCCCGTGGCGCACGATCGCGCGGTTCTCGCCGCGCAGCGGCACGACGTCGGCCACCGTGCCGAGGACGGCGAGCCCGAGCGCGTCGAGCAGGAACTCGCGCATCGAGTCCGACACACGCGCCCCGGGCGAGAGGTCCTGCGCCACCGCCCAGGCGAGCTTCATCGCCACGCCCGTCCCGCACAGCCCGGTGAACCCGTACTTCGAGTCGGAACGCTTCGGGTTGATCACAGCCACGGCCGGCGGGAGCGTCGGCGCCATCTCGTGATGGTCGGCGACGACGACGTCTACTCCCGCCGCCTGGCAGTTCGTGATCGCTTCGACCGCGGCGGAGCCGTGATCCACCGAGATGAAGAGCGACACGCCCTGCGCGATCCGCTGCTGCATCGTCGGCCAGTGGAATCCGTACCCCGAGCCGGTCCGGTTCGGCAGGTGGGGGATGACGTCGCCCCCGAGCATGCGCAGGAACTTCACCATCACGGCAGTGCCGCACACGCCGTCCACGTCGTAGTCACCCCAGACGCAGATGCGCTCCCGGTCGGCGATCGCACGACGGATGCGGGCCACGGCGGCCGGCATGTCGGGCAGGTCCTCGGGGCGCAGCAGGGTCGCGAGCGAGCCGCGGAGGAACTCGCGCGCCTCCGATTCGCCGGAGACCCCCCGGTTCAGCAGGCACTGAGCTGCGATGTCGGAGATGCCGAGGGCGCGGCCGAGCTCGGCCCGTTCCGCGGGCCGAGCCGGGTGGACGTTCCAGCGTCGGCGGGGCGTGGAGAGAGATGCGAGAACGATGCGGGCCTCCGTGCGTGGGCGCAGGCGTGAACGATCGGGAAAACGCTGGTGAGAACGCTGGTGAAGAGGTCGGTGATCTGCGGTGGATCGCGGACGGCCTGGACGAACGCTTTGACTGCGGCGGCGCAGCCTGCGTCGTGCGACCGGCCGCCGTCCGGCCTCCGCATGGTTCCGAGACTAGCGGCGCTCAGGGACAGGAGCGGGCCACGGCTCCTTCCCCAGTACGATGCGGCGATGAGCAAGGCCGCGCCCCCCTCGTCGCGCAGCATCCTCCCCGTCACCCTCGGGAGCGCGGGGCACATCGAC